>JAGXFI010000043.1 GCA_024637305.1 Sulfitobacter sp.
GCCGACCGGCTGCGGCAAGACACGGTTCGTCGAACACATGGCCGCGAAACTGGGCAAGCCGCTCTACACGGTCGCCTGCCACGACGATCTGTCCGCCGCCGATCTGATCGGGCGCTATCTGCTCAAGGGCGGAGAGACGGTGTGGGTCGACGGGCCTCTGACCCGTGCCGTGCGCGAAGGCGGGATCTGCTATCTCGACGAGGTCATCGAGGCGCGCAAGGACGTCACGGTGGTCCTGCACCCGCTGACCGACAACCGGCGCACCCTGATGATCGACCGCACCGGCGAGGAACTGGTGGCTCCGGCCGGCTTCATGCTGGTGGCCAGCTATAACCCCGGATACCAGAATGTGCTGAAACGGATGAAACCGTCGACACGCCAACGGTTCCTGTCCGTCACCTTCGACTTTCCGAAGCCCGATCTGGAGATTGGTGTCGTAGCGCATGAAAGCGGGCTGGAGGCGGGGCGCGTGGCCCCCCTAGTAAGGCTTGGCGGGCATATCCGCGCGCTCTCCGGCATGGATCTGGAGGAAGGGGTATCCACCCGCCTGCTGATCTACGCCGCGACCCTCATGGCGGGCGGCATGGGTGTTACCCAGGCGATCGAAGCCGCCATCATCGAGCCGCTCAGCGACGACGAAGACGTGCAGGATGCCCTGCGCGATCTCGTCGCCACCGTCTACGGTTAGGGGATAATGTCATGCGCCTGATGGACCTGATGGAGCCGGAAGAGACTGTCGGCAACCTGTGGCACGACATGGCCAGCGGCGCGATCGCGTCGGTGGTCTATCCTGAGGCCGCGGTCACCTTGTCGGATGTCCGCCCCAGCCTTGCCGTTCTTTTTCGCGCCCTTGGCGGGAATGCAGGCGTCGAGCTGGGCGAGGCCGCCCAGACGTTGGTGGCACATCGACGCGACATACGCAGGCGTTTGGGGGCGGAGCGTGAAAAGGAATGGGTTGCCGGCTTTGACGGTGAGCGCCTTCGCCTGCCGCCTGTCATGGCCTGCTTTCCCGAACCAGCGCTGAATCGGGCCGCCTATTTCTGGCTGGTGGCGCTGGCGGCATTGGCCGAGTTTCCCGACATGCCCGAAGATTTACGCGCGCGCGACTGCGCCAATGTCCGCGCAAATGCGGCGGCGGCGGACCGCGCCTTTGCCGCCTGCCCCGGTCTGCGGGAAGCTTACGCGCAGATGTGTTCGCTGACCCTTGCCGCGCGTCCGGCCCAGACCCTGCCGGCATCGGAAGTCGCAATAGAACAGGCGGTTCGCGATCAGCTTTGCGGGGACAGACCGGAGTTTCCCGATCGTCCCGCCGACCGCCACTATATGTCCTTTGCACCAGTGCCCTTCTGGCTTCGGTTCGAGCGTACCGGCAATGGCGGTGCGGCCGCGCCCGAAACCGACGAAGCAAACGCCCCCCCGCCCGTGGCCGCAACAACCACCCGCAAGCTGGGCGACCGGCGCGACCGGGACGAGGCGAACCGCAAGGACAGCTTTATCCTGCACCGGTTCGAGTCGATCCTGTCTTGGGTCGAATCCATGAACCTCAACCGCAGCGTCGATGACGACGATGACGAGAACGCGCAGAAAGCGGCGGAGGATCAGGATGAGATCACGCTGTCAAAGGTCGACAAACGCGCGGCGACACGCCTTCGGCTGCACCTTGATCTGTCGCCCGCTGACGCCGACCACGAAAAGCTGGCTGGCGAATTTACCTATCCCGAATGGAACCATCGCAGCCGCAGCTATATGGACGGTCATTGCCGTGTTCTGGACGCGCCGGCACAACCGAACCCGTCCGAAACCTTCATACCCGACGCGGCCCGCGCGCGCGAAGTTCGCCGCCAATTCGAGACCCTGCGCCCGCGACGCGTCCTGCGCCCGCGCCAGATTGACGGCACCGATCTGGATCTTGACGCGCTGATTACCGCACAGGCCGACCTGGCCGCGACAGGCCAAGGCAGTGACCGGATTTGGCAATCCGCGCGACAGATCGACCGTGATCTGGCGGTGGCGTTTCTGGTCGACAGTTCACGCTCCACCGAAGCGGCAGTCGGCGATACATCCGTCATCGACGTGGCGCGCGAAGCGCTGGCGGCGCTTGCCACCGGTATCGACACGGCGGGCGATCAACTGGGTATATGGGGTTTTTCATCCCTGCGCCGCGACCGTGTTTTTCTGACCCGTTGCAAGGGATTCGAGACCCCCATGAGCCCCGAGATCACCGACAATATTTGCGCGCTGCGACCTGGGCACTATACCCGTCTGGGTGCCGCGATACGCCACACCTCCGCCATGCTCGCCAAGCAGACCGCCGCGCGAAAACTGCTGATCGTGCTGACCGATGGCAAGCCGAATGATCTGGACCACTACGAAGGACAGCATGGCATCGAAGACAGCCGCATGGCCGTGCGCGAGGCGCGGCGCGCGGGGCAATCCCTGCACGGTGTCATCATCGACGAAGACGGTCAGGACTGGTTCGCACGCATCTTTGGAAGTGGCGGGTTCAGCCTGCTGCCAAACCCCGCGCGGCTGACCCGCGCGCTTCCCGACATTTACCGCACTCTCACACAGGAGACATGACATGAAACCGCTCATCCTTGTACTTTTCTTCATCATCACGATCTTTGCGCTGTTCCCGGGGCTCGCCGTAGCCGAGCCATTCAACCGCCCAATTCCACAGGCGCAATCGGCCACGGCGGAAATCTGGTTCGGAATCGCGTCGTTGACATTGATCGCGGCGCTGGCGCTGGTGCATCATCTGGTCATGCGCAAATGAAACGCAGTGGCTGGTCATCGGGGCGTATCGCGCTGGCACTTTATCCGTTTGCTGCGGGTGCTGCCGGTGTGAACGTGTTCTTTGCCTCGCTCATCGGCAGCTGGATCGGCCTTCCGGTCCTTTCGACCGCAGCATCGACCATCGCGGGCTGTATCCTCGGCGTACCCGCCGCGCTGGCCTTTGCGCGCCATATCCGACACCTTATGGATCTCGCCGATTCAGAGGATTCACGATGAAGATCACCATGAAAGACGGCCAGGCAACAGTTGAAGCAGAGGATCTTGGTCCCCTGCTGGGCCTGGCCCCCGCCGATGTGCAAGAACAGATGCGCAATGGCACGATCACCAGCCGATTTGAAACCGGTGTGGGTGAGGATGCGGGTCGCTATCGACTGACATTCCACCATCAGGGCAGACGTGTCCGTCTTACCTGTACCGAGGACGGAACCGTCCTGACCACGACACGCACCTCCGATGGAAGAACCAAATGACACAGACTACCTCGGATCGCATACGCCGCTGGGACGGCCCGGCCGTCCTGAGCTTCGGGTTCCGGCCCATGTTCCTGCTTGCCGGCCTCTGGGCTGCCGGCGCGATGGTCATCTGGATTGCCATGCTGTCCGGATTGGTCAGCCTGCCAACGCGGTTCGATCCGGTGACTTGGCACAGCCATGAATTCCTCTTCGGATACCTCGGGGCCGTAATCGCGGGCTTCCTGCTGACGGCAGTTCCGAACTGGACAGGACGCCTCCCCGTTGTCGGCTGGCACCTTGCAGGGCTGACGTCGCTGTGGATAGTTGGGCGCCTGGCCATCATGTTTTCGACTTACCTGCCGGTCTGGGCAGTGACCGGGGCCGATCTGATGTTTTCCGCGACGCTTTGGCTGGTCATCCTGCGAGAGATCATCGCGGGCAAGAACTGGCGCAATCTGCCGGTACTGGCTCTGGTGGGCGTGCTGATCCTTGCCAATCTGATTTTCCATCTCGAAGCGGCAAACGGCGAATATGCCGCAAAGGGATTCGGTCTTCGGCTCGGGCTGTCTGTCATTCTGGTCCTCGTCGCGCTGATCGGAGGCAAGATCATCCCGTCCTTCACCCGAAACTGGCTGGTCAAGCAAGGCGCGACCGGATTGCCAACACCCCCCATGCAGCTTTTCGACAAGGTCACACTTCTTGCGACGGTCGCGACTCTTCTCGGGTGGACGATAGCACCCGAAAGCGCAGTATCAGGTGCGGCGCTGATCGCCATCGCGGTCCTGCACGGCATCCGCCTGTCCCGCTGGCGGGGCGTGTCCACAACGGACGAGCCTTTGGTCTGGGTGCTGCACGCAGCTTATGCCTTCGTGCCGCTGGGTGCCTTGCTGAATGCGGTAGCGATCCTTGCGCCGCAGATGCTGCCGCAGGGCACCGCGATCCATGTCTGGACCGCCGGCGCGATCGGGTTGATGACGCTTGCCGTCATGTCACGGGCAACTCTGGGCCATTCCGGTCACGCGCTTCATGCGGATCGGGGAACGACGCTGGTCTATCTGGCGCTAGTGGGTTCCGTCACCTTGCGGGTTGCGGCGGACTTTGTGCCGATGTGGCGAACCGCTGTTCTGGACGGCTCCGGCCTCTTGTGGATCGTTTGCTTTGCAGGTTTCACGGCGATATACGGCCCGATGCTGCTTCGCAAAAGGAAAGGAGCCTCGGCATGAGCTGGCTTGCGTTCACAGGCATCCTTGCGCTGTTTTTCATGACACATTCCATTCCGATCCGCCCGCCTGTCCGCACTGCTCTGGTGCAGTTCATCGGTGAGCGCGGGTTCACCCTTGCCTATTCGCTGCTGTCTCTGGGAATGCTCGCGATAGTCATCGCAGCGGCCGGAGAAGTCCCCCATGTCCAGCTCTGGCCGCAGATGCCGTGGCAGCATCATGTCGTCCATGTCGGGATGTTGGTCGTCTGTCTGATCGTCGCCTTCACACTCGGCCGCCCCAACCCGTTCTCTTTTGGCGGCGCGCGCAACCATCGCTTTGATCCCGCGCTTCCCGGAATTGTCCGCTGGGTACGGCATCCGGTGCTCCTGGCGCTTTTGCTGTGGTCGCTTCTGCACCTGCTGCCGAACGGCAATCTGGGTCACGTGATCCTGTTCGGCATCTTTGCAGGTTTCTCATTGCTTGGCGGACGATTGATTGATCGCCGCAAGCAGCGTGAAATGGGCAAAGCCCAATGGCAGAACCTCCTGACTGCCGCGCAAAGCGGCCCGCTTGTCGCGCGCCCGACAAATCCAGGCGACACAGCCTTTCGTCTGGCGTGCGCGGTGGCCGCATATGCCGCTCTGATCTTGCTGCATCCGGTCGTGATTGGCGTTCCCGTGTGACAGCGGCTGGCCTCATGCCTTTTGGGGCAACCCCGCCAACACTTTGTCCAGCGTGGCAGGGTAGTCCCGGACCCGGACGCCAGTCGCGTTGAAAATCGCATTGGTGATCGCGGCGGCCGCACCGCAAATGCCAAGTTCTCCGATTCCTTTTGCCTGAAGCGGATTTGCGTAGTCGTCGCGTTCTTCCAGCAAGACCACATCAAGTTGTGGCACATCCGCGTTGACCGGCAGGTGGTATTCCGCGAAATCATGGTTGACGATATGGCCATCGCGCGGGTCGTGGGCGATTTCTTCGGTAAGGGCCATCCCTATGCCGAACGTCATGCCGCCCAGACATTGCGACCGCGCGGTCTTTGCATTCAGAATGCGACCGGCGGCGAAAACCCCCAACATCCGTCGCACGCGGGTCTCTCCGGTGACAGCATTAACAGCGACTTCTGCAAAATGCGCCCCGTAGGTTGCTTGCGTCACCTCATCAGAGGTCTTGCCCGGCTCGACATGGCCTTCGACTGCAATCTCCTGATCAATCAGATCGGACAAGGGAGCTTGCCGGTTGCCATAAATGATCGTCCCGTCCTTGAAGGTCAGATCGGCTTCGTCCGCATCCAGTTTCTTGGCCACTTCCGCGCGGATTTTCTGGCAGGCCAGAAAGACAGCCGTCCCGCTTGACGCAGCCCCCCAGGACCCACCTGATCCGGGTCCGTGGGGATGATCGGTATCCCCAAGCGACACAATCACCTTATCCCCGGCAAGCCCCAGCATTTCCCCACAAATCTGCGTAAGGATCGCATAGGTGCCGGTGCCGATGTCGGTCATGTCCGTTTCGACCAGCGCAGTACCGCCGGGAGAAAGCGTGACACGCGCCCGCGCCTCGCTGAGAATATTCACCCGCACGGCGCTCGCCATGCCCATCCCGAGCAGCCATTCACCCTCGCGGCGCGACCGGGGTTCCGGGTTTCGCTGATCCCAGCCAAATCTGTCCCGTCCCGTCTTGAGGGCCTGCGCGAGTGTATGGGACGAAAATGGCAGGCCAGACGTCGGATTCTTGTCGGGGATGTTCTTCAAGCGCAATTCGATCGGGTCGATTTTCAAATCATGGGCCAGCTCGTCCATAGCGTTTTCCAACACGGTCACGCCGATGGATTCACCGGGTGCGCGCACGGAACCGGCGCAGGTCCGGTGCACGCGGGCGATATGGTGGCCGATGACGCGGTGTGCGCCTGCATACAGGAACGGCGTCGCTTGTGTCACCGGTTCGGAGAATTCTTCGTCAGGGAGGTTGGAAACATAGGCCTCATGGCCGATCCCGGTCAGGCGTCCCTCTGAGTCCACGCAAAGCCTGACCCGCTGCCTGCTTTCCGATCGCCGCATGGTCGCTTCGAAAACCTGCTGGCGCGTCAGGGCCACCCCGACAGGCCTGCCGACTTCGCGTGCCGCCAGCGCCGCTGCCACCGCTTCGGGAGCGATGCCAAGTTTTGATCCGAAACCGCCCCCGACAAAAGGGGCCAGAATCCTGACATTCTCGGGCTCGACACCCAGCGAATCCGCGAGCTCGTACTGATTGTAATTCGGCATCTGATAGCTGCCCCTGAGGGTCAGCCGGTCACCATCCCACGCCGCGATGGAGGCATGCGGTTCCATTGCGCCGCTGTTGTGGCTTGGGGTGGTATAGGTGACATCCACGGAACGGGCTGCATCACGCATGGCTTGTTCCAGATCGCCTTGCGAGTCCTGTTGATCTTCGGGCGTCTCATAGCCCGCGTCTTCGGGATTGATCAGCCCGTCTTCAGAGGTGATTTCCATCTCAAGCATATGCGCGGCGTGCCGCGCTTGTTCGAACGTCTCGGCAACGACAAGCGCAATGGGCTGGCCCAGATAGGCAATCGTTTCGCTCCCCTGAACCGGTGCCTCGTTCGCGCCCCCCTGCGCGGGGTTGCGGAGGAATTTCGGGCCGCTCAGAACCGCAAGGACGCCGGGCAGTGCGCGCAGCTTTTCACCATCAATGCGTGTCAGCGTTCCCTTCGCAACGGGCGCGCGCGCAAATACCCCATGCGCCATCCCCTTGGGCTGGTCCTCATGGGCATAAATGGCGGTGCCGGTTACCTTGGCGGCACCATCCGGCCGGTCCATCGCGGTGCCTATGATGCCTTGCACGGTTTCATCAAGGCGGCGGCGGTGATCGGGTTCGTCCATTTTGAGATATGCCGTCATTTGCCGTCTCCTCGGGTCGCTTCATCCATGACCGCAGCAAGCGTGCGGCGCAGAAGCGGTATCTTGAAATCGTTGCTGCCCTGTCCTGTCGCGTCTTCCAACAACAGATCCGTCGCCTTTTCCCACAGATGGGCCGAAGGCGTCTGACCGGTCAGCAGGTTCTCCACTTGCGGCATGCGCCAGGGACATGGTCCGACGCCACCAAAGGCGAGCTTTGCCGTCGCGATCTTTCCATCCTGAACATCCACAGCGGCCGCTATTGAAACGAGAGCGAACGCATAGGACGCCCGGTCACGTACTTTTCGGTAAATCTGGCGGCCTTCAAGAGGCGGCGGCAGAATGACATGCGTTATCATTTCCCCCGGCTTCAAGGTCGTTTCGATATGGGGCGTATCGCCCGGCAGACGGTAAAGATCCCCCAGATCAATCATCCGAACGCCCTCTTCATTCGACAATATCTCGACTTTGGCATCCAGCGTACGCATGGCGACCGCCATGTCGCTGGGGTGTGTCGCAATGCACTGGTCGCTCGTTCCAAGGATCGCATGGATCCGGTTGAAACCGCCCAAGGCCGCGCATCCCGAACCGGGTTCGCGTTTATTGCAAGGCATGTCCGTGTCGTAAAAATAGTAGCACCGGGTACGTTGCAGCAGGTTGCCCCCGGTAGTTGCCTTGTTGCGCAACTGGCCGGTCGCGCCGGACAAAAGCGCCTTGCTGAGCACCGGCCAGCCTTCTCTGACCCGCATATCCGCTGCCAGATCGCTGTTCGAGACAAGCGTCCCGATACGCAAACCGCCGTCTTGCGTCGACTCGATCCATTTCAGGTCGAGACGGTTGATATCGATCAGCCGGTCCGGAGCCATCACCTCCAGTTTCATGAGATCCAGAAGGTTGGTGCCACCTGCAATGATGGTGGCACCCTCATGCGCAAACCTTGCGGCTTCGCCGGGATCTGCCGCGCGGGAATATTCGAATGTCCTCATGCGCTCTTACCTGCGGCTTGCCGAATTGCGTCGACGATATTGGGATAGGCGGAACACCGGCATAGATTGCCGCTCATCCGTTCGGCGATTTCCGTGTCGGTCAGTTCGGGCGACGTTGTTACATCTACTGTGACGTGGCTTGGCCAGCCTTGTCGTGCTTCTTCCAGCATCGCGGTCGCCGAACAGATCTGGCCGGGCGTGCAGTAGCCGCATTGAAATCCGTCATGCTCGATGAACGCGGTTTGCAGTGGCGACAATTCTTCCGGCGTGCCGATACCTTCGATTGTCGTGATCTCGTCCCCGTCATGCATGCACGCAAGTGTCAGGCATGAATTGATCCGGCGACCGTTCAGCAACACCGTGCAAGCGCCACACTGTCCATGGTCACACCCCTTTTTGGTGCCAGTCAGATTCAAATGGTTTCGCAGCGCATCCAGCAGCGAAACTCGCGGATCATGATCCAGATCATGTTCGGTGCCGTTTATCTTCAACTGTGTTTGCATCGGTCGCTCCAAGATTGGTCTGCACTTGAAACAGAACGCCCGCGCGTCGGTTATGGTTCACTGTCGAATGGAAATTGCCGGTTGCACCCGGAGCATTACGGATGACCTGAATGCTCGGAAATGGGAACATCGCCAACGCATGAAGCCTTCAATGTATTCGCGCCGATCCCGCTGTTTGGCGCTTTGGCGATCCCTTGCGTGATGTGCCTATTGCGAGGCAAGGGTCGCCACTAGCGCCGCAAGACGCGAGGAACCAGAACCGCAGATTGGGCGTTCTTGTCACAGTTCAAGATGGCGGAGGATGCCGCGATGGCGGATCACACCGACAAGTCCGGAAGAAATCGACGCCCTTGGCGGAATGAGCGCGTCGGCGCGAAGATGTTTTGACCCCCGTCTTGTATGTCCATTCGCGCAATGCGCTGGCCTGTCTGGCCGCCGCTTTCGTGCTTTCTGCATGTGACGGACGGCAATCCGTCCTGGCCCCCTCCGGCACCGATGCGCTGAGCGTGTTTGATCTGGCCCGGGTAATGTTCATCGGTGCCGTCGTGCTTTGGTTGCTGGTTGGCACGCTGTTCATCTACGTCACGCGCATCAACCCGCGTGAGATGTCGCGGCGCAAGGCGGAGATACTCATCGTGGGCGGCGGCGTGGTATTTCCCGTACTGCTGCTGGGGGCTTTGCTGGTGTATTCGCTCCCGCTGATGAACGCGCCGCGCCTCGCGGACGAAGGTTTGCGGGTTCATATCACGGCAGAGCAATGGTGGTGGCGCGTGGACTACGAATTGCCTGACGGCACACGCATCCCTTCTGCCAACGAACTGCGCCTGCCTGTGGGTACGCGCACCGGTCTGGTGCTCAACGCAAAGAAGGTAATCCATTCGTTCTGGGTGCCAGCGCTTGGCGGCAAGACTGACATGATCCCGGGCCGCGAAACCTTCCAGTCCTTACAGCCCGTAACCGCAGGCGTTTACCGCGGCCAATGCGCGGAATTCTGCGGTGCCTCGCATGCCTTGATGGCATTTGAAACCGTCGCGATGGAGCCCGAAGATTTTGCCGCTTGGCTGGAAGCCGAGGCGCGCGATGCCCAGCCCCCCGCCACTGCACCAGCGCGGCGCGGTGCCAAAATCTTTGCCCGCGAAGGTTGCGGCGGCTGTCATACCGTGCGCGGCACCGACGCAGTCGGTCAGGTGGGACCGGACCTGACGCATGTGGGCAGCCGCAAGTCGCTGGCGGCGGGCATCCTTGACGTCACAGCAGAAGATTTCGCCGACTGGATCGGCCACACGGACGCCATAAAGCCCGAAGTGGCCATGCCAAGCTACGACTTCCTTCCCCGCGAAGACCTGGCCGCATTGGGGATCTATCTGGAAGGGCTGAAATGACCAACGAACACCTCATGCCGGTCGCAGAAGGCCCCTATCCGCCCACCGAGGCCATGCTTGCCGAACCTGTGTCACAAGCCGAACAGGAGCGTGGCAAAGCGGAGCTGCGCGCCGCCTGGAAGACACCCGTGGGCTGGCGATACTGGTCCGCCGTCAACAATACCGAGATCGGCGTCTGGTATAGTTTGACGGCCTTTGCCTTCATGCTGATCGCCGGGTTACTGGCGCTGGCGATACGGGTGCAGCTGGCCTACCCCGACAACACATTCCTTGACGCCGATCGCTTCAACCAGTTCTTCACCATGCACGGCTCGGCGATGATGTTCCTCTTTGCGGTTCCGATGTTCGAGGCCATCTCGATCCTGTTGCTGCCCGCGCTGTGCGGCGCGCGGGACATGCCATTTCCACGCCTTTCCGCCTTTGGTTACTGGTGTTTTCTGATCGGTGGCGTGTTCATCTTGGGGTCGTTGATCTTTGATGCCGGTCCCAAGGCGGGATGGTTTATGTACCCGCCGCTGGCAACTAAGGAAGAAGGCATCGGTCCCGACGTCTGGCTGTTGGGACTGAGCTTCATCGAGGTCGCCTCCATCGCCGCGGCGGTGGAGCTGATCGTTGGCACGCTCAAGACCCGGCCACCGGGAATGCGCGTCAACGTCATGCCGCTTTATGCATGGTACGTGATGGTCGTGGGCGGGATGATCCTGTTCGCCTTTCCGCCGCTGATCGCGGGCGATTTCCTGTTCGAACTGGAACGGTCGTTCAACTGGCCGTTCTTTGACCCCGAACGCGGCGGAGACCCGCTGTTGTGGCAACACCTGTTCTGGATATTCGGCCACCCGGAGGTCTACATCGTCTTTCTGCCCTCCATCGCCATTGCGGCGATGATCGTGCCGACTGTCGCGCGCCGACCCATCGTGGGATATTCTTGGATCGTGCTGAGCGCTGTTGGCACCGGGTTTCTCTCTTTCGGGCTGTGGGTGCATCACATGTTCACCACCGGGCTGCCGCAATTGTCGCTCGGCTTTTTCTCGGCGGCGTCCGAGGCGGTGGTAATCCCCACGGGTATCCAGCTGTTCGCCTTTGTCGCGACCCTGATGGTCGGTCGGGTGAAGATGAGCCTGCCGATGCTTTGGATCGCGGGAGCGCTGGCGATTTTCGTGGCGGGCGGGCTGACCGGCGTGATGTTGGCCATCGTGCCGTTCAATTGGCAGGTACACGACACCTATTTCATCGTGGCGCACCTGCATTACACGCTATTTGGCGGCATGGTGTTTCCGCTGATCGCGGGCGTTTATTACTTCTATCCGTTCTTTCGCAAGAAACTGATGTCAGAGCGGCTGGGTCGTTGGGCGTTCTGGCTGGTGTTCACCGGCTTTAACCTGACATTTCTGCCGATGCACCTGACCGGACTGAAAGGCATGCCGCGCCGCGTCTTCACCTACCCTGAAAGCTCCGGCTGGGGATGGCTCAACATGATATCCACCATTGGTGCCTTCATCATCGCGGCCGGGTTCGCGGTCTTCGTATACGACCTTTTCCGTTCCAAAAAATATCAAGGCGTGATCGCGCGCAATCCCTGGGGCGCAGGCACCCTCGAATTTTCCCACGACGTGCCTGAAGAAGCCTGGGGCGTCCGGTCGATCCCGTATATCACCACGCGCTATCCTTTGTGGGAACAGGACGGACTTGTCGAACGCATGGACGCGGGCCGCTTTTATCTGCCCGATGCGCCGGATCACCAGCGCGAAACGATGGTGACATCGGTTATTGATGCCAAGCCGATCTATGTGCAGCGTGTCACCGGCCCCGCGTGGGTGACCATGTTTGCCGCAGCCTTTACCGGCGGCGCGTTCATCTTCCCCACATTCCATATCTATGAGCCAGCCATCGTCTGCGCAGCCTTCGCTATCGTTTGTGTGATGTATTGGCTGTGGACCACGACGGCGCGCCCGCCCGAACACGATATGCGCGATGCGGGTCTGGGGCTGCGTCTGCCTACCTATGCCTCGGGGCCGAACGCGGTGGGCTGGTGGGGCATGTGGATCACGATGCTGGGGGATGCCACGGCCTTTGCCGCGCTGATCTTCGGTTTCTTCTTTTACTGGACGGCGCGACCCGATTTCCCGCCTGAAGGCGCGCTGCATCCGGATGGGATGTGGATCAGCGTGGGCATCGGCCTGCTGGTGGCGTCCTGGGCGCTGATCCTGGCGGGGCGGGAATTGAATTCCCGCGCTCATGTCGCGCGGGCACGGCTGGCTATCGCCCTGGCACCTCTCGCGGCGGCGGGCGGGGCGTTCGCGGTGTATTTATCCGTGCGTGATCTGGACCCGACAAGTCATGTCTACCCCGCGATCATGTGGGCGCTGATGGTCTGGCTGTGCGTGCACGCAGGTGCAGGAATACTCATGCAGGGCTACTGCTTCGCAGGCAGCATCGCGGGCAAGCTGACACCGAAATACGACGCCGACTTGCGCAATGTAACGCTTTATTGGCATTTCATCGCTTTCAAGTCGCTGGTGGTGGGTGCCGTGCTGGGTCTCGTGCCGGGATGGCTGCCATGACGCAGATCACGGAAAAACAGGAAGCCCGCGAATTTCACGCCGAAGCGACGAGCGTATGGCGCATCACGTTCGGACCTCTCCTGTGGGCGGTGCATTTCGTCGTATCCTACAGCGCAACAGCGGTTGTCTGCGCCAAGGGGGGCGACGTAGGCGTGTTGCGTCTGGGCATAGGCATCGGCACCTTCCTGGCACTGGCAGGCATCGCCTGGCTGGGCTGGCGGGCATGGCAGCAGTGGGACACGCTGCGCAATCGCGGATGGGAAAACGATACCGGCACGAGCCAGGACCGTCATCAGTTTCTGGGCCACGCGGCGTTTCTTCTTGCGGCCATATCGTTCATCGGGGTGGTCTATGTTGCGCTGCCACCGCTGTTGATCGAAAGCTGCCAATGAAAGCGCTCGGCTATATCGCGCTGGCCCTTCTGGGCGTGCTGTGGTTTTCGCCGCTTGATATCTGGTTGGGTGCGGATTTCCCGCATCATATGCTGCAGCACATGGGCCTGGTCGCGGTGGTCACACCCCTGATGGTGCTGGGATTCCCGCATATCACAGCGCCTTTTGCCATTTCCCCGTTGGCCGGCGCAGTGGTGGAGTTCGTTATCGTCTGGGGCTGGCACCTGCCTCACCTGCACGGGTTGGCTGATGGAAGCGCTGGTTGGCTGATCTTGGAACAAAGCAGCTTTCTAATCGCTGGACTGCTGGTTTGGGCCGGAGCCCTGCGTGCACCGCAGCCCTTGGCGGGCGCTGGGGGCTTGTTGCTGACGTCGATGCACATGACCCTGCTGGGCGCATTGATCATCCTCGCCCCGCGTGACCTCTATGCAGCGATCTGCGGGCGCGCGCCGGATTTGGAGGCCCAACAATTGGGGGGCCTTCTGATGCTGGGGATTGGCACACCGATCTACCTGATTGCCGGGCTGTCGCTGGTCGGTCGCGCGCTCGAGACGAAAGGGGAAACCGCGTGAAACGTGTTGCACAGACGCTGGCGGTCCTTGCCACCCTCGCCGCACTTGGGGCTGCGGCAGTCGTGGGTTTCGGCCTTTATAACGTCTCGGCGCGGCAGGGCCATTTGTCTGGCGTCGGATGGGCCTTGCATACAACGTTCATTCAATCGGTCCGCTTGCGCGCGCCAGAACCATCAAAGATCCCACAGGATCTGGTCGACACAGACCGGATAGCGCTTGGCGGGCTGCATTTCCAATCCGCTTGTGCCTTTTGCCACGCCGTACCGGGACAACCGCGAAGCGCCACGGCCATGGCCATGGAGCCCCGCCCGCCCCATATCAAAGATGCCGTCGCTTCGTGGGAGCCGCAGCATTTACACTGGATCGTCTACGAAGGCGTCAAGATGAGCGGGATGCCCCATTGGCCCGCCAAAGCGCGCGAGGACGAGGTCTGGTCCGTTGTCGCCTATCTCGAAGCGGTGAAGGCAGAAACGTCCCCGACCCTGCCCGAGGCAACATGCGCAGCCTGCCACGGAACCGGCGGGCGCAGCGACAACACCCATGTGCCGCGCCTGGATATTCTCACCCCGGAACAGATTGCACAGGCCCTTTTCCACTACAGGAACGGGTCCCGAGGCAGTGGTTACATGCAAATGATCGCCAGCCAGATGTCCGACCGCCAGATCGCGACGCTGGCGCAAGAATTCGGCACGGCCCGGTTGGCCGCCCATCCTGTTGACGATAACACCACGCCAGGGTGGCTGCTGGCTAATCGCGGCACCGACGACGTCCCGTCCTGCACGTCTTGTCACCACCCCAAGGCAGACGCCATTGCCCCGGCTATAGCGGGGCAAAGCCAGGAATACCTGAAGTCGCAGCTATACCTTTGGCGCGAAGGCACACGTGGGGGCGGAAAACGCGCCAAGTTGATGCGGAAAGCAGCGCAGGATCTGACCGATGCGCAGATCGCTATCCTTGCGGACTGGTACGCAGCGCAACGCCCCCCAACGCCTGATCCCTGAACAGCGCCGAACCGCCCGTGGTCGTGGATCAGTGCCCGCGCCTCTTCAGTCTTTTCGGTATTAGGCCTCTGATCTGTTGCGTATCAGCACCCTTCCTTGGCGATCCGGTTCCAGCATCATCTCGAACGTCGAATTTAATTGGCGACGCATTGCCATTCAACGCCGTGTTGATCGTGCCTTTTCCAGTGTCTTGGTGAGTGCGATGCCCTTTTCCATTACGTTTGCGCCATTGCGGCGCGAACCATTGACAGTCCAACAAGATGATGCGACCGATCCTCTTACGCAAAAAGTAGTGCAAAAAAGAGACAGAAACCTTCCAACATAGGGATGGTAATCTCAGTCCCGGAACCTTCGTAGGGCCTACCCGGTTGGCTCTATGCAAGTTTTTCCAAATGGAGCATACATGAAAATCCTCGCCGTAGACGACGACTCGTTCATTCTTGAATTGCTGACGATGATCTGTGCGCGAAGCGGCTATCCAGATGTGACGACCGCTTTGTCAGGCAAGAAAGCCTTGAGCCTCTTGAACGCGGACGAAGTGGTTTTCGACTGTCTCCTGTTCGACATCAACATGCCCGAGACCAATGGTATCGACCTTTGCGAGCTTGTCCGGGCGATACCTGCGTATCGCAAGACGCCGATCATCATGCTGACGGCGATGACCGAAAAACATTACATCGATCGCGCTTTCGAGATGGGTGCCACGGATTACGTCAACAAGCCGTTTGATATGACCGAGCTTGGCGCGCGCCTTCGCGTGGCGGAAGAACTGATGATTGCGCGACGGGAGGCACCGGCGATCGGTGCGTCAGCGCAACTCAGGGCCCCGGCTGACCCGGCCCAACACGCGTTCGATCTGGCCGATGAGCTTTGCCTTGCAGATATCAAGGGTGTGATCGAATACACTGCGCTGGGGAATTACCTGTCGCAATTATCTCGGGCGGGTCTGGCCGGATCGCAGGTTCTCGCCGTCAAGATCAACCAGATCGACGCAATTTATGCCAAGGCTTCGACCGACGAATTTCTTTACGCGCTTACCGAAGTCGCGGACGCAGTTGGCGATGCACTCAAGACGATCGGCTGTATGATGGCCTATACCGGTAACGGCGTGTTCGTGATTGTATCCAGCAAGCCGACCATGGAGCCGTCTTTTGAGCTTGAGACCGAGATACAAAATCTGCTCGACGAGAAGGACAGTCAATATGACAACGGTGATCCTCTGGATATCGATGTCTCTGTCGGAAACCCGCTGCGACCCAATGCAAGCAAAGCGCATCGGGTGCTCAAGACCTTTGACCGGGCCATTGCACGCGCGGAAAATCGCGCGATCAAGAAATCAACCGAATTGCGTTCGGTAAACCTGCGAAGGGTTTCTTACTGAAAAATGCCGCGTCGGAAAACGAGCGTGCAAATGAGTCATGCCTTGATCGGTTCATTTATGGGGACGGTGAACCAGAAAATCGTCTGACCTCCCGGTGCTGAATCAAAACCGATGGTTCCGCCTGTCTTTTCCACGATCTGCTTTGAAATGTTCAGACCAAGGCCAGTGCCGCCCCGCTCGCGGCCCGAGGCGACCGAGGCCTGTGAGAACGGTTTGAATATATGGTCGCGGAACTGGTCTGGAATTCCCTCGCCGTCATTTGTCACTGATATCCGAATGGATTCCTCCTGCTTTTGAACCGCCACTTCGATCCGGCTGCCTGCGGTCGCGAATTTCGCCGCATTGGAGAGAAGGTTTGTCATGACCTGCTGAAAGCGTTTCGGGTCAACGAACGCATGCGATGGTTGGTTCGGATAGTCGAACTCGACGCGGACATCGAATTTTTCCGCGATGGGCAAGGCGGCGAAAACCGCGTCTTCCACCAGCCCCGCAATATCATGCCGGGATAGCTTGAAGCGCATTTGCATTGTCGAGACTTTCTCGAAATCAAGAATATCGTCGACCAGCGCATGCAAGCGCCTTCCGTTCTCCTGCGCGATGTACAAAAGCCTCTGCACATCATCGGAGAACTGATTGTCGTCCATCGAGGACAAAAGCGCCAGTGATCCAAGGATTGAGGTCAAAGGTGTGCGCAGTTCATGGCTGACAGTGGACACGAACTCGCTTTTCATCTCGCTCAACTGTCGCTGTTCGGTCATGTCGACAATTTGCGAGATGAAGTGATCCGGCCGGCCTTCCGCATCCCTCACGAGGCTTACGTTCAGCAACGCCCAGATGATCGTACCGTTAGCATGTATGTAGCGCTTGTTCATCTGATAGACCTGACTGTTTCCGGTCTTCAGAAAGTCGCGTTTGCTCAGATCTTCATTCAGATCGTCGGGATGTGTGATCGTCTGGAAATCGGTCTTCAGCAATTCTTCTTCAGTATAGCCGAGAAGCTTGCACAGCGCAGGATTTACCCTCAGCCATCTGCCGTCCAAGCCCACGATTGCCTTCCCGATGCTTGCATTGTCGAATGACGATTTGAATTGCTCCAGGCTCTTGCGCAGAGCGTTCTCAATGGCTTTACGCTCAGTCACCTCCGTCATGGCACCGACCAGACGGACAGGACGTCCCGCGTCGTCCAGTTTGGCCACCGAGACATCAGTTCGCATCCAGCGCCAACACGACCCATCCTTGGAGCGGAGGCGATATTCGCAACTGTCCCGCTCGACGCTGCCCTCCAAACAGGTCGACATCGGCCTCAACGCGGCGGCGAGGTCATCGGGATGCACCCGTTTGCGCCACTCGATCTGTACGTCCACCGGATCATCGTCTTCCAGTTCCATCAGGGCGCGCCAGATGCCGTTTACGATTATCGTATCGGCAAGCGGATTATATTCGAAAACACCTATGCGCGCGCCCCTGAGCGCGCTGTCAGCGCGTATCATTTCATCCTCTGCCGAACGGGTGGCTTCCGCCTCCTCGGTGATATCCCGCAGCATCAGCGCATACTGATACCCTTGTTCGGGATCGCTCCAGAACGACAGGTGAACCAAAAGTGGAAACTGATCGCCATTCTTTTTCCGTCCCCTCATACCGCTGATGACCGCATCGACATCAGGCGGTTCGACATGGGTTCTGAGCTCGGATACCGAAGTGACAGGCAGAACGTCAAAGACGGCACGTTCCGTCAGCTCGTCAGCGTCATAGCCGAACAGACGACTGGCAGCGGCGTTGTAATGCACGATCTCACCTTTCGGGCCGACAATCATCAGCGGGACCTGCATCTGCTTGAATGCCCGTATTATGTTGGAATCGTCCATATCAGTCTCGTTCTTGAAAAATTTGCGGTGACGCTCTGAACGCCATAGGAATAGTTTCTTTGCAATATCGGTGGGCAACGCCTTTCCCCAGCGCAGCCGGACCTCAAGCCACCCCGCTCTACACCAGGATCGGTCGATACGCCATCTGCCCGATCAAGAATGGCGAAAGACGCGAAACCGTCAGGACGTTTGCCGTGCCGTGTACTACGCAAATGGTTCCCATAAAACTGTTGAGTCTAAATGTTGCCACATTTTCACCCTAAGATTGAAAAATGCTGTTTGGAATTCACACGTTAAATGTGTGATTCCGTATTAAAAGCGCACATTGCCGGGGAATGATGAGGCAAAAGCTTTGTTTTGCATTGATCTCCCTTGGGTTGTGTGCCCCCCTGCAGCAAATGGAGGCGCGTCGTGATAGTTGGCTACATTCTGATCGGTACATTTGCGGGCCTGATAGCCTTCGCAGTTGCTCTTTTTCTGGGAGCTTCATTCTGGCTGGCATTCGGTCTTTATTCTTTGGTCGGGACGATTGCCATGATCGTGCCCCCTCTCGCCATTTCGCTTGCAAGCTGGGCCTTCCCGAGCCTTCGATCCTCTGCTGACGAGCGCGTCACTGACAATCAGGCCGACGCTTCGACCGACTACCAGGGCGCGACTGGCTACCTGCCGATGAGAATACTCGCTGTCGATGACGATCCGTTCATATTGGATCTCATTCCGATGATCGCCTCAAGGGCCGGTTTTACCGAAGTGACGCCCGCCAGATCGGGCAAGGAAGCCCTGGCGCTGCTTGCAAACGATGGCATGGCCTTCGACTGTTTGATGGTCGACATAAACATGCCACAGATGGACGGGATCGAACTTTGTCGGCGCGTCCGGAAAATGTCGCGTTACGCTCGGACGCCCATCATCATGCTCTCCGCGATGCGCGACATACACAACATGAAAAACGCCTTCCTCGCAGGCGCGTCCGACTACGTCACCAAACCGTTCGAAATTGATGAAGTAGGCACCCGCATGAGATCAGCGCAGGAGACACTTGTTTCCAGGCGGCAGGTCCAGGTACGCGCTCAGGATAACACAAACAATCGTGAAAGAGCTGGTGCCAGCTTCGCACCCGAGAGGTCCGGGCAATCACGGTCAGGAAACACCAGAAGCCTCGTGGATCGCAGGGCATTGTCGAATTACCTGACCCAATTGCCGCCCAACGAGCGGTCTTCGGTTCAGGTATTCGCGATCAGCCTTGTCAGTGACGGGGATACCGGCGCACAATGGTCGGTTCAATCCCCCGGGTTTCTCGAAATTGTCTCGGACGCGATGAGTGATCGTTTTGGCTGCGATCAAACGGTGATGGCCTTTACCGACAATACTATGCTCGTGATCGCCGCCGTGTCGAACAGCATCCCCGATCCGGCAGCTATCGAAACCGAAATCGCCAAGCGTATCGAAGCCAGTGCAATCGACAGAACCCCGGCGTTGATCATAGCCGTCGGAGGCGCTGTCGGACTGCGGGGGGATCGGGCACAGCGTGGCCGTAACGCCATCGATCATGCAATTGCTCTGGCTGAAGCCAAGGCATTTGGCAGCCAACCCCTGACTGCAACGCATCTGTTCAAAAGTTGAGCTGAGATCAGCAGGATGCCGAAGTTTGGGCGAGCGCTGGATGTCCGTGTCATACAACGTCGCCCTCCAGCGCAACCCCTCCAATTTCCGCCAACTGGACCAATACCTCCGGCAGGCCAACCCCGGTTTTAAGCGAACAAAAGACTGTGGGTCGGTTAGGCCGCA
>JAGXFI010000044.1 GCA_024637305.1 Sulfitobacter sp.
CTCTACACCCTGTGGGTCGGTCGCGAGCCTGAAGTATTCACCGATGACCGCATCAGGGTCGAAAGGTCCACCAGGCTCAACTTCCCCACATACCGCGATCACGGAAACATGCACACCTTTAGGCGCGAGTTCCTTGTAAAGAGAAAATGCGAGATTGCGCAGAGCAGCCTTGCCAAGCGCAAGCGAAGTCCATTCCGGATACGGTTCAAGCGCCAGCCCGCCCCCGGTAAACAGGATGGCACCCCTTCCTCTCGCGACCATTTGCGGCGCGACGGTCTGCACAGCCAGCAGGGCACCGACTAGGTTGACATCAAATTCAGCGCGCAATATCTCGGTGGTCAGCGTCAAAGGTCCCTCAGGACGCAGAACAGCGGCATTGTAAATGAGCACGTCGCAAGATCCTGACCTTGCTTGCAATTGATCAATCGCTCCTACAAGCTGGACGGAATTACCAGCATCGGCACTCGCATAATGAGCCTCAATCCCGACGTCGTTCAATCGCCCCACCTGGTCGCTTAAATTTGCTTCATTGCGCGCAACCAAGCTGATCACGTAGCCATGTGAGCCGAATTTTCGCGCAGTTGCCTCTCCAAGACCGGGTCCTGCGCCAATGATGATGCAGTGCTTCATATGCTTCTCAGTTCGATGATTGTTGAAAATCAGCACTATTTAGAGGAAATATTCATGTCAACGATAACGTGTGAATGATCATTGCCCTCCGGCCGCCATTCGGCCAAATCCCCTAATTCGGCTTCTAACAGTTTCTGCACTGTTGCAGCATCCCTCGCTAACCACCATGCCCGCTGCCATCCGCGGCCCCGACCGCTGCGTCGGTAGGCAGCCGATTTAAGGCACATTTCCCTATAAGAGGTATATACCCCGCATTCCCCAAGTAGCGCGCTGATTTCTCTGTCCTAGTCTAAATATTTCCCATATAAATCATGGCGTTGATGGCTGTGAGGGGCTTGTTTCATGGATCACCCGGAGGGTGCGGGCGCGCAGCGGGCAGATCGGGTTGATTTTGACTGCCGCGTGCGGCTTGAGTTCCGTGGTGCGCAGATCAGTTCGGACGGCGGCTTGCTGGTGATGCGAGAGCTTGATGACGCGCTCGGGTTTTCCGATCTGGCGGCAGCAGCACTACGCGACACCCGACGCGGCAAGAACATGATCCATCGTCTTGACGGGTTGTTCCGGCAATCGGTGTTCGGGCGGCAGGCGGGATACGAGGATGTCAACGACGCCGACCGTCTGGCTCGCGATCCCGTGATGCGTCAGGTTGTTGGTGGCCGGGCTGTCGATGCGCAAGCTGCCTCGGCCTCACAAATGGGGCGGTTCGAGACCGAGACACTGGCCTTGCCTGAGAACCGGTCGGCGCTGGCCGACCTGAAAGGCCAATGGATCGACCGGTTTCATGATCGGAACGGGCTGAAGTACATCGTGCTGGATATGGACAGCTCGGTCAGCCCGACCCATGGGGACCATGAAGGGTCCGCCTGGAACGGGCATTTCGACTGCACCTGCTATCACCCGAACTTATTGTTCAACCAGTTCGGCATGCTGGAGCGCTGTGCCCTGCGCAATGGCAACGTCCACAGCGCCGATGGCTGGAAGGAGGTCCTCGACCGCGTCATCGCACGCTATGCTGACCGCAACATAGGGGGCCGCTTCTTCCGAGCGGACGCCTCCTATGCAATCCCGGCGATCTACGAACGCCTGGAAGAGGCCGGTTACTTCTACGCCATCCGGCTGCCCGCAAACGCGGTGCTCAAGGACAAGATCGCGCATCGGCTGACACGGCCCGTGGGGCGGCCCTCGCAGACCAAGATCAAACGCTTCTACGAAGACTTCCAGTATCAGGCGGCGTCCTGGAACAAGGAGCGCCGGGTGATCGCCAAGATCGAGTGGCACCCGGGCGAGCTTTTCCCGCGTGTCGGCTTCATCGTCACCGACCTGCCCATGGAGCCGGACTGGGTGGTGCGGTTCTATAACCAGCGCGGCACGGCCGAGCAGCACATCAAGGAAGGCAAATACGCCTTCCACTGGACGCGGCTGTCGTGCCGGCGGTTCCGCGACAACGAGGTACGGCTGCAACTGCACGCGCTGGCCTACAACCTGGCCACCTTCTTGCGCTGCATCGAGTTGCCCGAGGCTATGGCAGACTGGTCACTGACCAGCCTGCAACTGAAGCTGATCAAGATCGGGGCGCGTGTCGTGCGCCACGCCCGCGCCATCACTTTCCAGATGGCCGAGGTCGCCGTCACCGGTCCGATGGTGCGCGCCGTCCTCGCCGCCATCCGCCGATTGCGAGCGCCACCGCTATGCGCATGACCGCGATCCACGTCCAAACTGAACGAAAGCAGCAGGACAGGTCTGCCCGCTGCGCTGAAAAACACCGCCGCCGGGACACAACACGGCGGCTTCGCGGTCTGATCCGCTCAGTTCCAGCAGCCTGCGCGACCGCAGACGCCGCTCGGGGGGAAAAACGCTTGTCCAGCGCGCAAAATCAGGCGATCTTCACGTCAGACGGCACGCCACTTGGGGAATGTAGGTTTACATCTTTGACGGCGCTCAAATCGAAATCCATCCTGGCGAGCCGGACAGCGGCTTCAGGGCCGACTGCCCAATCGCTCCCCTATTCGACCACGCAGTCGGCGAAGTATTGTATCGTTCCGTCCTCGCCCGTCTCTTGCACCAGACCGTGAATGTCGGTCTCGAAGCCGGGACATACCCGCGCGAACTCCCGGTTGAACTTGAGGTAGTCGACAATTTTGCGGTTGAACACTTCGCCTGGAATCAGCAGGGGAATGCCCGGCGGATAAGGCGTGACGAGGCTGGTGGTGATCCGCCCCTCAAGCTGGTCGATCGGCACGCGCTGCGTGGTGCGACGGGCGATATGGGAATAGGCCTCGCTTGGCTTCATTGCCGGTGTCAGATCGCTCAGGTAGATTTCGGTAGAAAGGATCGCCACGTCATGCTTGGCGTATTGTTCATGCACATGTTGACACAGGTCACGTAGCCCCATGTTCTCGTAAAACGGATTTTTGGCGCAGAATTCTGGCATTGCGCGCCACATCGGCTGATTTTTGGCGTGATCGTCCTTGAACTGCTGCAACGCGGTCAGCAGCGTGTTCCAGCGGCCCTTGGTGATGCCGATGGTGAACATGATGAAGAAACTGTAAAGTCCGGTCTTCTCGACCACAACGCCGTGTTCGGTAAGGTATTTGGTCACGATAGAGGCGGGAATGCCCGTCTCTTCGAAGCGTCCATCAAGGTTCAGGCCGGGCGTGATGATCGTCGCCTTGATCGGATCGAGCATGTTAAAGCCCGGAGCCATATCCCCGAACCCGTGCCAGCTGTCCTCGCCGTCCGATGGTTGCACGCCGTCTGCGTCGGTTCTCTTTAGCACCCAATCCTTGGTGCGCCCGATCCCTTCTTCAATAAGGTTGTCCGGTCCCCAGACCTTGAACCACCAATCGTCGTCGCCATACTCCTCGTCGATCTTGCGCATGGCGCGGCGAAAATCCAGTGACTCCTCGATGCTCTCCTCGACCAATGCAGTACCGCCTGGCGGTTCCATCATTGCCGCCGCCACATCGCAGCTCGCGATAATGCTATATTGCGGACTGGTCGAGGTGTGCATCAGGTACGCCTCATTGAACAGGTGGCGATCCAGCGGCGTGTCCTGGCTGTCCTGAACCAGGACGTGGCTTGCCTGGCTGATGCCGGCAAGCAGTTTGTGGATCGACTGCGTTGCGTATGTGACCGAATGCTTGGGTCGCTCACGCTTGCGGCCCATCGAATGGAAGTTGCCATAGAACGGGTGGAAGGCCGCATGCGGCAACCATGCCTCATCAAAGTGCAGGTTGTCGATATACCCGTCCAGCAGGCCCTTGATCGTCTCGGTATTGTATAGAACGCCATCATAGGTCGATTGGGTCAATGTCATGATGCGCGGCTTCACGGTGTCGGCATCAACCCCCGCAAGCAGCGGGTTCGCCCGGATCTTGGCCTTGATCGCATCGACTTCAAAAGCGCTTTGCTGGATCGGGCCGATGATACCCCAATGGTTGCGCGTCGGTTTCAGGAACACCGGCACAGCGCCCGTCATGATGATGCTGTGCAGAATGGATTTGTGACAGTTGCGGTCCACCACCACCACGTCATCGGGCGCAACCGTGTGATGCCAGACCATCTTGTTCGAAGTCGAAGTCCCATTGGTTACGAAAAAGCAATGATCCGCGTTGAAAATGCGCGCAGCATTGCGCTCTGACGCGCCGATGGCACCGTTATGATCCAGAAGCTGTCCCAGTTCCTCGACCGAGTTGCAAACGTCGGCGCGCAGCATATTTTCGCCATAGAACTGATGGTACATCTGCCCGATCGGGCTTTTGAGAAAGGCGACGCCGCCGGAATGGCCGGGACAGTGCCATGAATACGACCCGTCCTCGGCATAATCCAGCAGCGCCTTGAAGAACGGAGGCTGGATGCCTTCGAGATAGGCCTTGGCCTCGCGGATGATGTGGCGCGCCACGAATTCCGGGGTGTCCTCGAACATGTGAATAAAGCCATGCAACTCACGCAGGATGTCGTTGGGCAGATGGCGGCTGGTCTTGGTCTCGCCATAGACATAAATCGGCACATCCTCGTTCTTCCAGCGCACTTCCTCGATGAAGCTGCGCAGGTTCACCACCGCCGGATCGAGGTCGGGGCCGGGGCTGAACTCTTCATCGTCGATCGAGAGAACGAATGCGCTGGCGCGTGACTGCTGCTGGGCAAATTTGGACAGATCACCGTAGCTGGTAACTCCCAGCACCTCGAAGCCTTCCTTTTCAATCGCTTCGGCCATAGCACGGATGCCGAGCCCGGAGGAGTTTTCAGAACGGAAATCTTCGTCGATGATGACGATGGGAAAGCGGAATTTCATGCGATTACCTCAGGAGAACTATAAATCGGAAAACGCGCAACATGCTGGAAAGGTCCTGCCCCAAAACATTTTGCGACCACGTTCTGGACAGTGTGTTTCTGTTGACGGGCGCGGCGTCAAGGGTCGACAGCGCACATCCGTCGATATGCTTCGACGGATACTCAGGAGTCGCTTTGAAGTAAAGAAATGAGGATCATTTTTTCATCCCGAAAAGCGGACCCTCTGGTCCCCCTCAGGTCAGACCAATTCAATTTCCAGCCCCGAGGACGCCGCGCCTCCGGCATTCGCGATCAGGTCAGGCGCGTAGTGCAGAGGCTTATGCTGCTCGACTAGAGTATATTGAATTTCATTGGTGTTGGCGCAACTCTAAGCCAGTCGCGCCAACAAAATTCGGCCCGATTTTAGATGTAACGGTGGCGCGACAGATTGCCAGATCGCGCAGGTCAACCGGTAACGTTCACTCGTCGTCGAGCAGGAATGTCACGGCTAGGTTGACCTTGAATTCTCTCACTTTACCGTCTTCAACCATTGCATTCTGATCTTTCACCCAAACGCTTTTCACATTGCGAAGCGTTTTGGACGCCCGTTCGATACCTAGCTTTACGGCATCGTCAAAGCTCTTCGGTGAGGTTGCAGAAATCTCGGTTACACGTGCGATGGACATAATGTGCTCCTTTTCAATCTTCTAACCGAATAACGTGCCATCTTTGCGAATGTTCCTTGAATCCTTCGACAGGTGTTGTGCATTTGTTGACGGCCCCGGTTTTGCAAGGGGCTTTTGATCTGATGTTGATCGTCGCAGGTTGCGGTCATTTGTCCGAGCTGTTTGCGCGGCATATGTGATCGCTGGCCTTCTGTGGTTACCGCTAAAAATGCAAGAAGTTTCTGAAGCATGGATTTGAGATCGAGTGCGGTCTTGTGTCAGGCCTTTGTGTGCGGCTTTTCACTCGCCGCTGGCCGGTTCTCTGATTGCGGCCCTGTCAAGCGGAAAGCAACTGATCCGTCCGGGGTCATGGTTCTCTTCGAGGTCACATGGTATTGCGCCTCAGCATGGCATTCGGTGGTGGTCGTCTCCAATGTATGGATAGGGTTGTGCAGAATCCTCCGCATCCCATCGGCCCGCGCGAGATCGACCAGCCTCCGCCCCTTCGGGACATTGCTTCCCGCCACCGGGGCGGGAATTCAGGTCAGGCTTTGGCCTCCTTTTTCCACTTGAACTCGGTTTCAGTTTTCCAAAGTGTCAGCATAAGCACC
>JAGXFI010000045.1 GCA_024637305.1 Sulfitobacter sp.
GATTTCCCCGATTAGCTGGCAAGCGAGAAGGAGCCCTAATGTTTGTAGCATCAGTTTATGCCTTTTGATTGGTCCTGTTTTCCATTCTGACGTTAGCCGCCCCTTAAAGCCATAGCCCGCCTCATTCTTCGCTACTTCAGTAAATTGACCTCGACGAGATCTCTGCGTCTCTCAGCTGAGATGCGTGACGCTTTTCACGGCTCGCAGCCGGATAAGGAAAATACCGGTCATCTTTAGTCGAACTGAGGAAGGAAATCGTTTTTCAGCAACCTGTCAGGTCATTTCTATGTTTTGAATACCCTGTAAATCGCCGGGATTACCAGAACGGTCAGCAGGGTCGAACTGAGCAGTCCGAAGAGCAGCGACAGAGCGAGGCCCTGGAAGATCGGGTCCGTCAGGATTACTGCCGCACCGATCATAGCGGCAACGGCGGTCAAAAGAATCGGTTTGAACCGGATGGCACCCGCTTCGATCAGAATTTCGACCTTGTCTTTGTCCGGATCCGCGTGGCGGATAAAATCGACCAGCAGGATTGAATTCCGTACGATGATCCCTGCAAGAGCGATAAATCCTATCATTGACGGTGCGGAGAACGGTGCGTTGAACAGCCAATGCCCGGCGATTATCCCCATAAAGGTCAACGGGATCGGCGTCAGGATCACCAAAGGCAGCTTGAACGATCCGAACTGCCCCACAACAAGAATGTAGATCGCCAGCAGCGCCACTGCGAATGCCGCCCCCATGTCGCGGAAAGTGATCCAGGTGACCTCCCATTCACCATCCCACAATAGCGTCACACCGCTTTCATCCTCAGGCTGACCATTCAGGCGAATTTCCGGCTTGGTGCCTTCCTCCCACTCCATCGCGTCCAACGCATCGGCGACGGCCAGCATGCCGTAGAGCGGGGCTTCGAATTCACCGGCCAGTTCGGCCATAACCATTTCGGCCTCACGGCCGTTGTGCCGGAAGATCGGAAAAGAAGCGCGTTCCTCTGTTATCTGAACGACATCCCCAAGCTCCACAACGCCGCGCGCGCCGGGCAAGACATTGGCCGGAATCGGCGTCGACAGGAAACGTTCATCCAAGACGCGGTCTGCCTTGTTACGTTCGATGGTGATCGGGATCGGATGCCGGCCTTCACCGCGATGCGAATATCCGACCGTCATGCGCGTATTCAGGATCCTGAGCGTGGTAAAGACGTCCTGTTCCTGCACCCCGAAGAACTCCAACTGGTCCGTCGAGATCGTCGCCCTCAGGCGGCGTGGCTGCACGCCGAAACTATCATCGATATCCACGATGAAAGGCACGCTTTCAAAAGCTTCGCGAATCTTTCTTGCGGCTTCGCGGCGGGCGGCCCCATCCGGTCCATAGACCTCGGCCAGAAGGGTGGCGAGCACCGGCGGTCCCGGAGGCGGCTCGACGGTCTTCAGGCTGGTGCCCTCGGGCACGTCGAGCGTCGAAATTTTCTCACGCAGCTCAAGCGCAATTTCATGGCTGGTGCGTTCCCGATGGGTTTTGTGGTCCAGATTGATCTGGACATCGCCCATCTCAGGCCGCGCCCGCAGGTAGTAGTGGCGCACGAGGCCATTGAAATTGAAGGGCGCGGCATCACCGGCATGGGTTTGTACCGACAGGACTTCAGGCACTTGAAGCGCCATGCGCGCAACATCCTGCGCCACGGCATCCGTCGCTTCGACGGACGAGCCTTCCGGCAGGTCGATCACAACGGAAAGCTCGGACTTGTTGTCAAACGGCAAGAGCTTGACGGTCACGTCCTTTGTATAGAGCGCGCCAAGTGATCCAAAGGACAAAGCGGCAGCCAGAAGGATAAACAGGAGGCTGCCTGTTTTCGTCCGCAGCAACGGGCGGGCAACGGAGGAATAGATCCGACCCAGTGCGCCACCTTGATGAGCCCCACTGCCATGATCAAGCGCATGCGTCTGCGCACGACCTGCAACCTTCAACATCAGCCACGGGGTGATGATCACCGCCACGAAGAACGAAAAGATCATCGCGGCAGATGCAACTGCCGGGATCGGACTCATGTACGGCCCCATGAGGCCCGATACAAACAGCATCGGCAGAAGGGCAGCCACAACCGTCAGTGTTGCAACAATGGTCGGGTTGCCCACTTCGGCCACGGCACGGATGGCCTTCTCGCTTCGACTGGCATCGTCTGGCATCGCCCAGTGACGCGCGATGTTCTCGATCACAACGATGGCGTCGTCGACAAGGATCCCGATGGAAAAGATCAGCGCGAACAGTGACACGCGGTTGAGCGTGTAGCCCATGATCCATGCGGCAAAGAGCGTCAGCAGGATCGTGACCGGAATCACAACTGCCACGACGATGGCCTCGCGCCATCCGATCGAAAACAGAACCAGCGCCACGATGGATACGGTAGCAAGGCCAAGATGGAAAAGCAGTTCATTTGCCTTTTCATCCGCGGTCTCGCCGTAGTCGCGTGTTACATCGACTTGAACCGTCTCCGGGATCAATACCCCCTTCAGAAGATCAGCTCTGTGCATGATCTCTTCGGCCACCGTCACCGCGTTCGCGCCAGCGCGTTTTGCGATGGCAAGCGTCACCGCCGGGGTTCGCACAATAGCGCCATCGGCGGCGCGGGTGACATTAGCGACAATCCGGTCGGAGGTGTCGGCAACAAAGCTTACATCCGCCACGTCGCGGACATAGACGGGCCGATTGTCGCGCGTTGTCAGCAACAGGTTGGCCACATCCGCGGGCGCTTGCAGCGTCTCGCCTGCAACCAGCGCGATCTGGTCGCCACCATCGCGCACGAGACCTGTCGAAAACGACCGGTTGGCCCCTTCTACCTTGCCTGCCAGCTGCTGCAGGGTGACACCATAGAGCGCGAGGCGTTCCGGGTCCGGTGCAATACGGATGGCTTCCGGAGCCTCGCCGACGAGATAGGTCAGGCCGACATCATCTACCTTTGCCAGTTCAACAAGCAATTCGCGGGCAACGCGGGTCAGATCATTTGCCGTCAGTCCGCTGTCCGGATCTTTCGGAGACAGCGTCAGCGCGACGATCGCAACATTATCAATGCCGCGACCGACAATCAAAGGCGGCTCGATTCCCACCGGGATCCGGTCAAGATTGGCGCGCACTTTTTCGTGGACACGCAGGATCGCGGAATCCGCCGAGGTTCCAACGACAAACCGTGCCGTAACCATCGCCTGATCGTCAGATGTCTGGGAATAGACATGTTCGACACCGTTGATACCCTGAACGATGGTCTCCATCGGTTCGGTCACCAGCTTGACCGCGTCCTCGGATTTTAGGCCCGGAGCCTGAATATGGATGTCTACCAAAGGTACCGAGATCTGCGGCTCTTCTTCACGGGGGAGGCTGACAAGCGCAACAAGACCAATGGCCAACGCCGCAAGTATCATCAGCGGGGTCAACGCTGAATGGATAAACGCTTTGGTCAAGCCTCCGGCAATGCCAAGCGGCACCTTGCTCGTACTGTCATTCATGATCGGTCACGAGAACGTCGCCGCCTTGCACGCCGGACAGGATTTCAACCAAGACCTCTCCATCAACGTGATGGGTTCCACCGATCAGCACCGTGCGTGGATGAAGGGTGCCATCCGGACCGGTGATCGTCACAAAATCGAGCCCCATGCGTGAAGTGACGGCCATGGCCGGTACAACGATTGCTTCGGAAGTCGCAACCGGAAGACGTACAAGCACGCGAGCGCCGACGAAATCGGTTACAAGCCCTGGCACCTCGACATCGGCTACGACCCGGCCGTTATGGATCTGGGGATAGATCTTGGCCAATCGCCCTTCCCGTTCGCCCTCCGGCCCCTCAATGCGAATATTGTCACCTTCTTCAAGATTCATCGCATGGCGTTCCGGAACCGCAAGGCGCAGGAAAAATCCGCCGCCGCCAATCTCGGCGATGACCTCACCGGGCATGACAACGGACCCGGCCGTCACCGGCACGTTCAGAACCGTCCCCTCTATTGGTGATAGAACGGTCCCTTCCGCCTCACGCTGCTGCAGTACGTCGCGTTCCGCTTCGGTAGACCCGATCCGTCCTCGGACCACGTCAACCTCGGTGCGCAAGGCATCAAGGCGCTGCGCTGTCGTTATGCCCCGCTCAAGCAGGTTTTCGCCTCGCGCCAGTTCGGCCTCTGCATTTGCAAGTTGGGACATCAGAGATTGCAACGACGCGTCCACCGCATTGAGTTGAAGGGCCAGTTTCTCGTCCACAACCCGCCCGAGGACCTGACCGGCATTGACGACCGATCCCTCGACCACCGAAATCTCGACCAACGTTCCACCGAGCCGCGACCGGGCCGGGATCTGATCCCGTGCCTCGATCAGACCAAACACGGCTTTCCAATTGGTCAGTTCAACATTCCGGGCAATCATGTCGTCCTCGGCCCAGACAAGCGCAGGCAGCAGGGCGAACAAAGTTCCGATAAGAAGGCCTCTGGCCATTTTAGGAGTCTCCAATATTAGAGATCGCCATCATATTCATTTTTATGAATACTAACAAGACGCCTCCGGTGGGTTCTACCCGAAACGTTCGGATCAGATGTTCAACCCCTTCCCCGCTCAATCCGGTTTCTTCTTAATATCACCTGCCAACCAAAAAATCTGCGCACCACTCAAGCATCCACGTTCAGCACCCTGTGTCCATCCTCTGTCAGCGCAAATGTTACGATCGGGTCGGCGGACGTCGCATCCTCAAAACCTTGCTGATGCAAACAAGTCTCGCAAATGAATTCACAAGCGGATTGATACTTGTCAATTGATGCAGCAACTTCGAGGTCAGGCTGATCGAGTGCGCCCTTTCAGACCGGTTAGACCGGAATGGCAGTGACCGGATGGTTATGTTCCAAAAGACACTGCGAAATCGGCCTGTTTATCGATCATTCACGATCTCGCGCTCTGCCTGATTTCCCGGAACCCTAACTGAAGGAGGTCGCCGACGATATGACCCATTCACAACAGAAAGTGCCGCCAAGCAAGGATCAGTCAACCGATGCGGGCGAGGTTTTTGCGCCATCAGACGTTCTGTTTTTTGTTGATCTTTGCCATCGGCCTGCAACTGCGGATTTCCCCCGATCCGGAATGACGAAAAGAAATCCTGCTCGATCGCCTTGAACTGCTTATCGCTGACGGTTGTGTCGATGAGGTCGAACGCCTCAGAGCGAACCTTGACGAGCGCCTCGATCTGATCAATCGCCCTGAAGACGGTCTTTTCGTTCCAAGCCTTGCGAGACGCCGACTTGGCGCGCAACGCCCGCCGTGTTTTCATCCAGACATGAAAGTGCATCCCCGCGAAGCGATTGTGAACAGCCGTGAGTTCCTGTCAGGCACCGTCAACGAAGACGCTGATGGCACCAAGGTCTTTACCATCCCAGCGTACATCGACCAGTTTTGGTGCCTGTCTACGCAGACGAAGGCGTGATCATGCTACGGTAAAACTGTATCCGGATGGCCGCGTGCCCGACGGTGCAAATGACAACGGCGAGGCCCGCCTGCCCTACCAAGCGCAGGAAGTGTCCTCACGGACGGCCGGATTGCGATCCCTGTCGCCGAACATGGAACGGACAGGAAAGCTAATCGTTGTTCTGACAATCACTAAGCAACTCATGAGGGATCGATGAATTCGGATAAGCACAAGGCAAATAGAAGCGAGCCACCAGCAGCGGAAAATGTCAAATGGGGGTAATTGAGTGGCGACGATCTGTTGCAGATTGTCGGGAAGCGCAAAAATCATGCCGACAAGGCCGAGGAAAGTGGCCTGAAAATGCATAGATTGGTCATAAAACCGCTGGCGAACTTTCTTTGCTCCAATCGCCGTCTGATGCTGATTGGCGCATGCCTGACCGTCGCGATTTTGGCGGGCTTACCGCTTGCGGCGCAGGAAGATCCGGCTCTTTGGTATGAAACGGAAGCGATCAATCCGAGCCTCGGCGCGCAACCCGAGGATGTCGATCTCAGTTCGCCCCGTGTCGCGCTGCGAAGTTTTGTCGATCTTGCCGAAACGGGCGATTATGATGCCGCCGCACATGTGCTGAACCTGTCGCATCTGCCGGAGGATGAACAGAATGCGCGGGGAGCGCAGATCGCAGCCAAACTCGCCTCGATCATCGACCGCAAGCTGCGGATCAATTGGTCGCGCATTCCGGCAGAAGCTGACGCGCGGCCATCCCAAGGCGCGAACGCTGAAAAGAACCCGCAGCCTCGGCGGGACTATCTTATCGAGGAACTCGAAGCAAACGGCCAAGTCTACGCCATTCGTCTCAGCCGCTACGCCGTGGCGACACCGGACGACGAAGCCGCCGATCCTGTCTGGCTGTTTTCGCGCGACACAGTCGACAATGTCGACCTGCTCTACGAAGCGTATGGTCCCCGAGCTTTCGAGGCCCATATACCGGATGCGATGAAGGCAAGAATGGGCTGGCTGCAACTTTGGGAATGGATCGCCCTGCCGCTGGTGGCCGTCATTGTGGCCCTTGTCGGACTGCTGACGTCAAAGCTCGTCGGCTTGGGCAGACACCTATCTGAAAACCGCGTGGGGAGCCGTGCTTTCGAGCGCGCAGCGTTGCCTTTGTCGTTAGTGGCAGCGGCAGCGGCGGCACACTGGCTTTTGGGATTTATCGTGTCCCTCTCGGGGCCAGCGAACGCCGTCATCACACCGACGCTGGTCATGCTGGCGGTTGTCGGGTTCAGCCTTGCCGCACTGCGTGCTGTCGATGCGCTGCTTGACCATGTGACCCGCCGGCAATTGGGGGACAATTACGATACACCAACCTCATCGGAGCGCGAATTCTACACGACAATGTATGCGGTGCGGCGCGTCATCCTTGTGATCACAGTTGGGTTTTCGATTGTATTCGTGCTGCTGCAATTTGACATCTTTGCTGATATGGGCATCACGTTGCTTGCCTCCGCCGGTGTCCTGACAGTGATCCTCGGCATTGCGGGGCAGTCCACGCTCGGCAACATGGTTGCGTCGCTGCAAATCGCGATCGCCAAGCCCGTGCGGATCGGTGACAACATCCATTATGAAGGCGACTGGTGTGTTGTCGAGGCGATCTTTTTCACCTTCATCCGGCTTCGCACTTGGGATGAGAGACGGCTCATCGTCCCAGTCAAGTATTTCCTGTCCTACCCGTTCAAGAACTGGTCTATGCTCAATGAACGCCTGATGGTCACGATTCATCTTGTCCTCGACCCAATGGCAGAGGCGGCGGTCCTGCGTGAAAAATTCATCTCAAGCGCCAAGACCGATCCCGGTGTGATCGAACATGACAATATCTGGACCTGTATCACCGACCACTCGGCACAGGGGATGACGATCACATTCTACGCGATGGCCCCGGATCCGATGACGGCCTGGTCCGCTGAAATGCGTTTGCGCGAAGAGCTCGTGGAATTCGTGCGCACCCAGCATCCTGAATGGTGGTGGCGCGAGCGTATCGAGTTGTAGCAGAAGCCGTGCGGAACCAGAATTTTGACACAGATGAACGGGCTCACCAATCAGTTCGGGAATGAGGCGAGATTCAACTGCGAAAAGAAATGTCTCCCGCTCGGACAAAGAGTCGACGTAGAGATCGCCCATTGCGTCAAAGGCATTTTTGAAAGCCTTGGCGTAGTATCGACCAATAGCGACAGCAGAATTCACTTCAATTCAATGACCATAGGCAGCTCTAAACTTGCCTAAGGTCAATCTGGTGGTTTTTTACTCGAAAACTTAGAAGCAGTATGACGTACGCAGCTGAATTACGTCCACGTCAATATCAAGTCCGCTCAGACCCTCAACATCGCTAAACTTGGATCTGGAATATTCCAACCCAATGCCGAAACGATCAGTCACAAGATATTCAGCACCAATACCGTAGGTTACTCCTGTTTCTGAGAAGCCATCCTCTGAGATTCGAGCAACTCCCAAGGTAAGATACGGCATGAAGTTACCGAAATCGTAACCTGCACGACCGCGCAGGTGCAACATATCGCTGCCACCGTCAAGTCAGGCGGTCAAAGGATAGTTCTCCGCCAACGACATACTGGCCAAGATCGTGCAAATAGACAGCGGGAATGCCATAAGCGTCCCCATCGGTTTCTTCTGATATCCCGCCAAACGATGCCTCTGCATCACCCTTTCCGTACTGCAAGCCAACGTAGGCTCCTGTCCAGCTATTTTCTTTGAATGTCTGCGCCGCTACCGCCGTGGGAGCAGAATCAAGTGCAACCGTATCGAGACTTCCCGCAAATGCATTTGCAGCCGAAATACTTGCAATAAGTGACGCAAGGATTATTTTTATTTCCTTTCATTGAGATAATTTTGAGGGCATGTCTTCTCCCTCAGATTTGATCAGCTTTAGCCTATGAGCCAAAGACGAATGGTGAAAACACCATTAAACTGTCCTTGAGTTGCTAATTTTATCACACTGTCGATTAGGCAAATTATCGCAAGGGCGCTGACGTCGAACCAGCAAAAGGTCCGCAAC
>JAGXFI010000046.1 GCA_024637305.1 Sulfitobacter sp.
CTACTTGAAAAACCAGGTTAATTTCCGCCGGTCGAGGCATTGCCGGCGGCTTCCGCACCACGCTCCGCTTCAATCTTCCGCCAACGCGCCACGTTATCGTTATGCTCATCCAGCGTCTGGGCAAACGCATGCCCACCGGTGCCATCCGCCACGAAAAAGATGAACGGCGTATCTTCCGGCTGCGCCGCAGCCATCAGGCTCGCACGCCCCGGATTGGCGATAGGCGTAGGCGGCATCCCCGCGATGACATAGGTGTTATAAGGCGTTTCCGCGCGCAATTCGCTGCGCCTAAGACCGCGGCCCAGAATACCCTGTCCGTTTGTGATTCCGTAGATCACCGTCGGGTCTGTCTGCAACTTCATTCCCAGATTCAGACGGTTCACGAATACGCTGGCCACCTGTCCACGCTCCTCGGCGACCCCGGTTTCCTTTTCAATGATCGACGCAAGGATCAGCAATTCCTCGGGACTGTCTATCGGCAGGTCTTCATCCCGCGCAGCCCAAGCCTCGGCGACGGCTGCTTCTTGCGCGGCACGCATCCGGTCAATCAGTGCTGCGCGGTCATCGCCGCGGCTGATCTCATAGCTGTCAGGTGCCAAAGATCCCTCCGGCGGGATCTCGGCGACGGAACCTTCCATCACGTCCAACCCCTTCAGCGCATCGACGACCTGCCAGCTTGTCACCCCTTCAGCCATCGCCACCCGCAAGCGCGTGTCGCCCTGTGCCAGCGTCTCGACATATTCCTCAGGGGACCCTTCAACGCCTTGCTCGAACTGTGCCAATTCTTCGAAACGGTTCGTCGCCGGGTCCAGCTCTCGCACCTGCACCGTCACGCGATTGACCCCGATGCGGTAAACGATTTCGGTACCACAGGTACTTGCACCGCCGCGCGTCACCGTATCGACGATCTGACGCATCGACGCTTCCGGCTCCACCAGAAAGCTACCCGCTTTCAGCTCCTGTGTCTTTTCTTCATAGTCCGAACCGAGGCGGAATATGGCACCAGAACTGACCGCGCCCTGATCCGCAAGATCACGGCTGACCTGCCGCATGTTCGACCCACGGTCCACCTGCAGACAGATCGCCTGCTCCAGCGGACCAGCCGCGTCATATTGTGCCTTACCCCAGATGATCAGCCCGCCCAAAAGGAACAATCCGACCACCAGAAATGTCAGCGCATTGGCCGCGATATGTCGCCACATCAGCTCGGTTTCCCGAACAGAACACTCGCATTGGTCCCGCCAAAGCCGAACGAATTGGAAAGCGCCACGTCGATCTTGCGCTCGACCTTTCTGTTCGCGGCCAAATCCACTTTCGTCTCAACCGCCGGATTGTCAAGATTGATCGTAGGCGGCGCCACCTGATCGCGGATCGCAAGGATACTGAATATCGCTTCGATAGCTCCTGCCGCCCCCAGCAAATGTCCGGTGGCAGATTTCGTGGACGACATCGTCACCTTGGCAGCGGCATCTCCCATCATCCGCTCCACGGCACCCAGCTCGATGACGTCAGCCATCGTCGAAGTGCCGTGAGCATTGATGTAATCGACATCCGCAGGCTCCAGCCCCGCATGTTTGAGAGCCGCGCGCATCGACCGCTCGCCGCCCTCTCCATCTTCGCTGGGTGCAGTGATGTGATAGGCATCCCCCGACAGACCATAGCCCAGAACTTCGGCGTAAATCTTGGCACCTCGAGCCTTGGCGTGTTCATATTCCTCCAACACGACGATCCCCGCACCCTCGCCCATGACAAACCCGTCCCGGTCCGCATCATAAGGCCGGCTTGCCTTGGTCGGATCATCCCCGCGCTTGGTAGACAATGCCTTGCATGCATTGAAACCGGCAATCCCGATCTCGCAAATCGCCGCCTCCGCGCCGCCTGCAATCATGACATCGGCATCGCCAAACTTGATCAGGCGGCTTGCGTCCCCGATGGCATGCGCGCCTGTCGAACAGGCCGTCACGACCGAATGGTTCGGTCCCTTGAATCCGTACCGAATGCTCACCTGACCGGAAATCAGGTTGATCAGCGCGCCGGGAACAAAGAACGGACTGACCCGACGTGGCCCCTTTTCCGCCATCATCACAGCTGTGTTCGCGATGGAATTCAAACCGCCGATACCCGATCCGATCAACACACCAGTGCGTTCCTGATCCTCGCGATCCGTCGGCATCCAGCCGGAGTCTTCGACAGCCTGCTGCGCCGCCGCCATGCCGAACAGGATAAAGGTATCGACCTTGCGTTGCTCCTTGGGCTCCATGTATTTGTCTGCGTTGAACGTCCCGTCCGTCCCGTCACCCAGCGGAACCTCGCAGGCGTATTGCGTAATCAGACGGCTCGGATCAAAGCCGGTGATCGGTCCGGCACCGGATTTCCCCGAAAGGATACGATCCCAGCTCGCCTCGACCCCATCGGCCAAAGGCGTTACCAGCCCCAATCCTGTCACGACTACTCTGCGCATATGCTCGCCCTTCGGTGTCTTTACTCTTTTGCCGGATATACCTTGCGCGGGGTGCATTGTTCAAGTCTTGTCGCCCACCCCTGCGGAACCCCGCGCCAGCGGCGCGCGTTCGGAAAGGAAGGAGCGTACATTGCCCGATTTCATCGAAATCCTGCTCAGATCAGCATTCGCCATTTTAGCGATCATCCTGCTTAGTCGCGTGCATGGGCTGCGCAGCTTTTCGAAAATGTCCGGTTTCGACTTCGCCATCACCGTTTCCATCGGCTCGGTACTGGCAGGTGCGGTCACAACGCTCGGCACCAGCTTCGGGCACTTCCTCGCGGCGCTTGTTGCGCTCTTCGGCGTGCAGATGATCCTCGCATACATGCGCGCGCGCAACGACACCGTGCAAAACGCTCTCGATAACGTCCCGCTGCTCGTTATGGAAAATGGAAAGACAATACCCGAAAACCTCACGAAGGCGGGTATGACCCTTGCTGATTTACGCTATAAACTGCGCGAGGCAAATGCGTTTGACCTTGCAAAGGTGCATGCGGTCGTCGTGGAAACAACCGGCTCCGTCAGCGTCCTGCAAGGCGACCCGGACGGGCCAAAACCACACCCCGACGTGATGAAGGACGTGCGCCGCTAGACTTTCGGTCCATTGCGCGTCAGCAACATCACCTCGTCGCCTTCGACCTCCGCATCGCGCAAATGCTCATATCCCAACGCCGCCGCAACCTTCAGCGATGCCCGGTTGTCGGGCGTGACAATACAAACAGTCCGCCCGGCGATGACACGATCAAACCAGTCATGCGCCGCCTGAGCTGCTTCAAGACCCAGCCCCCGACGGTGCATCGCCGGATCGAGAACCCATCCTGCTTCCGGAAAGGGGTCAAAATCCTGTCCCAACTGACGCGATCCGTAGAAAAAGCCGGTCTGCCCGGCCATCTCGGGCTGCCGATGTATCTGGATCGCCCACTGCCCGAACCCTACAATCTGCCAATGGCCCGCATTGCGCAAAAACGCATCCCAACTACGGCCCTTGGGCCAGGGCTTGCCGCTGATATGTGCAACAACTCGCGGCATGGCCCATATCTGGGCAAAACGCGCGAAATCTTCTGGCCGCATGGCACGCAATGTGAGGCGAGAGGTGTTGATCGTCGGGATCGTCCGCGACATAGGGGCGTGACTCACTTGGATATTTTTGAATTCGAACCGCAGTGATGCGCCGCTACGGAACCCGCCGCAAGACCCTGCGACATGCTGGAAAGAAAAACGGCGCCTATCCGCAAAGGGACTGACGCCGTTTCATAAACTTACTGCCGACCGCGTGTCGGCATGCCTTCAGGAGGCTTCTTTGATGAACTTCACGGCATCGCCGAACGTCTGAATGTTCTCGGCGGCGTCATCGGGAATCTCGATACCGAACTCTTCTTCGAACGCCATGACCAGCTCGACTGTGTCGAGGCTGTCTGCGCCCAGATCGTCAATGAACGACGCGTTCTCGGTCACTTTATCTTCTTCAACACCCAGGTGCTCTACAACGATTTTCTTTACGCGTTCTGCGACGTCGCTCATGAATCTGTCCTCATCTTGTCGGGCCGGCTCGGGCCCCCTTTGGTTTCCGCGCACCCTTGTTCAAGAGTGGTTGGAGTATGCCCCAAAAGGGGCGGCTTGATCCTTGCCTTGCAAGGGTTGAGGCCCCGAATACGGGACCCGAAGTGGTCATCTGCGCTCCCTTTAGCATATGGAACACATAACGCAAACGCTTTGCAACGCGCGTCCTACAACATGGCCATACCACCGTTCACATGCAAGGTCGCACCTGTGACATAAGCCGCCTCGTCGCTTGCAAGATAGAGCGTCGCGGACGCGATCTCAGCGGGCGTACCCATGCGACCTGCGGGAATTTGCCCCATGATTCCCGCCTTCTGATCATCGGTCAGCTTGTCCGTCATGGCAGTGGCGATAAAACCCGGTGCAATGGCGTTGACGGTGATGCCCCGGCTGGCAACTTCGTATGCCAGTGATTTTGACATGCCGATCATCCCCGCCTTGGACGCGGCATAATTTGCCTGCCCCGGATTGCCCGTTGCGCCGACGATACTCGAGATATTCACGATCCGGCCCCAGCGAGCCTTCATCATGCCGCGCATCACACCCTTGCATAGCTTGAACGTCGCGGTCAGGTTCACATCCAGCACCGATTGCCATTCGTCATCCGACATGCGCATGAACAGATTGTCCCGCGTAATGCCTGCGTTGTTCACCAGAATGTCGACCGCCCCCATCGCTGCGGCCGCTTCCTTTGGCAGGGCGTCGACCGCCGCCATGTCGCTCAGGTTGCAAGGCAAAACATGCGCGCGCTCTCCGAAATCCGCCGCCAGAGCCTCCAACGGCTCCGTGCGCGTGCCCGATAACCCCACCGTTGCTCCCTGTGCATGTAACATACGTGCAATCTCCACACCGATCCCGCCAGACGCGCCGGTCACCAGGGCGTTTTTTCCTGTCAGATCAAACATAATCCTCTCCCTCAAAATTCTATCACGGGCGCTGTCAGCAGCCCGAACCGTGCGATATCCTCGCGCGTCATGATGTATATTCCGCTCGATGGGGACGCTTCCAGCGTGAACCAATAGAATGCGTCACTGCCCAACATATCAGCGGCATAACGCGCGTTCGCCTGATGCTCGCTCGCGTCACGCGGATAATTCGTGCCCTCGCTAAACGTGTCAGCCCAACTGTGCACACCGATTTCTGCACCACGCACCATCGTCCGCCGCGTTCCCCCAAGGAACAGATTGACCGCACCCGAATAAATGCCGCTATCGCTTTGCAGATGCGTCCACAGCCCCAGTTCGCGAATACGGTATCCCATCGCCAGAACAGCCTCATCGTCGATAGATCCCTGCATCTGCTGCGAGACAATGGTCGTTACCTGTGGATTCTGTGCCAAGACCTCATTCAAGACGGCAGGCGTGCGCGATGTAACCTCGCCGTTCAACAACAACCGTTCGTTCACAACGGTCATGTCCACACCCTGCCGCAGGTTACCGGCCATTCCGCAAGCCGTTACCAACATAAGCCCGAGCATGAAAAAGCGCCGCAGCACTTAGCCTTCCTTTGCCGATACGACATCCGAAGCCGAGCCTACGTTGCGCAAGACCGCGTCCTTTTGTATCCTTCGGATCATGCCGGACAGGGCTTTCCCGGCTCCAATTTCCCAGAACTCGGTAACACCCTGCGCCGCCATCCATTCGACCGAGCTTCGCCAGCGGACACGCCCCGTCACCTGTTCCACCAGCAAATCGCGAATGAGATCCGCGTCCTGCACCGCTTCGGCCCGCACGTTAGCCACAACCGGAACGCTCGGGTCCTTCATCTTGACGTCCGCCAAGGCAACCGACATCGCATCCGCCGCCGGTTGCATCAGCGCACAATGAAACGGTGCGGACACCGGCAACAACAATGCCCGCTTGGCACCTGCATCCTTCGCCAGCACCAGCGCACGCTCGACCGCGGCCTTCGTCCCCGACACGACATTCTGCGCCGGATCGTTTTCATTGGCGACCTGACAAACCTCGCCCTGCGCAGCCGCTTCGGCCACCGCATTGGCCTGATCGACGTTGAGGCCAAGCAAGGCCGCCATCGCGCCCTCGCCGACCGGAACAGCCGCCTGCATCGCGCGCCCACGTATCTTCAGCAACCGCGCGGCATCCGCCACGGAAAACGTCCCGGCTGCACACAGCGCGGAATATTCGCCCAAGGAATGCCCGGCCACAAACGCAGCGCGGTCAACGCCGATCCCTTCAGCCTCCAGCGCGCGCATCGCTGCCATGCTCGTCGCCATCAGCGCGGGCTGCGCATTCTCCGTCAAGGTCAGCTCGTCCGGATCTCCCTCCCAGATCAAAGCCGACAGCTTTTGTCCCAGCGCTTCGTCCACCTCTTCAAACACAGCCCGTGCCGCTGGATAAGCTTCTGCCAGATCGCGCCCCATTCCTATGGTTTGCGCCCCCTGGCCGGGAAATACGAATGCAATGCTCATGTCCTGCCCCTTTTCTGACTTCCCCAAGCTGTACCTGTGCACGGCTTTTTGAACAAGTCTGCACGGTCCTTGTGCGCCAGCGGCCATTGCCGCGCCAAAACCGCGCGATATCCTGAACTAAAAATAAGGATATCCAAATGGCGCGCAAAAACACCTCCACCCGCTATGGCAGCGTAACCAAGACGTTTCACTGGCTGACTGCTCTGCTAGTCCTCACGATAATTCCGCTCGGCATCATCGCAAATCGGTTGCCCCATGAAACATCCGAACAACTGGCGACCAAGGCCTGGCTTTTTTCTCTGCACAAGACTTTAGGTGTCACCATTTTCGGCATCGCCGTGCTGCGCATTCTTTGGGCTTTGACGCAATCCAAGCCGGCCCTCCTGCACGCGGACCGCAAATTGGAATCCTTTGTCGCTGAAACCGCACATTGGCTCCTCTACGGAAGCCTCGTTGCCGCCCCTTTGTCCGGCTGGATCCATCACGCCGCCACTTCGGGTTTTGCACCGATCTGGTGGCCGTTCGGTCAGAACCTCCCACTGGTTCCGAAATCCGAATCGCTGGCAGGGCTGACTGCAGGTCTGCACTCCGTTTTAACCAATGTGATGGCGGCGACGATCCTGCTGCATATAGTCGGAGCGTTGAAACATCACATCATCGACCGTGACGCAACGTTGCGCCGTATGCTTCCCGGTCGCGTGGATCTTTCGCATCTGATCCCGACCCGCCATCCCAAAACACCCATTGTCGCTGCCTTCGCAGTATGGGCGCTGGCCCTTGGACTTGGTTCCGCGCTCGGGCTCTACGGGACGCACAACAGCCCTGTTCAGGCGGCGGCCCTCGATGAGGTGGCATCCGAGTGGACGGTGCAAAGCGGCACAATCGAGATCACAGTCACGCAATTCGGCTCGGAAGTAACAGGCGGATTCGCCGACTGGAGCGCTGCGATCAGTTTTGACCCTGATCTCGCCATCGGCAAAGCCGGTGATGTCACCGCAAAAATCTCCATCGGGTCGCTTTCGCTCGGGTCGGTTACCGATCAGGCAGTGGGTCCAGACTTCTTTGACGCAACAACCTTTCCCACCGCGACGTTTCAAGGCGACATCGTCAACGTCAGCGACGGGTACGAAGCTGTGGGGACATTGACGATCAAGGACCAGAGCGTCCCACTGACCCTGCCCTTAATGCTGGCCCTGAACGAAGGCACCGCCGAGATGGAGACACGGATCACATTGGACCGGCGCACATTCGGCATCGGTGACAATATGGGGGATGAAAGCGCTCTTGCCTTTGCGGTAGATGTCTTGATCGCGCTCACCGCTACACGAACGCAATTAGAAAAGCCCGCCGGATCGTCTCCGGCGGGCCTAAAGTCTTAAAAATTTTGCGGATTTATTCGGCCTTCATTGCCTCAACCGAAATCTGCACTTCCACCTCATCACTTACGAAAGGCGCGAACTGGCCCAGATCATAGTCGGAGCGCAGGATTGTCGTGGTTGCGTCGAACCCTGCCCATGGCTTGCCGGCCTGGGGATGATCGCCCACCTTGTTCAGCACCGCGTCCAGAACGACAGGTTTGGTCACGCCATTCATGCTCAGATCGCCGGTGATCTTGGCGGTATTGTCGCCCGTCACCTCAATGCCTGTCGAATTGAAAGTGACCATGTCACCCTCTTTCGCACCAAAGAAATCATCGGACATGAAGTGCTCGGACCGCCCTTCCCAACCGGTGATCATCGACATCACAGGCATGGACACGGTAACCGAAGAACTGGCGGGCGATCCCTGATCGAACATGATCTCGCCTTCGAAACCGGAGAACATACCATAAGTGGTGGAAAACCCGAGATGGTTATAAGAAAACTGAACCTGGCTATGGCTCGGATCAAGCACATAACGTTCAGCGGCAAGCGCCATACTGGCGGTTGCAGACATCAGCGCGGCAAGAACAAGTGGTTTCATCGTGGTGGCTCCTGAGTTGGATTAAGATGAGCCATCAGTTGAGCCATTGGCGCTGTTAAGCAATTCTGCACGGATTAACAAACCATGCGCGCAGACGAACAGCTGGTTGTCAGGCCAGCTTGCCGTGAGCCTTCAGCCGCAACACGACCTCGCTGAGCGCGTCGAAATCCGACAGCGTCAAATCGGCGATCTCGCGCTGGTTCGCCGCCCAAAGCCGCAGAGAGCAGCCGTCGGTTTCGGCAAGTTCGATATCCGCGAATGCACAGGTTTCCAAAACAACCTGCCCGCCGTACCCGTCGCCACGAACCAATCGGACTTCGTCGCGCGCGGCATCAATCTCGACGGTCGGTGCGAGCGGTGTGGCGCTCGATTGAAACAAGCCGATCCCGGCAAGGATCGCCGTGGCAGACATCACCAGTTTGAACAGCATGATGTCGCCTTCCCAGCTTGCACCAGGAGCAACCCAAAGGAAAAGCGCGACCGCCACCATCGCGCAGCCTACAACCCGTTGAAGAATCCGCAGGATCATTCGTGCACCGTCCATGGCGCGAACCGGTGCAGAATTGGGGACTGCTTCATATGCGAAATCTGTTGTTGCCGTCATTGCCATCGCCTCCGTTGCATTTGATTCAAATTTGCAGCGAATCATGACCAAATGCAGGCGTGCCGGTGTTGTGTTCGGGGCAATCGCCGGAAGACGACGACCGCAGACGCTTAGCGCCTTGCCCCGCGCTGCAAACCGTGTATATCGGCCCTTCCTTTGCAAGTGATTGAACCGCGCAGACTCTCGTGGTGGGGCCGCAAAGGATCATCTGCCCCGCCTTTGAAATGCGCCTTGATAGAAATGGAGCACGCATGCCCCTTTACGAGCATGTCATGATTGCGCGTCAGGATTTGTCCAACACGCAAGCCGAAGGTCTCATCGAACATTTTGGCACCGTCCTCGCCGACAACGGCGGCAAACTCGTGGATAACGAGTATTGGGGCGTCAAGACGATGGCCTACAAGATCAACAAGAACCGCAAGGGCCACTACGCCTTCCTGCGCTCGGACGCACCCGCGGCCGCCGTCCAGGAAATGGAGCGCCTGATGCGCCTGCATGATGACGTTATGCGTGTTCTGACCATCAAGGTCGAAGAGCACAAAGAGTTGCCATCGGTGCAGATGCAAAAGCGTGACGAACGGCCCGAGCGCCGTGAACGTCGCTGATTTTGGCTTGAGGAAAGGATACTAAAGCATGGCTACCAAACCATTTTTCCGCCGTCGCAAGGTCTGCCCCTTCTCGGGCGACAACGCACCGGCGATCGACTATAAGGACACGCGTCTACTGCAGCGCTACATCTCTGAGCGCGGCAAGATCGTTCCGTCCCGCATCACCGCCGTATCCGCGAAAAAGCAACGTGAGCTGGCCCGTGCCATCAAACGCGCCCGCTTCCTCGCGCTACTGCCCTACGCCGTCAAGTAAGGAGAAAGCACATGCAAGTTATCCTTCTGGAACGTGTCGCCAAGCTTGGCCAGATGGGCGAAGTCGTCGACGTCAAACCCGGCTACGCACGCAACTATCTGCTGCCCCAGGGCAAAGCGCTGTCAGCCTCCAAGGCCAACATCGAAGCCTTCGAAAACCGCAAATCGCAGCTTGAGACCCAAAACCTGGAGTCCAAGAAAGAAGCGGAAGCGATGGCCGGCAAACTGAATGGCCAGCAGTTCATCGTGATTCGCTCTGCTTCCGACGCCGGTGCGCTTTACGGCTCCGTCACCACGCGTGACGCCGCCGATGCCGCCACTGCCGAAGGCTTCACGGTTGACCGCAAGCAGGTCATTCTGGGCAGCCCGATCAAGTATCTGGGTGTACATACCGTAAAGATCGTTCTGCACCCCGAGGTTGAAGCCGAAATCGAGCTGAACGTCGCACGTTCGCCCGAAGAGGCCGAATTGCAGGCGTCGGGCAAGTCGATTCAAGAGCTGGCTGCCGAGGAAGAAGCCGCGGCGGAATTCGAGATTCAGGAGCTTTTCGACGATATCGGTGCCGCGCAGCTCGACGAGTTGGAGACCGAAGACGAACAGCGTACAGGCGAACCGGCCGTGCAGGAAAAGTCCGAGCTGGACGAAAAGCTCGACTAAACCTATTCGCTCAAGGAAGAACCCGAACCGCGCCGCTCATCCCGGCGCGGTTTTTTTCATGACCGGTTGCAGCCTTGAGGCGCATGTTCCCACATTACCTCAAGCGCGGATAACCGCCCATCGCCTATGGTCACGCTTGCCGGATGACGTCGCATTTGTAATCTGCGGCCAGTTTCAACAACAAGATCGATTCATATGCGACAGATATCTCGCCGCGCCGCGCTCAGCCTCGTATTCGGACTTGCGGTTTCCGCCTGCAGCGCCTCCGGACCGGTTCAGACGGCACCCGCCGGACCGCCTCTTTATCCGAATGAGACGCCGGAACTGCGCGGCAAGATCAATTTCTGGGCCGATCACTACGAGGTCCCGCGCCCGCTTGTCCATCGCCTCGCCATCCGCGAAAGCACGCACAACCCTGCAGCACGCAATGGCCCCTACTTCGGCCTGCTGCAAATTCTGCCTGCCACTGCACGCAGCATGGGATTCAAGGGACAGCCAACCGACTTGCTGGATGCCGACACCAATCTGGAATACGCGGTAAAATACCTTCGCGGTGCGTGGCTGCTATCCGAAGGCGACCATGCGACAGCCGTCAAATGGTATGCGCGCGGCTATTATTACGAAGCAAAGCGCCGCGGCTTGCTTGTCGAAACCGGCTTGCGCGACAGCTGATCCAACTTCCTTCGCTTTCGGCACCGGTTCGGTGCCGTGGATAAGGTATAGTCAAAACGCAAAAGGCCGCGCTATTAGCGCGGCCTTAAATTGTGCCTTGTGGCAGGAACTATTCTTCTTCCAGCTTCTCGACAGCCTTCTGAAGGTCATCCTTGCTGACTTCCTTCTCCGTAACCGTCGCGTTTTCAAAGACGTGGTCAACGACCTTGTCTTCAAAGATCGGTGCCCGCATTTGCTGCTGCATTTGCTGGTTTTTCTGCACGAACTCAAAGAACTGACGTTCCTGACCGGGATATTGGCGCGCCTGGTTCATGATCGCCTGCGTCATCTCGGCATCGGTCACCTCGACCTCGGCCTTCTGACCAAGTTCCGCCAACAGCAAACCAAGGCGTACCCGGCGCGTGGCCAGCTTCTTGTGCTCGTCTGTGGTTTCGATCTCGGGGTGATCGTGGCCCTGAACTTCCGGATTGTCCTCGTGCCACAGTTGATGCGCAATCTGGCCCGCTTCGGCTTCCACCAATGACGGCGGAAGGTCAAAGCTCACCATCTTGTCAAGCGCGTCGAGCAGACCACGCTTCATCACCGCGCGAGATGCACCGGCATATTCCGCTTCCAGCCGCTCCGCGATCTGGGACTTCAATGCGGCAAGGTCTTCAGCACCGAATTTCTTGGCAAGCTCGTCGTTTATCTCAGCAGCGACGGGTTCCTTGACCTCCTTGATCGTACAATCAAAGATCGCTTCCTTGCCTGCCAGATGCGGTGCCTGATATTCTTCGGGGAAGTTGACCGTCACGGCCTTTTCATCGCCCTCTTTCACACCGACCAGCTGTTCTTCAAAGCCGGGGATGAATGAATTCGATCCAAGCACCAGCGGATAGTCTTCCGCCGATCCGCCCTCGAACGCCTCGCCATCGATCTTGCCGACAAAATCCATCACGATCTGGTCGCCGTCCTTGGCTTTCGACCCCTTCTTGCGCGCTTTGAAATCCTGCGCGGTCGCTGCGAGGTTGCTCAACGCTTCCTCGATACCGGCATCGTCCGCCTTGACGATCATGCGCTCCAGCTTGATCTCGCTCAGGTCGACTTCGGGGATTTCCGGCAGCGCCTCGTAGGACATCTCGACTTCTACGTCATCGCCCTCTTTCCAGTCCTCGTTTGTCATCTTTACATCAGGCTGCATCGCGGGACGGTCGCCGGATGTCTCGAAATGCTCGCTCATTGCGCCGTCGATGCTTTCCTGCATCGCTTCGCCCATGATCCGCTGACCGAACTGTTTCTTGAGCAGCGCCATCGGCACCTTGCCCTTGCGGAAACCCTTCATCTCGACTTCGGGCTGCGCCTCGGCCAGCTTTTCGTTGACCTTGGCTTCCAGCTCGGCTGCCGTCACCGTGATGGCATAGCCGCGTTTCAGACCGTCGTTCAGCGTCTCTTTGACCTGCATGTGTGCTCCATAGCATAGGGCCGCGCAAAGGGCGCGGGACATCAAATTTCCGCTCTTCTATTGGGGAGCGGCCCAAGGCGCAAGGGGCGTTTGACCGCGGTTTTAACGGTGATGCGTCACCCGACGACAAAGCGCTTCGGGTTGGCGTTGACAACCCGGCTCACTCCGACGGTCAGGCCAAATCACATTCCCAGCGCTTCCTTGTACATCTCAAGGACATTGCAATGTTGTGCAAGACAGTTACGAAGACCCGCTAAGTCATTGATAATTATAGATGTGTATTTTTGCGCTTCGAAACAAGCCGAAAAGTGTTGTGCAGATTAGGGTTTCCTCGAGCATGTATGTCTCGCAGCAACTATCCCGAGGCAAGCTCCAACGCGCAGATCACGACAACATTGAGGAATCTTCCTCCCGGTCAGGGTCGCATCGTCATCGCGGCCAGATGGCAATGGCCAACAGTTAAGCCCGGCTTCCCGGGCTCGGTTCAGATAGGTCGCCACAGTCGTCTTGCTGAGCTTCAGGCGCAGGGCAACCTCGCGCACCGAAAGTCCCTGTTCATGCGTCAGC
>JAGXFI010000047.1 GCA_024637305.1 Sulfitobacter sp.
ATCTCGGCGCGTCCATGGTGATCGAGGGCATCCCCGATTTCTCGCACGTTCCTCCCAGCTCCCGCCTGCAGGGGCCATCAGGTGCCACGATCACGATTGATATGGAAAACCGCCCCTGCGTCCTGCCGGGTCACGAAATCGAAAAAGACGCGCCCGGTTATGGTCGCGCTTTCAAGGCAGCCGCGCATAACCGGCGTGGTGTGACGGCGTGGGTTGAGCGGGAAGGACAGTTCGCGGTTGGCGACAAACTTCGACTGCATGTGCCGGACCAACCGGCGTGGCGGCATCGGTAAAAGGGGTGCGTGAAGGAAACGGGGCCCCCTGAGGCCCCGTTCCGGTTTCGGATGTTACATCGTGTCGGGGTAGGTGTAATAGACTACGGGTGCACCGACCTCGGGGTCCAATTTCTCGCCGGTCTGCTCTTCGGCTTTCTTCATCGCCTCCTCGGCGCGTTTTTCATTTGCGGCAATCAGCTCCGTCTGGGTCAAATCCCCTGATTTGTCAGCATCCGCCTGATCGAATTCGCGATCCAGTACGTCATTGATGTCGATCGGTTTGAACACTGGGGTATTGAGTTCTTCCTCGCTGAGATCACCGCTGGCGTCCGCGTCGAGCATCATGAATGCAGCCTTCGAGCGGCTTACCAACTCTTCCAACGGGACAGTGTCGAAGGTCAGTTTGCTTTCGTCCGGCATGCGGTAAACGAGGTTTTCCGCTTCTTTCATTGCATTTTCGTCACCCTGCAAGGCTCTTGCGACAGCACCGATCGCATAGTTTGCGTATTCCGGGCCGCTGATCATGCCATCCTTGTCGCTGTCAATCATATCGACATCGGCAACCGCGTTAGTGCGTCCTGTTTCCTTGTCCGTGTAATTTCTTTTGGAACAATTGATATACTCTTCGCGGCTGACGCGACCATCCGCATCGCTGTCCATATCGCTGGCCTGCCGCTTGGCATATGCATTTGCCTCAATAGCGCTGATATATCCGTCGTTATTCACGTCGGTCATTGAATACCCCTCACAGACGCTGCTTTCGTCAGCGGCGGCAAGGGCCATCCCGCTGGTCAGGGTCAGCATCGCGGCGGCTTGTGTTACGGATTTTGTGTTCAGTTTCATAATCACAATCTCTCCTATGCTTAGGCGTGTGCGTACCAAACGCGTCGCCTGCGCAGGCTGTTCCGAGAAAGCACTGCCAGCGTTTCCAAAAAGAAACACGGCAGCGACCTGCCGCCGTTTCAAAGGCCGGAAATGTCGGAAACGGTGCGCGGGAAAGCGGTGCTGCCAATGTATGCAGGCGAAGACCACTCAACGGGGATTCTCAGATGGCTTACAAAACCGACATCGAAATCGCACGCGAAGCGAATAAAAAGCCGATCCAGGAGATCGGGAAAAAGCTGGGAATCTCGTCGGATGACCTGCTGCCCTATGGCCACGACAAGGCGAAGGTGAGCCAGCAGTTCATCAATTCCGTTCAGGACCGTGAAGACGGCAAGCTGATTCTTGTAACGGCAATCAACCCGACGCCTGCCGGTGAAGGCAAGACCACGACCACTGTCGGGCTTGGCGACGGTTTGAACCGCATCGGCAAGAACGCCTGCGTCTGTATCCGCGAAGCATCGCTTGGCCCGAACTTCGGGATGAAGGGTGGGGCCGCTGGCGGCGGATACGCGCAAATCGTCCCAATGGAAGAAATGAACCTGCATTTCACCGGCGACTTTCACGCGATCACCTCGGCGCACAGCCTGCTGGCCGCGATGATCGACAACCATATCTATTGGGGAAACGAGCTTGATATCGACACCCGCCGCGTTGTCTGGCGGCGCGTTGTAGACATGAACGACCGCGCGCTGCGCCAGATCACAGCGTCGCTTGGCGGCGTCTCCAACGGCTTTCCGCGCGAAACAGGATTCGACATCACGGTTGCGTCCGAAGTCATGGCGATTCTGTGCCTGGCGCGCAATCTGGAGGATCTGCAAAAACGTCTGGGCGACATGATCGTGGGCTATCGCCGGGACCGCAGCCCAGTCTTTTGCCGCGACATCAAGGCGGATGGCGCGATGACCGTGTTGCTGAAGGATGCGATGCAGCCAAATATCGTGCAGACGTTGGAGAACAACCCGGCCTTCGTACATGGTGGCCCGTTTGCCAACATCGCGCACGGTTGCAATTCGGTAATCGCGACGACCACGGCGCTGAAACTGGCGGATTATGTCGTCACCGAGGCGGGTTTCGGTGCTGATCTGGGGGCCGAGAAATTCATGAACATCAAATGCCGCAAGGCCGGGCTTGCCCCGTCCGTGGTGGTTGTCGTGGCCACAGTGCGTGCCATGAAAATGAACGGAGGCGTGGCCAAGGCCGATCTGGGAACTGAGAACGTGGAGGCCGTCAGCAAAGGTTGCGCGAACCTCGGCCGCCATATCGAGAACATGAAGTCGTTCGGCGTGCCGGTTGTCGTTGCGATCAACCATTTCGTGACGGATACGGACGCGGAAGTAGATGCGATCAAACGCTATGTGGCCGAGCACGGATCGGAGGCGATCCTGTCACGGCATTGGGAACTGGGGTCTGAAGGGTCTGCCGAACTGGCGACACGCGTCGCTGAAATCGCGGACGCGGGCAGCGCGAATTTCGCACCGCTCTATCCGGATGACATGCCGCTCATGCAAAAGATCGAAGCTGTTGCGAAGCGTATCTATCGTGCCGACGAGGTGCTTGCCGATCAGAAGATCCGCAACCAGCTCAGAGAGTGGGAAGCGCAAGGCTATGGCAATCTGCCGATCTGTATGGCCAAGACGCAGTACAGCTTTACCACCGACCCTGATCGCCGAGGCGCGCCAACGGGATTTTCGGTGCCGGTGCGTGAAGTGCGGCTTAGTGCAGGGGCGGGGTTTGTTGTTGTGATCTGTGGAGAGATCATGACGATGCCGGGTTTGCCGCGTGTGCCATCGGCAGAAAGCATCCGGTTGAATGCCGAAGGCCAGGTCGAAGGTCTGTTCTAAAAGATCGGGCGGAGCGACGCGCGGCTGCGCCGACGCCCCGCCCACCCTCCCGTCGGTATCCGGCGGAAGCTAATTTTTTGAGATGATGATGAGGTGTGCGACATGACGGCGACGGTAATCGACGGCAAGGCTTTCGCGGCACGGGTCCGCGACAAGGTGGCCGTGCATGTGGGGCGCTTGAAGGCAGATCATGGCATCACGCCGGGTCTTGCGGTGGTGTTGGTGGGGGAAGACCCTGCATCACAGGTCTATGTCCGATCGAAAGGCAAACAGACCGTCGAGGTCGGGATGAAGTCGGTCGAGCATAGGCTCGATGAGGACACCTCCGAGGTGGATTTGCTTGGGCTGATTGATCAGTTGAACAATGATCCGGAAATACATGGTATTCTTGTGCAGCTTCCCCTGCCAAGGCATCTGGACGAGGACTTGGTAATCAACAGCATCTCGCCGGCCAAAGATGTAGATGGGTTTCATATCTCCAATGTCGGCCTTTTGGGGACCGGGCAGAAAAGCATGGTTCCCTGTACGCCGCTGGGGTGTCTGATGATGCTGCGCGAACATCACGGCAGTCTGTCCGGCATGGATGCTGTCGTCATTGGACGGTCGAATATCGTGGGCAAGCCGATGGCGCAGCTGTTGTTGGGCGAGTCCTGCACGGTCACAATCGCCCATTCGCGAACCAAGGATCTGCCCGACGTCGTGCGCCGGGCGGATATCGTCGTGGCGGCGGTCGGCCGACCGGAAATGGTGCCGGGTGACTGGATCAAGCCCGGCGCGACGGTCATCGATGTCGGGATCAACCGTCTGGATGCGCCCGAGAAGGGTGAGGGCAAGACCAAGCTTGTCGGCGATGTGGATTATGACAGCTGTGCCAAGGTTGCGGGCGCAATTACGCCTGTTCCCGGCGGGGTCGGGCCGATGACAATCGCCTGTTTGCTTGCCAATACCGTCACGGCCTGTTGTCGTGCCAATGGTCTGGAAGAGCCTGAGGGTCTGACTGTTTGAGACAAGTGTTTTACGCCTGAGCTGACAGGCTTGGCGTCATTCGCGGAAGTATAATACTCGCGTCTATGCGGGGACGGGAACCATCGTTCCCTGCAAGATCGCAATGCAGGTGCGCTTGCCTGCGGTAACCGCATGTACTTCGCTGGTCACAACGCAAATCCGCCGGCCCGCCTTGATTACCTTGCCCGTCGCGATCAGATGATCGCCGCGCGCCGGAGCCAGCAGGTTGATCTTGATCTCCGCTGTCACGACTTCGTTGCCGAGGGGAAGCATCGTCAACGCGGCATAGCCGGCGGCACTGTCCCCGATGGCGAAGGTCAGACCGGCGTGGCCAAATCCCTGCTGTTGCAGTGCCAGCGGCAGAATGGGGGCGGTGATCTCGATCTCGCCGGCGTCGATGCGGGTCATGCGTGCGCCGAGCGTGGTCATCAGGGTTTGCGCGTCAAAGCTGCGCTGGATGCGGTCGCGGGCGGGCTGGTCCATCGGTTACCTCGGCATTGGGATGGCCACCGGGGTGGGGCCGGTCAGGATCGCATGTGCGCCTTGGCGCATGAGCCTGTCAAGGGCCGCAGCACTGGTGCGCAGACCGCCCGTATAGGTGCCGAAGGCCGGAAGGATCAGGCGGTCGTCATCGAGCAGGAAGGCAGGACGTGATATGCTGCGCCCTCGCAGGCTAACGGACGCCTTTGGGTGATAGTGCCCCGAGACCTCGCCGATCGCCCCCGGCTGCGCAATATGGCGAAATGTCAACGGACCCAAGGAAAGCTCCGCCAGATGAGAACCGCCGAAATCAACAGGACCGGGATCATGATTGCCTTCCATCCAGATCCATTCACGACCAGCCTGCAATCGGGTGATCCACAGCGTTTCCTCATCGCGCAGCATCTGTGACGCCGCGATGTCATCAAAACTGTCGCCAAGGCAGATGACGCGGCGGGCCGACGTGTGCGCAAGATCCGCTTCCAGCCGGGAAAGGGTGTCACGGGTTTCATACGGCGGCAGGGCGCTGCCGCCACGGCGGAGGATGCGTTCCGCTTTGCCCAGATGCAGATCGCTGACGACCAGCAACCCGGCGTCGGGCCAGAACAGCGCACCGGAACCCAGCGCAGTAAGGGCTGCGCCTTGCAGGGAAAATGAATAATTGTTCATCTTTTGTTCATTGTCCAAACTGCAAGCATTGGCAAGGGGCGGGTGGTCAATAGCCGACCCGCCAGCGCGGTTTGTTTACAGGTGGGGGGCTGATTTGTGCCAGTCCTGACGTCTCCATCAATCGCGCCGCTTCTTCGGCGAGCAGGCGTTCCTCGGCGTCTCCCTTGACCGGAACGCGGCCAACCTCCAGCAGCATGGGTGCGGCGAGCGGTGTCAGACGGGCCAATCGGATATGATCGATCCGCCCGTCGATCCGCGCGATCATCTCTTCGATACGGCCAAAGTCGATCAGGCCGCGCAGGGCTTCCTGCCTTGTGATGTCCAGCATAAGGTGGTCGGGATCATAGCGCATCAACGTGTCATAAAGGATGTCGGAACTGAACGCCGCCTGACGGCCCGATTTGCGTGCCTGAGGTGTGTTGCGTTCGATCAAACCGGCTATGGTGGCACTGGCGCGAAAGGTCCGTTTCATCACCGCATTTCCGGCCAGCCAAGTCTCCAGCCCATCCTGCAAGGCGGTAAGTTCAAACAGCGGCGCGGGGTCCTCTACGGCGTCCAGCCCCCAGATCATCGTGGCATAGTCCGTGGCGACAAAACCCAAGGGGTGCAGGCCGGTTTCTTCCATCCGTTTGGTCAGCAAAAGGCCGAGTGTCTGCTGCCCGTTGCGTCCCGCAAACCCGTAGACGACCGTATGCGCGCGGCCTTCGTGCGGGAAACTTTCGATCAACAGGCGACCGGGTTGCGGCAATTGGCTGACCTTGCGTTGCAGGCGGAGCCATTCGGCAGTGTGAGAAGGCAGTTCAGGCCAGTCCTCTTGGGTGAACATGCGCTGAACCCGCGCCGAAAGCTGGGTAGAGGTGGCGAATTTGGTCCCCATGAAGGTCGCGATCCTCGGCTTTCGCGAAGAATCGCGGCTGACTTCGACGGTCATTTCGCGCAGGCCTTCGTATTTGACGATCTGTCCCCCGATCAGAAATGTATCGCCCTGAGTCAGGGTCGCGGCAAAGCCTTCCTCGATCTCTCCCAACGGTTTGCCGCCGCGGTTTCGCCTCATACGTACTTTCAGTGTGTTGGTGTCCTGAATCGTTCCGATGTTCATGCGGATACGCTGTGCCGCACGGGGGTCGCGCAGTTGCCACAAACCGTTCTTTTGCAACAACCTTTGCCAGCGGTCATAGGCGCGCAGGGCATAGCCCCCCGTGGCGCAGAAATCGAGACAGGCGTCGAATTCGGCGCGTGACAGCGCGGTGTACGCGCCTGCCGAGATGACCTCGCGGTAGAGCGCGCAGGCATCGAAAGGTCCGGCGCAGGCGGTTATCAGGATGTGTTGGCACAGCACGTCACGCGGACCGGGGCCGCGCGGGTCGCCATCCAGCTCTCCGTCCAGAACGGCATCAAGGGCCGCGACACATTCGACGACTTCGAACCGGTTGGCAGGAACAAGCAACGCCTTTGAGGGGGCATTGTAGCGGTGATTGGCCCGTCCGATCCGCTGTACCAGACGTTTGACGTTTTTCGGTGCTCCGATCTGAATTACGAGATCCACGTCCCCCCAATCGATGCCCAGATCAAGGCTGCCGGTGCAGACGATGGCGCGCAGTTCACCCCGCACCATTGCGCCTTCGACACGGGTACGTTGCTCGCGATCCAGTGATCCGTGGTGAATGCCGATGGGCAATCCCTCGTCATTGGCAAGCCATAGATTGTGAAAGAAAATCTCGGCCTGAGCGCGGGTGTTGTGGAAGATCAGCGTGGTTTTGTGTTTGCGCACTTCATCCAGAACTGCGGGGATCGCGTAAGCGGCTCCGCCTCCGGACCAGGGCGGTGCCTCATTGGTGACGAGCATGGAGATATCCGGTGCCGGGCCGGGATCTGCCAGCAGGATCTCGCAAGGATCGGGATGGCGCGCCATAAGATGCGCGATGGCGGCCGGGTCTTCTACCGTGGCACTCAGGCCGACGCGCTTGAGGTCGGGGCAAAGCCTTTGAAGCCGCGCCAGCGCAAGCATCATCTGGTCGCCACGCTTGGATTCGGCGAGCGCGTGGATCTCATCGATCACCACACGTTTAAGGCCGCTGAAAATATGCGGCGCATCCGGATAGCTGACCAGCAAGGCGAGGCTTTCGGGAGTGGTCAGCAGGATATGTGGCGGATCGGCGCGTTGGCGTTTGCGCATGGTTTGGGTCGTATCGCCTGTGCGTTCCTCGATGCGCACGTCCAGGTTCATTTCCTCGACCGGCGTCGTCAGGTTGCGTCTGATGTCCGCCGCCAGCGCCTTGAGCGGCGAAATATACAGTGTGTGCATCCCCTGATGATCGCTTTTTGAAAGGTCGATCAGCGTGGGTAGAAATCCCGACAAGGTCTTGCCGCCGCCGGTTGGCGCAATCAAAAGCAATGCTGGCGCGTCGGCACGGTCCAGCATCGTCTGCTGGTGGGGATGGATAGACCACCCCTTTGCATCGAACCATTCTTTGAAAACCGGGGGCAGGCTGGCCATGCCGCGCAATCTAGCACCTGGCGGATCGGAGGCCAGCCCCAAAGCCGTTGATGTGACCTTCGACAGATGACTTCAGCGGCAGCGTCCCGGACTAGCCGCTGTCGCGATGGTTTCATGCCTGCCCGATAAGATACATCACTTCACAATCACCTCGTCCTTGACGAACATGTTGGCCCAGGCGCGGTCCACCAGTTCGGGGGACATCTGATAGGGAATGCCTTCGAAATCGCAGATCGAGATCATCTGGTCGATCAGAAAGATCGGCTGATAGTTTGCGTAGATGTTGTCGATCGTCGGGTATTTCGTCTTCAGCAAATGCATCAATGTCGCCTCGTCCAGCGGCATCTTGCGCTTCTTGGCGACCATGGCGAAGATCTTGAGGAAGTTCGCCTGATTGGGTCCATCGATCTTGATCTTGAAGAAGATCCGACGCAGGGCGGCTTGGTCGAAAATCTCGTTCGGGTGGAAGTTGGTGGAGAAAATCACCAATGTGTCGAAGGGCACCTCGAATTTCTCGCCCGATTGCAGGGCGAGGATGTCCTTGGATTCCTCCAACGGGACGATCCACCGGTTGACGATGCTTTGCGGTGGCTCTTTCTGCCGGCCAAGGTCGTCGACGATAAAGATACCGCCGGTTGATTTAAGCTGCAAAGGTGCCTGATAGGTCCGCGCGGTCGGGTTGTAGACCAGATCGAGCATGTCCAGCGTCAGTTCGCCCCCGGTTACGACAGTCGGACGTTCACAGCATATGTAGCGTGCGTCGAAACGGGTTGTGCGGCGCAATTGGGTGGGGTCGTCCGCTTCCTGCGCAACTGCACTATGCACGATGGGGTCGTAGACTGTGATGACCTGGCTTGCGTATTCGATTGCCAGAGGCACGTAGATCTGATCGCCGAGTGCATCGCGAATGCCATTTGAGATGCTGGATTTCCCGTTGCCGGGTGGCCCGTACATCAGGATCGAACGTCCGGCGGATACGGCTGGCCCAAGATGGTCGAGCAGGCTGTCAGGCAGAACCAGATGCCCCATGGCACCTGTCAATTGGCTGCGGGTGACCTGCATGTTGCGCACCGACTGCCGCTTGACCTGTTCACGGTACACCTCCAGCGGAACAGGCATGGGGCCGAAATATTCGGATTGCGCCAGCGCATCGAGGGCGCGCGCCTTGCCGTTATCGGTCAACTGATAGCCCATTTCGTTGCCGTTCTGCGCGTTCAGTGTGCCAGTCGCTTCCAGAAGGCGCTGGGTACGGGCCATATCGACAAGTTCTTGCGTCACAGGGATCGGGAGACAGATCGCCTTGGAAAGTTCGCTGACCATGCTGACGTTCTTGCGGAAGATCGTCTTGAGCAGGATATCGCGCATCATGACGATGGGTAGCCGCATGTCATCAAGTGTGCGTGGCGGTGGCGGGGCCATAACGGCGTTGGTTTGCATGTTCATGGCGAAAACCCTTTTGAGGACTCAGGTAGGGGCATAAGCCCTTGGGAGGGTTGTTAACAAAGGAAAATGGCCGAAATCAGGCGCCTTGGAAAATTCCCAAGCCCAGATAAATCGCGAGCGTCGCACCGAGCGCCAGACCCATGGGAAATTTCTTGGCTCTGTTCCAGCTGTCCCAATGCGGAGCCAGCTGCCGCAGCGCGGTGTATTTGACGGCCCGATGGGTGACGACGGCAGCGAGGAGCGTGGCGGCAAAAACCACCATCAGAAGGCGAAGGTCGCCTATCGCGATGAATGGCGCGGCCGCAGCGGCGAATTTGCTGTCACCGGCTCCCATCGCGCCGGCGGCATTAAGGACGATACCTGCCACCAGCACGATTACGAGGCTCAGAAGGCGCCACAAGTAGGTTTCAAAGGGCAGGGCGATCAAGCCGATGACCAGAAACACCACAAAAAGCGCGATTACCGCCTGGTTGGTAATGCGCATCTGAGCCATGTCCGTGAACGCGACATAAAGACAGATCGGCAGGGCGAAGGGAAAAAACCACATCGCCTCGTAAGCTGTGAGGGCCATGACGCAGCGCCCTATGCGGTCTCGAGCGCCCGAAGCGACCGGACGGCTTCCTCGAAATGTTGCGGGTGCGTTTCGATCGCGTCTCGCAGCAGGCCTTTCCCGGTTTCCACATCGCCGCGTTTGATCGCCGACAATGCAAGTGTGTGCAGGAGTTGCGCCCGTTCAACCTGATCCAACGGGATAACCGGCATGGCGTACTCACCTTGGGCACCCCGCGCGAGGATCAGGTTGTTCTTGGCCGTGAACAAGCTGTTATCCTGCGTGATCGCCGACGTAAAAAGGCGTTCGGCATCCTTGTAGTCGCCACGCGTCAGCTTGGAATAGCCCCAGTTGTTGAGAACCGATGCTGGCGCGGTGGTCAGGCCAACAGCAATCTCGTAAAAGCTGTCTGCCTTCGTCCATTCCTGCTTGCTGTCTGCGATGATCGCCTCAAGCCGGTAGCGCTTGAAGGTTTCATGTGTCGGAGGCACTGCATCAAGCGTCTTTTCAGCCTGATCCCAATTCCCGGCGCGCACGAACGCATCCGCAAGTTCGATGCTGTCGTCGGGGATGCTGTCCTTGTTTTCAAGGACCTTTTTCCACGCGCCCACAGCCTCGTCGAAGCGTTTGGCCCGGATCAGCGACAGGCCAAGGCCACGCTGGTGTTTGATGCTGTCGGGTTTGGCTTTCAGTGTCCGCTGGAAAAACGACACCGCTTCGTTCGGGTCGCCTACGGTAAGCATCACATCGGAAAGGTTGTTTTCATCGACAACGTTCACGTCCTGAAACGCGCGCTGGACGGTTTCGTCCGCGTTTTTTTCGCCGCAAGCCGCCAACGCGGTTGCGCCCGCCAGAAAGGCGGAAAAAAGGATAGGGTGGCGCATGTTTGCGTCCTTTTACTGCTCTTGCCTCAATGCCGGTGCTTATTCTGCTTTACGGATCAGATAGTCGGATGTTCCGCGCCGCACCAATTTATAGCTCTCATTATTATCCTCGTTTATATCAGAATTCTCGATTTTTGCGAGGGCTACACGCAGATTGTCCCGAATTGCGTCACTTTGGCCATTACTGAGTGCAAAGGCCTTGCGGAATATCTGCATTGCTTCGGCATTTTTGCCACGCTCCATGAGGACAACGCCCAGATTGTTCCAGATTTCCGGCTGGTTTGCCTCTTCGTTCACCGCACGGCGCAGCAGGGTTTCGGCCTGTCCCAAGCGGCCCAGTCCGAGGTTCGCGGTGCCCAGACCCGACATTATTTCAGCATCAAGCCCTTGATCCAATGCAGCACGGTTGAACGCACGGATGGCCAGCTCAAACTCTCCGGCTGCAATCAGACGGTGTCCGACGTCCACACCGTTTTCGGCTTCGGCCCGCAAATCAACGCCAGGAGCAAAGGGGTTGCCGGGCTCGTTTGGACTAAGCCCGGACATGCCAAAACCGCCTGCGGTGCAGGCGGTCAGGCCGATCAAGAGGGGTAGCGTGGCGAGTATCGTCTTTCGCCGCGCCGATCGTGGTCTCATTACTGTCCGGGCCCGCCCATGTTACCAAGTTGCGTGATGCCGTGTACCGAAGGGCCGACCAGAATAATCAGCAGTGGCGGCACCGTCAGCATCATAGTGGCAAGGGTCATCTTGGTTGGCAACTTGTTTGCAGCTTCTTCGGCGCGCATCACACGTTTGTCACGCATTTCTGCCGCATAGACCCGCAGCGCATCTGCGACCGACGTACCGAAAGCCGCCGATTGAACGAGCACAGTCACAAAGGACGATACGTCCTGCACGCCGCATCGCGTCCCCATATCGTTGAGGACAATGCTTTTTTCCTTGCCTGCCTTCATCTCGTAGGCGACGACCTCGAACTCTTCGGACAGCGCCTTGTAAGAAGCCCTCAGTTCGCGGGCCACCCGCACAATGCTTTGGTCCATGGACTGGCCCGCTTCGACGCAGACCAGCATCATGTCAAGCGCATCTGGAAAGCCGCGTTCGATCTCTTCCTTGCGCTTGCTGACGCGGCGCGTGACCCAGTATTTCGGCAGATAGTACCCGATCGCGCCGGGACCGACGGAATACATCATCATCTTCTGCGTGCTGAGACCGTCGCCGCCGCCCAACAGGTTGATATAGATGAAACCGCCTACCAGACCGACGATACCCAAAGCCATCTGCGCGAAATAGAATATCCGGACCGCGTCTTTTGTAATATAGCCCGCCTGGCGCAATTCCAGCTGCTTCTTGCTCAGCTCGGCATCGTCCTTTGGCTCCAGAAGGGTTGCGAATTTCTGCAACTGTTGGTTGTGTCCAGTTTCACGCAGTTTTGCACGGTCGCTTCCCGCCGGGCGGCCTTGCGCAACACGCTTGAGTTTGTCGAGCGGATCTTCGGGTTGGCGCATCATCATGATGACGGTGATCGCCACGAGGGCAAGGCCCACGACACCGATAATGATGATCAGGCCAAGCGGGCCAATAAGTTCTGTCAGTTTGTTGTTGATGATATCGAACATGGCCCGCCCCTATACCTTGATATCTGTCAGAACGCGCATCACCAGAAGATTTGCGGCCAGAAAGATGCCGACGGCAAAGCAGGCGGGGATGAACAGTGCGTGATCGCGCACTTCGTCATAGTAATGTGGATCAGAGACATTGATCACGATAAGCGCGACAATCGGGAAGGCGGACAGGAATTTGCCTGACCATTTGGCTTCTGCGGTAATCGCCTTGACGCGGCGGAAAAGACGGAACCGCGCACGGATCACCTTAGCCAGCCCCGCGAGAATCTCTGCGAGGTTACCGCCCGACTGCTGTTGGATCGTCACCGCGACGGCGAGGAAGCGCAAATCCTGCATGTCGAGCCGCTCTGCCATATCCTTGAGCGCGTCGCCGATGTCGCGGCCATAAGCCCCTTCGTCCGCGATGACGCCGAATTCGGAGGCCAGCGGATCCTGGATTTCCTTTGACACGATGGAGATCGCATTGCTGAACGGGTGACCGACGCGCAAGGAGCGCACCATAAGCTCAACCGCATCGGGCAATTGCTCTTCAATCATGGCCATCCGCTTGTTCGCCTTGGACGAGATCCAGAAATAAACCCCGCCGACGCCCATTCCGACCGACATTGCAATGCGGATTGGTGCCTCTGTGGCAGTGCCGATGGTCAGGGCCAGGAATGCGATGAACGCGACGGCTGCCATCACCATGATCAGCTGTTTGGGGGTGAAAGCAATCGCCGCCTTCTGCGCCTTTTCAGCCAGCAAAGAATAGAGCGGGATGGACTTTGCGCTCATATGCTGTTGCATTTCCTTGCGCAGTTTCTCCAGAACTTCCTCGCGGCGCGTGCCTTTTTCCAGCATCTCCAACCTGCGGTTGACGCGGCTGTTGAGGCTGATGGATTTGCCAAAGGCGACAAGGTACAGGCCTTCCACGAGGACAAGAACGCCCACGAAGATCAGGCCATAGATAATTGGTTCGGCGCTCATGACGGTAAATCCTTACTGGGCAGCGATGGGTTCGTAGATTGAAGAAGGCAGGTCATAACCCCACATCCGGAAGCGCTCTGCGTAGTGGCTGCGCACGCCGGTGGCGGTGAAATGACCGATGATCTTGTTGTCGGGCGTGAGGCCGACGCGCTGGTAGCGAAAAATTTCCTGCATGGAGATCACGTCCCCCTCCATACCGGTGATTTCCGTGATCGAGGTCATGCGGCGCGAGCCATCCTGAAGGCGCGATGCCTGCACGATGAGGTTCACAGCAGATGAGATCTGGCTGCGCACGGCCTTGAGCGGCATTTCGATCCCGGCCATGGCGATCATGTTTTCCAGACGTGACACACCATCGCGTGCAGAGTTCGCGTGGATCGTGGTCATTGATCCATCGTGGCCGGTGTTCATGGCCTGAAGCATGTCGATGACTTCCTCACCGCGCGTCTCGCCCACGATGATCCGGTCAGGGCGCATCCGCAGGGCGTTTTTCAGACAGTCGCGGGGCGAAACCTCGCCCTTGCCTTCGACGTTGGGCGGACGGCTTTCCATTCGGCCCACATGCGTCTGTTGAAGCTGAAGTTCCGCAGTATCCTCGATGGTCAGGATGCGTTCGGCGTTGTCGATGAAGGATGACAGCGCATTGAGCGTCGTCGTCTTGCCCGACCCCGTACCGCCCGACACGATGATGTTGAGGCGCGTGGCCACCGCTGCCTGGAGATAGGCGGCCATTTCTTCGGTAAAGGCACCAAACTGGACCAGATCATCGATCCCCAGCTTGTCCTTCTTGAATTTCCGGATGGAGACAAGGCTGCCGTCCACGGCAACAGGTGGCACCATCGCGTTGAAGCGCGACCCGTCGCTCAGACGGGCATCGACATATGGGTTACTTTCGTCCACACGCCGCCCCACGGCGGACACGATCTTGTCGATGATCCGCAAGAGGTGCTTTTCATCCTTGAAAGTCACATCCGTCAACTGAAGCTTGCCGGCGCGTTCGACAAAGATCTGTTGTGGTCCGTTGACGAGAATATCGTTGACGCTTTCGTCTTTCAGCAGCGTTTCCAAGGGGCCAAGGCCGGTGACTTCGTCATAAAGTTCGGAGTTCAGCTGCAGCCGGTCCTCGCGTCCCAGCACGATGCTCTTTTCGGCCAGAATTTCGGATGCGATGGCGTTGATTTCCTGCCGCAAATCCTGTTCCGTCGCGTGTTCCAGCGCCGCGAGGTTCAGGTTATCAAGAAGCGCGCGGTGAAGCTCGAGCTTGATCTCACCCATCCGCTGCTTGCGTTTGACTTCCTTGTCTACCGGTGCGGCGGCGGCGGGTTGTGACGCCTTTCTCATCGACGCGGCCACTGGCACCACGGGTGGTTTCAAGGCTGAAATCGGGGTGACTGTCGCGCTGTCCTTGGCCGGTTTGGAAGCGGCAACACCGCCGGTCTTTTTATATTTAGAAAACATCGCGGTCTACTTTCGTTGCAAGATCAGGCGGCAGCGGCCGTGTTGTCTTTGAGGCTGTGAATGGATTGCGCCAATTTGGCGATTTCGCGGCGTAGCGGACTTTTGGGTGCAGATGTCGCGAGCGGTGTCCCGTGGTCATTGGCCTGGGTGATCGGCTTGCCGCCATCTGGCAGGCTGAGGTCGATCGAGATACCAAGGCTTTCGGCCATCCGCTTGACTCGGCCCTTGCCACTGAGGTCGGTGAATTTCGGCGCGCGGTTCATCACGTAGCGTAGTTTTTCCACGGGGAGTTCCTCGGATTGCAGCGCGCGCTTGAAGCGCAGCGTGTTTTGCGCCGACCGCATATCCAGTTCCAGCGTGGCAAAGTAGATATGCGCCATGTTCAACACCGTTTCAGACCACTGCACGAGGGTCGAAGGCATGTCGACGATCACATAATCGAATTGATCCCGCGCAATGTTGAGGATGCGCGAGACGTCGTCGGAACCGATAAGGTCGAGCGGCAGCATTTCCGGCGGGGCGGTCAGCACATGCAGCTTTTCTTCATAGGTCAGTAGAGATTGCCCAAATATCTCTTCGTCCATGGATTCAGTGTCCGACAACATATCATAAACGACTTCGCGCCGCGGCAGATCAAGGAACGTTGAGACGGAGCCGAATTGCAGATCGAGATCAAGCAGGCAAACCGAAGGACCGCCGGTCTTTTCGGCATTGGCCAATTCCCACGCAAGGTTGACAGCCATCGTGGTGGCACCAGTGCCCCCGGCGAGGCCATGCACGACGATCAACGCGCCGTCCTTCTTTGTACCGGCCTTGAGTTGAGGCGCGGATTTCGCCGGTTCGACGACAGGTTCGTCTTTTGCACGGACCCGGTCAATTGCTTGCGAAAGCTCGCCTTCGGGAAGGGGGTAGGGGACGAATTCATCCGCGCCCAACCGCAACAGGGAATGCAAGGCACCGGGTGTCACGTCTTCAGCGATGAGGATGACCTTGATTTCGCGGGCTTTGGCCTGGGTGATGATTTCACCCATCAGAACGAGGTTTTCCTCGTCCGTGTCATCCATCGCGAGCGCGATGAATTCCATGCCTTGGGCTTCGGGCTGGCCGAAAAACGCAAGCGCTTCGGCAAAGCCAAGATCGCCCCAGTTTTCACCTAGCGCGGTTTCCATGTCCTCGATCAGAAGGTCGAAATTCTGCACGTCGCGGCTTACAGTACATGCGACGATTCCGGCCTGTTCTGGTTGTGGCATCAAACTACTCATTGCCTAATCATCCTCTTTATCTGGCAACACAGCCGAACCGGTTGGCCGAAACAGGCCGCACTTGAAGTCGTCTGTGGGTGCCCATGCCCGGCCCGAAGGCCGGACAAATTTGTCCCATTGCGATGAATATCACAGCAAATCTGGGCGAGATTGGGGCTAGATTGTTTCTATTGTTGGGTATCGTGAAACGATGGGGCGCAGGGCAGGGGATTGGTCAACAGAACTCGCAGACAACGAAAACGGGGCCTGCGATCTCTCGCGGCCCCGTTTTGACGCTTCTGGTTGTCCGAGTTCTACGGAATTGTCATTCCGCGGCTCAGGACCGTCTCGCTCTGTGCGCTGACGATATAGTCGCGATAGATGATCTGCGCATATTTGCCATCCAGCACGGTCGGGTGTCGTTTCACGAAGCCGCTGACATCTGTCACGGTGCGGCGATTCCGGCGTTCGCGGCCCTGTGTGACCACGAGCGGTTGCGTTTCACCGAACGATACGACGGCTTCGAGCCTGCTGCGGCTGATCCCCAGCTGTTCGAGGAAGTGAACGACGGCCTGCGCACGCCGCAGACCCAACGCATGGTTGTACTGGTTGGAACCGACCGCATCCGTGTGGCCGTAGACCCTGAAACGGACTTCGGGGAATTGGCGAATCCAGTCCGCCTGCTGGCGCAACGCAGCTTGCGCATTGGCATCCAGCGTGGCGGAATTGAACGCGAAATTGACCATCGACGGCACTTCATTGGAGAACCGGTTCGCGAGGTTGAACGTGTACTCGCGCTGACCTGTCATCACCAAGGCATTGTTGTTGGACGCATATCCGAAGTTGCTTGTATTGATCACCGTACCAGCTTCGGTATGAAATTGCGTCAGGACGCGATCATCTGAAGTTACGGTGCAGGCCGCGCTACTTATCAGGGAAGCGATCAAACCCAGTTGCGCGAATTTCTTGGCGTGTGCCATGTGCATTGTCTCAATCCAGTACATAGCCATAAGATCCCTTGAAATCCTGCTTTGCAACCTCTCCAGCAGCACCTGCTTTCGGAGAACGGGTTCCTGCAGCAGTGCGACCGTAAAGGAAAAGGTCTTTTTCAGTAGGGGGCTTGATCCGTTCCGTCGGCAGGGCCAATGCGTCGCCACGGGTCGGGGTAACCAAATGTGCAGTCACAATGATAACCAGCTCCGTCTGGCTGCGCTGGTAGTCCGCGCTGCGGAAAAGCGCGCCAAGGACCGGCACGTCTCCGATCCAGGGCAGCTGGGAAGTATTGTCGGTGAAATCATCCTGTAGCAGCCCCGCAATGGCAAAGCTTTCGCCATCCCGCATTTCGATCGTCGTCGAGGTTTCGCGGCGACTGAACGAGGCGAGGGTGAAGCCGCTGTTGAGGGTTAGGCTGTTGCTGGGGTCGATCGCCGAAACAGCGGCGTTCAGCTCCAGATTGATCAAATCCTTATCCACGACGCGGGGAATGAAGCTCATCTCCACGCCGAATGGTTTGTATTGGACCGAAGTGCGGCCATCTTCCTGCGAAACTGGTACAGGATATTCGCCACCGGCGAGAAATTTTGCTTCCTGACCGGAAAGCGATACCAGGTTCGGCTCTGCGAGGAACCGAACGACACCTTTTTGCTCCAACGCTTCAAGCAACAGGCCGACCTGGGTTGAACCGGCGTTGAAGCCGAAAAGGACCGCCCCTGCGTTGTCGTTCGATCCAGGAATTGTTCCCGCAAGCGAGTTGGCGACACCGCCGGCGTTGCCGGTCGTACCGGTACCGCCGCTGATGCCGATATCGCTGCCGATACCGCCACCCAGAGCCAACGAAGAGCTGAGGGATTTGGAAACCGACCGCTGCATTTCCGCAAAACGCACTTTCAACATGACCTGCTGGACGCCGCCGACACCCATCAGGTTGCTGACCCGTTCGGGGGCGTAGCGTTCGGCCAGATCCAGTGCCCGTTGCAGGCGCTGGGTCGAGGAAACCGTGCCGGAAAGGACGATCCCGTCATTCGCCGTGCGCACTTCGATCTGTTCACCCGGAAGGATCTGGCGGAGCCGTTCCTTGAATTCGGCGACATCGGTGGCAACCTGCACGTCCACATTGGTGATAAGGCGGCCTGATGCATCCAGAAGGGTCAGGGTCGTGCGCCCGGGGGACTTGCCCAGCAGGTAGATCGTGCGATCCGACAGCGACGAGATATCGGCGATGCCCGGGTTGGCAATGCTCAGCTCCGCGAAGGGAACGTCGCTTTCGACAACGATGGCGCGGTTCATCGGGACGCTCAAGCGAGAACTGGTGCCGCTTTTGACGACGCGAAGGGTCTCTGCCTGAGCAGGAACCGGTACCGTGATCGCAAGCGAGGTTGCACTCAAGGTCAACCCAACAAGGGCTGCTTTCATAAATCTGTCGATTTTCATGTGACCTGCCTTTTTTGATCACGCCTCAAGGTAGGGTCTTTTCGCCCGTCGTTTGGATCACCTTGGGGCTATTTCCAATTTATTGCAAGAATCAATGCGTTCGCCGCTCCTCCTTATGTGGATAAATGGCAACAGGCATCAAAAGCAAAGCGCCGCACGGCGAAGGTGCGGAGCTGCTCAACGAATTGGTTTTGTTCAGTTTGTGCAGGGGATCGGGATCTCGACCAAGTCCGCGCCCCGCCGGGTGCGAATGGTGCAAACGCGCTCTGCTGCTGCTGCTTCCTGCACTTTTTCGGCCGCGAGACCCAGCAGGCTGCGCTGATCTACCTCTACCGCACCGGCGATGGTATCGTCGCCCGCACCTACCAGCGAAAGCGACAGGCTGCCTGTCGATTGAGCTTGGGCGAGGGAGGCAACCTGATTGGGATCGACGGCGACCGTGACTGTTCGTGCGATCGTCCCACTGTTGAGTTCACCCCCCGCTGTCTGGTCGATTGCGATCAACTTGATCCCCGCCTGAATCAGCTTTGTCACGTCGCCACGACCGTCTTTGGCACCCACGTTGATGCGACCGGTCCAGTAAACGTCAACCTTGTCGCCGGGGCGCAAGAAGCCGGACACACCGCTGGACACGTCAACCTTGATGGTGAAGGCCCGCATGCCGCGTTCCAGCCGCGAGGTAAGGCCAGCGTCTTCACCTGGTTCGGTCACCTTGACAGCCAGGACCGCCTCGTCCTTTTCCATAGGCCGCAGCACCACGCGAAGTTGATCTGTGTTCTCGGGGAAAATTTCGGTGATTTCCTTGAATGCACCTTCGGGGATCGCGGTAACCGGAAACGCGACCCCGCGGACGTCTTCCTTCGTCAGCCGTTCACCGTATTTCAAAGCCCGTTCGGCGACATAGATGATTTCCGTCGGTACGATCTTGCTTTTCGCGGCTTCGGCACGCGCGATGGCGGTTTTGTATTGTCCGATCTGATCTTTGGCGAGGTAAACCGCACCGCCTGCCAAGGCGATACCGACCAAAAGAACCAATCCGAATACCATACGCATAGTCGTGACCTCTTTATGAATTACCGGTTTGAATCCGGTGCCTGAAAATTGCTCACGTCAGG
>JAGXFI010000008.1 GCA_024637305.1 Sulfitobacter sp.
GAGAAATACGTCGAGTTTGCTGCGGGCGGGATGCGCGAATGGCTGCACGGTCTGGGCATGCGTTGGTTTCCCGTCGTCGGCTGGGCCGAGCGGGGTGGGGGCCAGGCGCATGGTCATGGCAACTCCGTTCCACGTTTCCATATCACATGGGGCACAGGCACAGGTGTCGTAGCTCCTTTCGCGCGACTGATGACCGAGCATGCGACAGCGGGTATGTTGAAACTTGGGTTCCGCCATCGTGTGACCGAATTGATTGTCGAGAACGGTTGCGTCCGGGGCGTCACGGGCGATGTTCTGGCTTCGTCAAATGCCAGGCGCGGCGCGTCTACGCCCCGCGATGTGACCGGCAGCTTCAGCCATCGCGCCGAGGCGGTGATCCTGACGACCGGCGGGATTGGTGGCGATCATGATACGGTCCGCAAACACTGGCCAACGGACCGACTGGGCAAGGCACCGGCCAAAATGGTCGCCGGCGTGCCGGATTACGTCGATGGCAAGATGCACGGGATTGCCGCCGCCGCTGGTGCCGGGCTGATAAACGAGGACCGCATGTGGCATTATTGCGAAGGGTTGCAGAACTGGAACCCGATCTGGCCCAATCATGGCATCCGTGTGCTGCCAGGGCCATCATCCCTGTGGTTCGACGCACGCGGAGACCGGATGGAGGCCCCGTTTCTGCCCGGTTTCGACACGCTCGGCACGCTTGCACGTATTCTGAAGGCAGGCGAACACAGCTGGTTCATCTTGACCCAAAAGATCATCGAAAAGGAGTTCGCTCTTTCCGGTTCTGAACAGAACCCCGACCTGAGCGAGGGCGGCTGGCGCGAAGTCCTGGCCGCACGGTTGGGCAAGGGCGCGACACCGGCGGTCGAGGCATTCAAGGAAAAGGGCGCGGATTTCATCGTCGCGGATGATCTCGCAACGCTCGTCGCCCGCATGACGCAATTGACGCCGGATGCGCCGCTTGATCTTGAACATATTCGCCGCCAGATCGAGGCGCGCGATAGCCAACTGGCAAACCCGTTCGCCAAAGATGCGCAGATCACCGCGATTCGCAGCGCGCGGGCGTATCGGGGCGACAAGCTGATCCGCACCGCGAAACCGCACGCCATCCTCGACCCGGCGAACGGACCGTTGATTGCGGTGCGTCTGAATATCCTGACACGCAAGTCGCTCGGTGGGTTGCACTGCGATCTGCAGGGCAGGGTTCTGACCTCGGATGGAGATGTCTTCGAGGGTCTCTTTGCCGCCGGCGAGGTTTGCGGCTTTGGCGGTGGCGGTTACCACGGCTACAACGCGTTGGAAGGGACATTTCTGGGCGGCTGCCTTTTCTCGGGCCGGATCGCGGGGCAAAACGCATGAATATACCTTCTGATGCCGCCGCTCGCCGCGCCGTTCCGCCTGTGATCTGCTATCCGGTGGAGACGCTGCCGCGACCTGATATGGCGCTTCTGGATGCGGCGCGCGCCAGCCTGACCAAGACGGGTGAGACGCTGATACCGCCGCGCGACGCACGGACATTCAGTGTCCCTGCGGGCCACTTCTTTCGCATCAACAGTGTCGAAGGACCACAAGTCGGCGATTTGAACCTGTGGAATGCGCGCGACCTGACCGAGCGGTTCTATTCGGGCAAGACGCGCGCGCTGCACGGTACTCACATCACGCGCGGGGATCGTATGTGGTCGAGCTTTCCGGGAATGCGGCCGCTGGCTACGATCACCCACGACAGCCTCGCGTGGTATGGCATCGACGGTTTTGGCGGGTCCGTCCATGACGTGATCGGGACGCGCTGCGATCCTTATACGCATAACCTGCTGGCGGGCGGGCAATACCATCACTGCTGCCACTCCAACCTGAGCCGTGCAATGGGGGATTACTTGGGCGTGCCGCCCCGTGACGCCGAGAGCCATGTGCACGATGTTCTCAATGTCTTTATGTGTACCGGCTTCACCCGAGATACGGGCGAGTATTTCATGAAAGCATCGCCCGTCCGCCCCGGCGACATGCTGGAATTCTTTGCCGAGGTCGACCTTCTGGGCGCGCTCAGCGCCTGTCCCGGCGGGGATTGTTCGGCAGAGCATTCGTCGGATGCCGCCCCGTGCTATCCACTGCTGGTAGAGACATTCGCCCCCGCACCCGGCGCGCTTGGCAATTGGAAACCGCCTCAGCCAAGCGGCTATGACCGTACCCACGGGCGTTAGGCGAACGCTGCCTCCAGCGCGATTTCCACCATGTCGCCGAATGTCTTTTCACGGTCTTCCGACGGCAACGCCTCACCAGTTTGTAGGTGATCCGAGACTGTCAGAACCGCCAACGCGCGGCGGCGGTGGCGGGCGGCCAGTGTATAGAGCTCCGCCGCCTCCATTTCGACGCCCAGGATGCCATGACGGACCATCTGCTCATCAAGATCAGGCCGTTCCGCGTAGAAGACATCTGATGAATAGATGCCGCCGACATGGGTTTTCGACCCCTTGCCCGCAGCGGATTTTACCGCGGCGCTTAGCAGTCCCCAATCTGCACAGGGCGCGAAATTGACTTCGCGGAGGATACCGGATGAAGGCGATGTGATCGTGCTGGCAGTCATGGCGATGATGATATCGCGGATGCTCACATGGGCTTGCATGGCACCACAGGACCCAATGCGGATGAGCGTCTGCGCGTTATGATCGCGGATCAATTCGTTGACGTAGATCGAAAGCGAAGGCATCCCCATCCCCGAGCCTTGAATGGTTACGCGATTGCCTTTCCACATTCCGGTAAAGCCCAGCATGCCCCTGATTTGGTTAACCAGTTCTGCACCGTCGAGAAAGTTTTCCGCAGCCCATTTGGCGCGGTAGGGGTCTCCTGGCATCAATACGGTTTCGGCAATCTGGCCGTGCTTCGCACCAATGTGAATAGTCATCGCATTCTCCTTCGCGGGTCGCGCCGACCCTGCCCTCAGGACGATCCGGAGACAAGGGGCGAGCGCATGGGCGCATCGCGATATTGGCACCCGCAAACCTTCAAGCTGATGCGGAACCGGCATTCACTTTGGGATGTTCGTTTACCGGCCAAAAGGAGCACTGGAATGAAGAAGTCACGCGATCAGATCTGGGACGAATGGCGCAACCTGGTAAACATGCAGCCGAAAGAAATCGAAGAATGGCTGCAAACCGAGGAAAGCAAATCCGTCGGAGACAGCGATACCTCAGAGAGTACCGGCCACAAGTCGGGCAAGCGGATCATAGAAATCAAACGCAAGGACAAGGACGAACTGTCTGATGAGGATTGGGACCACATGGCGAAGGTCGTGGGGTACATCAAACGCCATGCGGCACAGGTTCCGAACACCCCAAAGGCCAGTGACTGGGCCTATTCACTAAAGAATTGGGGGCATGATCCGTTCAAGCCCGACGTTACTGTCGGCTAGATTTCCAGCGCTTCGGGCTTCACGCCTTTTGCCAATTGCTCGCGATACCAATTCGGCTGTCGGCCTTTGCCAGTCCATGTCTGCGATTTATCCGCAGGGTTAGCGTATTTCGCAACCGAAGGCTTTGTACGTTTTTTCACGACCTTGGGAGGCTTTGCCTCATCGTTCAATTCGCCAAGCGAAAACCCGAATCCCGCCGCCGCTTTTTCCGCGGCTTTGCGCGCCTCGCGTCGGTCCCGATCTTGTGCTTTCTGCAAGGCCTTTTTCACGTCTTCAAGAAGCTTTTCCAGTTCCTTGCGAGAGAGTGATTTCAGGTCAGTGTCCATTGTGAAACTCCATTTTCTCCAATGAATATTCCGGCTCTGAAATTTTTGCAAAGGAATGCTGAGATAATAAGCGAAATTACGCGAGTTTTCTTACTCAGCCGCAACCGCAGCAGGGTCAGTAAGCATGATGATATCATTCATGATTGTATTCAGCTCGAAATCTTTCGGGGTGTAGACCCGGGCCACACCCATTGCACGCAACCGTGCCGCGTCTTCTTCAGGGATAATGCCGCCAACAATTACGGGAATATGCCCCAGACCGGCATCGCGCATCTGGACCATCAGATCTTCGACCAGCGGAATATGCGATCCCGAAAGAATCGACAGGCCGACCACATGAGCGTCATCTTGCAGCGCGGCCGCGACGATTTCGGCGGGGGTTAAACGGATGCCTTCGTAGGAGATATCCATGCCGCAATCGCGCGCGCGCACGGCAATCTGTTCGGCCCCGTTGGAATGGCCGTCAAGGCCCGGCTTGCCAACGAGGAATTTCAGACGCCGTCCCAGTCGATCGCTCGCCGCGTCGACCGCGCTGCGCAGATCCTCAAGCCCTTCGGTCTTGTTCGATTGCCCTTTTGCGACGCCGGTGGGACCGCGGTATTCGCCATGGACACTGCGCATTTGTGCGGCCCATTCGCCAGTCGTGACGCCAGCTTTGGCTGCGGCGATGGACGCGGGCATGACATTGCGCCCTTCGGCCGCGGCACTGCGCAATTCAGCCAGCGCGCGTTCGACTGCGCCGGCATCCCGATCGCCGCGCCACGCCTCAAGCCGTCCGATCTGTTCTGCCTCTACGGCGGGATCAACGACCATGATCCCGCCGTCACCAGTCATCAGGGGCGATGGTTCCCCTAGTTGCCATTTGTTGACGCCGACCACGACTGTTTCGCCCGACTCGATCCGGCCAAGGCGTTCTGAGTTGCTTTCGACCAGACGTCCTTTCATGTAATCTATTGCCGAAATTGCCCCGCCCATGCCGTCAAGATTGGCCAGTTCCGCCCGCGCGCCTTCTTTCAGCGCTTCGACCTTGGCGTCCACTGCAGGATTGCCATCGAAGAGATCGTCAAATTCCAACAGATCCGTTTCATAGGCCAGAATTTGCTGCATCCGCATTGACCATTGCTGGTCCCAGGGTCGCGGGAGCCCCAAAGCCTCGTTCCAGGCCGGCAGTTGAACGGCACGCGCACGTGCCTTTTTCGACAAGGTGACGGCCAGCATTTCGATGAGAATACGGTAAACGTTGTTTTCGGGCTGCTGTTCGGTCAGGCCCAATGAATTGACCTGTACGCCGTACCGGAAACGCCGGTATTTGGGATCCGTCACGCCGTAGCGTTCCGCGCAAATCTCGTCCCACAAATCAACAAAGGCGCGCATCTTGCACATCTCGGTAACAAATCGGATGCCGGCGTTCACGAAAAACGAAATACGTCCTACCAGTTTCGGAAAATCTTCATCGGGAACGCGCGGTTTCAGCGCGTCCAGAACCGCTGTCGCCGTCGCAAGGGCAAAGGCCAGTTCCTGTTCCGGCGTCGCGCCCGCTTCTTGCAGGTGATAGGAACAGACATTCATCGGGTTCCATTTCGGCACGTTAGTATAGCAATATTCGGCCACGTCCGCGATCATCTTCAGTGATGGGGCAGGGGGGCAGATATAGGTGCCGCGGCTGAGGTATTCCTTGATCAGATCGTTTTGCACAGTGCCTTGCAGGCTGGCCACATCGACACCCTGTTCTTCTGCGACCGCAATATAAAGCGCCAGCAACCACGGGGCCGTCGCGTTGATGGTCATCGAGGTATTCATCTGTTCCAGCGGAATATCCTCAAACAATGAACGCATGTCCCCCAGGTGACACACCGGCACACCGACCTTTCCGACCTCTCCGCGCGACAGGACATGATCACTGTCATAACCGGTCTGAGTCGGCAGATCGAAGGCTACGGACAAGCCGGTTTGCCCTTTGGCCAGGTTCGCCCGATAAAGCGAATTGGAAGCCGAGGCGGTGGAATGGCCCGCATAGGTACGGATCAGCCAGGGTTTGTCTTTGAGTTGCGTCGCCATGTTCGGAGCCTCGTTCAAACGTGTAAGCAAGATTGTTGCGTAATGCCATTGATAAGGGAAACTTTAGGTAAGTGTCAATTCGCTGCATCGCGGCATTTTCCCTTCTTTGCTAAGGTCATTCGCAGTGAGTTGGCTTGGCGCTGACATTCCGGTCAAATGCAGCGGCGGGGACACAATTCAGGCCTGAACGTCATCTCAAACCGATCATCTCGCGGTGGGCGGCGCTGATTGATATTGTCCTTGACCCAAGGGGCTGCGAGGGTGCGCGCCATGACGCAGATTGTGGAAGTTCCCCTTTGGCTGTTTATTCTGATCCTGCTTTTCGCGGCGGTCACAGCGCTTAGCCATCTGTTGTTGCCGTCCGTGCGCTGGTTTTTTCGTCGGCGGCTGGAACGTGCGGTGGCGCAGCTCAACAAGCGTCTGGTCCGCCCGATAGAACCGTTTCGCCTGACCCGCCGTCACGACATGATCCAGCGCCTGAGTTACGACCCTGAAGTTACCCGTGAGATCGTGAATTACGCGCATGACAACGGGGTGCCCGAGAATGTGGGCTTCCAGAAGGCGCAGGAATACGCCCGCGAGATCGTGCCGAGCTTTTCCGCCTTCGCGTATTTCGGCTTCGGTATCCGCGTTGCCAAGATCCTTGCACGGTCGGTTTACCGCATCAGGACCGCCGAGCGGAACAACGAGATCCTTGCGCAGATCCCTCATGACTCCACGGTGATTTTCATCATGAACCACCGCAGCAACATGGATTATGTGTTGGTCCCGTATCTCGCGGCCAAGAGTGCCGCAATGAGCTTTGCAGTTGGCGAATGGGCACGCGTCTGGCCGCTTAGCCGTCTGATCCGTTGGTGGGGGGCCTATTTCATCCGTCGCAGATCGAATGGTAACCTCTACCGCAAGGTGCTGGCGCGCTATGTGCAGATGGCAACAGCAGGGGGATTGACCCAGGCGGTGTTTCCGGAGGGCGGGCTAAGCCTGACGGGCGCTTTGCAGCCGGCCAAGATGGGGTTGCTGTCCTATGTAATCGAAGGGTTCGACCCGGACGGCGACCGTGACGTGGTGTTCGTGCCGGTCGCGATCAACTATGACCGCGTGTTGGAAGACCGCGTGCTGATTGCCGCCCATGCGCGCGGCAACCGTCGGTTCGGCGCGCGGATTTCGGTGATCGTAGGCTTTATCATTCGCAAGCTGGGCGAAAGGGCGCGGGGGGCCGACACCCGCTTTGGCACCGCAGCCGTACAGTTTGGTGCACCGCTTTCGCTGAGGGCGCAGCGCGACCCCACAGACGTCGTGGAGATCACCCGAGCCTTGAGCGCCGGGATCGAAGTCGCGATGCCGGTCCTGGCCGTGCCGCTGATATGCACTGCCTTGCGCCGCGAAGGTCCGATGGCACCCGGTGCCCTGCGCAAAGCAGTCGAGACGGTGATTGCGAAAGTCCCGCACCAGAACCTCGCACTGAACCCCGATAAACTCGACACGGAACTGACACGCGCGTGTGAACACATGCGTCGGCATGGTATGATCCATCAACAGGACGGAGTCTGGCGCATCAATACAGGTCAGGAAGACGTCGCACATTTCTATGCCAACTCCATTGCGCATTTCCTGCCGGAGGATGCTGCGACTGCAAAGGTAATTTCTGCGCCTGCAGGGTCATAAAATTACAAAAATGACGCCATTGTGGTTGCAATATTGCGCGCAGCCCAATATTTCAGTCGGGGAGAGCCGCGATTCTGCGTTGCGGCACGTTTGTTAACCTTTGGAGAGTCGCATGGCACTGGACACCAGCATCGCCCAATACGAGGCACCACAAAAAGATCTGTATGAAATGGGAGAGATGCCCCCGATGGGATTTGTGCCGAAAAAGATGTACGCGTGGACTATCCGGCGCGAGCGTCATGGCAATCCTGACACGGCTATGGTGCAGGAGGTCGTGGATGTCCCGCAGCTGGATAGCCACGAAGTATTGGTGCTCGTGATGGCGGCAGGGGTCAATTACAACGGAGTCTGGGCCGCAATGGGTGTGCCGATCAGCCCGTTCGATGGCCACGGCATGCCATACCATATCGCAGGGTCCGACGCGTCGGGAATCGTCTGGGCCGTGGGCGACAAGGTCAAGCGCTGGAAGGTCGGCGACGAGGTCGTGATCCATTGCAATCAGGATGATGGCGACGACGAGGAATGCAACGGTGGTGACCCGATGTATTCGCCGAGCCAGCGCATCTGGGGCTACGAGACGCCGGATGGGTCATTCGCGCAATTCACCAATGTACAGGCACAGCAGCTCATGCCGCGCCCCAAGCATCTGACCTGGGAAGAGGCCGCCTGCTATACGCTGACGCTGGCCACTGCCTACCGGATGTTGTTCGGGCATGAACCGCATGACCTGAAGCCAGGTCAGAACGTGCTGGTCTGGGGGGCGTCCGGTGGTTTGGGATCTTATGCGATCCAGTTGATCAACACAGCAGGCGCCAACGCGATTGGCGTCATCTCTGACGAGAGCAAGCGTCAGTTCGTCATGGACCTCGGGGCCAAGGGTGTACTGAACCGCAAGGATTTCAAATGCTGGGGGCAGCTTCCTACGGTCAACACGCCGGAATATGCGGAATGGTTCAAAGAAGCGCGCAGCTTTGGCAAGGCGATCTGGGAGATCACCGGCAAAGGCGTGAACGTGGACATGGTGTTCGAACATCCCGGTGAGGCGACGTTCCCTGTCTCCACTTTTGTAGTCAAGAAAGGCGGCATGGTCGTGATCTGCGCCGGGACATCCGGATTCAACCTGACGTTTGACGTGCGCTACATGTGGATGCATCAAAAGCGCCTGCAAGGCAGCCACTTTGCGCACCTGAAACAGGCGTCAGCGGCCAACAAGCTGATGCTGGAGCGACGGCTTGACCCGTGCATGTCCGAAGTATTCGCCTGGAGCGATCTGCCCGAAGCGCACATGAAGATGAAGCGCAACGAGCATAAGCCGGGCAACATGTCCGTGCTGGTACAAGCCCCTACGACAGGATTGCGGACCCTCGAGGATGTCCTGGAAGCTGGACGTTAACAGCCGAATCATCTGTCTTGCTGGTTGCCCCTGCGATTCGTTAAATTCGTTTCGCGGGGGTTTGCATGTCCGGAATTCGAACCCTATGGACTTCAAACACTTGGAAATTGACCCCTCGCTATTTCTGGGGAGTGGAAAAGCGTGAATTTCTTTCACTAATTAATGCATGCTACGGTTGTGTTAACTTATCATTAACCATTTGGAAGTGAATCTGACCATGCGAAGTGACTGGATATTGGACGTTCTTGCCGATCTGCGCAGTTTTGCGGTTTCTAACGGTTTGCCCGCCCTGGCGGAGCAGCTTGACGATACCGCAATTATTGCCTTGGCCGAGATCGCCGCATTGGAGGAGCGGTCTTCGGATCGGGCGCATGGCAACGAGACAGAACTTAGAACAGATATTGGAGGCGTTGGAGCAAGCGGACACGCTTGACGCCCTCCAGGTCGCCTCCGAAGCGGTGCGCGACTATTACGACATAGCGCATGTCGTCTACCATTGGGTAGACAGCGCAGGAGACCAGTACGGATGCGGGACATACCCGGACGTCTGGCGCCAACGTTATCTCGAACAGAACTACCTGCGCGTCGATCCGGTAATCATGGGGTGCTACCAACGGTTTCACCCGGTCGATTGGAAACGCCTGGATTGGTCAAGCAAGGCGGCACGGCAGTTCCAGAAAGAATCCATCGAATATGGCGTTGGCAATCAGGGCTTCTCGGTTCCGATCCGCGGCCCGAACGGCCAGTTTGCCCTCTTTACCGCCAATAATATTTGCGACGATGTACTCTGGAGCGCCTTCACCGAAGAGAACCGGCGCACGCTGATCCTGATCGCGCATTACTTCAACGAAAAGGCTTTGGAGTTCGAACCTACCCGGAGCCCTGACTCCGGTCAGGCCCTGTCCCCGCGTGAAGTCGATGCGATGACGTTGCTGGCAATCGGCTACAGCCGTGCGCAGGTGGCCAATACGCTGTCGATTTCGGAACACACGCTGCGGGTCTATATCGAAAGCGCGCGGTTCAAACTGGGGGCTCTCAATACAACCCATGCTGTGGCCAGGGCGCTGAGCCGGGGCTTGATCGTTGTCTAGACTAAGGTGTTGCCCATCGCCCCTTCGGTGCGAGCGCTGCACTTTTCCTGCGTTAACGAACGCTCTGGTAACTCTTCTTTCCTAGAATGACTGTGAAGGGAGACAAGAGATGCTGCGTTATCTTTATGCCGATCAATTGAAACAATACCCCCGTCTTGCTCAAGGAATGTTCCGTGACAGGGCTGACCAGTTCAAGACCCGACTTGGCTGGGACGTGACCGTGGACAGCGCCGGGTTCGAACGGGATGAGTATGATGATCTGAACCCGCTCTACGTCATTTGGGAAACGCCACAGGGCGACCATGGCGGTTCCATGCGGTTTCTGCCAACTGTGGGGCGTGTGATGGTGAACGATCATTTCGGGCACCTGACGACCGGCCCGATCAAAAGCCCCCTGATCTGGGAATGCACGCGATTTTGCCTGTCACGCGGTTCAGGTCCGCATGTTGCCGCGGCGTTGATGCTGGGGGGCGGCGAAATCATGAACGGGTTTGGCGTAAAGCACTTCGTCGGTGTCTTCGATGCGCGTATGGTGCGGATATACAAGCGGGTCGGTTCCTCGCCCGAGGTATTGGGCAGCCAGGGTGAAGGCCGCGAACAGATCAGCGTTGGTCTGTGGGAATTCGACCGCGCCGCGCAGGCCCGCGTCGCGGAACGCGCCGGGTTGCCGCCCGCACTGTCGAAACTGTGGTTCAATCGCGCCTTTGGCGGTACGGAGCGCGTACCTTTTGCGCAAGCAGGCTGACGGGTCTGGTCCCTCGCGCGGTGCTGGCATAGTGTCAGGGCATGTCATTGCCCGCGCTCATGTATTCGGACGATCAGGCCGCCGCCTATGACGCGGTGGCCGAGATGCTGCGCCTCGCTGGCGTGGATCTCGACGATGGGTTGCTGAAGGCACCGCAGGGTGGCAAGGATCAGGTCATGGCCGTCACAGGCAAAGCCGGATCGGGCAAGACATTGCTGCTGGCAGAGCTGTACCGCGCCCTTGAAGCGGCAGGTGTCGAGATCGTGTCGGGAGACTACGAATCCCGCAAGCGCAAGGACAAGCGCACCCTTGCGATCCTGGCACCCACGAACAAGGCAGCGTCGGTTTTGCGGCTGCGGGGGGTGCCTGCGACGACGATCCACCGCATTCTCTATACGCCGGTTTATGACCCTGAATACGAACGGGTTGCGGAATGGTTGGCCGGCAGCGGCGAACGGCCGGAGATCGAAGGGCTTTCGGATGTGGCGCTTGAGCGCGCGGCGGCTTTTTATGCTGGCAACAAATCCATCCCCGGCGCGCTGGCTGCGGCCGGATTGAAGGGCAGTGACTTCATCACCGGCTGGAAGCGCCGCGAAGAGCCGTTGGATATCGGGTTTGTCGATGAGTCCTCTATGCTGGACGATAAGCAGTTCGAAGATCTCAAAGAGATATTCCCGACGCTGCTGCTTTTCGGTGATCCGGCGCAGCTGGCACCGGTCAACCAATCCGGAACGATGGTGTTTGAAAAACTGCCCGCAACGCGGGTGAAGAACCTTGAGCGTATTTTCCGGCAGGAGGCGGACAATCCCATCCTGGATCTCGCGCATGCGCTGTCAGACCCTGATCTGACGTTCGAGACGTTCGAACGGATGGTAGAGGACGCCGCCGCGCGCGATAACCGTGTTGTCTGGGGACAGCGGGTCGAGGTCGACCTGATGGCGCGTTCGCCCGTGCTGGTGTGGCGCAACGCGACGCGCATCCGGCTGATAAATGCATTTCGCGGAGTGCATGGCGCGCCCGAAGACGCGTTGCTGGAGGGGGAGCCACTGATCTGCGACGGGATCGAGTTGCCACTCAAACACCGCAAAAAGCGAATCGACCTCGAAGCGCGGGGTCTTATCAAGGGCGCGCAGGTGATTTATCTCGGTGCCGGGCGCAAGGCGGGGTTCAGCCGTCTGCACGTCATGGGGGCTGAGGATCCGCAGGTGTCCGCCGCGTCCATCGTCAAGATAGAGAAACCGGGCGAAGAAGAACCGTTCATTCCTTTTGCAGCGGGAATGGGGGCCACATTCCTGCACGGGGCTGCGGTGACGATCCACAAGGCCCAGGGCAGCCAATGGGAAACGGTTCAGGTGTTCGCCCCCGACCTCTATGCCGCTGCGCGCATGGGCCGAATGGAGGCGGGACAGCCGCTTTGGAAACGCCTGGCATATGTGGCGATTACCCGCGCGCAGGAGCGGCTGATCTGGGTGGTCCGCAACCGTCTGTCCAAACCGACGCACGGGCTGATTGTGGATGACTTGCGCGCCACGGCCCCTGCGCCGCTGACGCTTGAAGCCGAAGCTGATTAACGTCGCAGCAAGCTAAAGATTGCGGACGCACCCCATCCTGCCGCGATGGCAATGGCCAGCGACATCAAGCCATAGAGAAACGCATTCTCACGCGAAAGAGTGAACAACCATCGCTCCATCCCGGCTTTGCGCACGTCGATGATGGTCTCGTATTCCGCTACGACTTCACCACCCCGCGTCAGAAATATGCGTGTGAGATAGCCGCCTTCGGTCAGTGCCGACGGCAGCGCGACCGAGGTGCGGAACAGGGTCTGCTCTTCGATGGTCACTTCGCCCTCGTTCAACTGGTAAAGGTCGGAGTTCAGGCGGATGCGAATGAGCGCATCGGTGAAGCTTGCCGCGTTTACAATGTGCTGCGGCGCCCCGACAGAGCGAATGGCATTGGGGATCGAGATGCGGTGTCGCTGGTCTTCGACATTGCTGAGAATCTCGCTTAATGGCCCTGATGTCGTTACAGCATAGAAACTTGGCGCGCGGTCGACCTCGACGCCGTCGGTGTTGATCCAGATGCCAAACCGCTTTTCCTTGCGCCGCACCATGACGGACTTGGAAGGGCCGGCAACGGTGACAATGACTTCCAACTCCGGACCTTCGGGAATTGCATCCTCGCGTTTGACCGCGCCAAAGATCAGAATTTCCGAGCCGTCGAAATTTGTGGTGATGGACACCTCGTTCTGGCTGAGACCCAGCACGACCTCTTCTTTCGCAGCGACGGGCAAGGCGAGAAGCAGCAGGAGGAGGGCGCTCAGGAACCGCATCAGTGACCGCTCGCCGCGCCGATGGAATACAGTTCCGCCGGTTGAAGCAGCAGCTCCAGCGCCAGCTTGCCGCAGACCAGCAGAACAATCATCGCAAGCAGGATGCGCAACTGCTCGGCCCTCATCAGGACTCCGATTCGCGTCCCGATCTGCGCGCCGATCACGCCACCGACCAGCAGCAACACCGCCAGCACGATGTCGACGGTAAAGTTTGTCGTGGCATGCAGCATGGTGGTGAAGCCTGTCACGAAGATGATCTGGAACAGGGATGTTCCCACAACGACCTTGGTAGGCATCCCCAGCAGATAAATCATCGCAGGAACCATGATGAAGCCACCGCCGACACCCATGATCGCTGCCAGAATGCCGACCAGAACGCCGACGATCAGTGGGGGGATGACCGAGATATAAAGGCCCGACACCCGGAAGCGCATTTTGAAAGGCAGCCCGTGGATCCAGTTGTGCTTCTTGCGGGCGGGCAGCTTGCCCTTCTTGATCTTGCGGATTGCGTTCAGGCTTTCGATGAACATCAGTGCGCCGATTACGCCAAGGAAAACAACATAGCACAGCTTGACCAGCAGATCGACCTGGCCTTGCGCCTTGAGATAGTTGAATACCATCACACCGAGTGCGGCACCGACCAACCCGCCGATGAGCAACACGGTGCCCATCCTCAGATCCACCGTCTTTCGCTTGAAATGTGCCAGGACGCCGGAAAACGACGACGCGACGATCTGGTTCGCCTCTGTCGCGACGGCCACGGCGGGCGGTATGCCAATGAAGAACAATAGCGGCGTCATGAGAAAGCCGCCACCGACGCCGAACATGCCTGAAAGGATGCCCACAAGCCCGCCAAGCCCCAGAAGCAGGAACGCGTTTACCGATACTTCGGCGATGGGCAGGTATACTTGCATGTGATCTGTTAGCTTAGACAGTTGATGGAAATCAAGAATGGATGCCGGATGGCTGCAGTGAGGACTCAAGTTTTGGTACGATCTGGACTTATCGTTCCTTGACGTATGGTTCGCCGCCTGCGCGCGGCGGAATGGCTTTGCCGACAAAACCGGCAAGAATGATAACGGTCATCAGGTAGGGCAGCGCGCCCAGCAATTGCCCCTGTACCTTGAGGCCAATTGCAGCCTCGATCACGTCAGGTCGCGTTTCCAGCGCGCCGAACAGGCCGAACAGCAGCGTCGCCCAAAGCGCGTACCAAGGTCGCCACTTGGCAAAGATCAGCGCCGCTAGCGCGATGAACCCGCGTCCGGCGGACATGTCCTTGACGAAACCGGCCTGAAGCGCGGTGCTGAGATACGCCCCCGCGATACCGCATAGAACGCCGCAGATCGCCACCGCAGCATAGCGCAGACCAACGACGGAGACACCCGCCGTATCGACAGCCGCCGGGTTTTCGCCGACCGCGCGCAGACGCAGACCGAATCGCGTGCGAAACAGCAGCCACCATGTAAAAGGCACGGTGGCGAATGCCAGATAGACCAACACCGAATGCCCCGAGATCAGTTCGGCATAAAGGGGCCCGATGATCGGTACCGGCTCCAGCGTATCGGCGAGGGGCAGGGTGATCCCCTCGAACCGCGCGCCGCCCATCAAGGAAGGTGTGCGCCCGCCTTGCCGGAACCAGTCCTGAGCGATTAACACGGTCATGCCCGCGGCGAGAAAGTTGATCGCCACACCCGAGATCAGTTGGTTGCCCCGAAATGTGATCGACGCGACACCGTGCAGCGCGCTCAGCGCCAAGGACGCACCGATCCCGGCGGCAAGTCCGACCCAGACCGATCCGGTCAGGGACGCCACAGCTGCCGAGAAAAACGCCGCCGCCAGCATCTTGCCCTCAAGCCCGATGTCGAAAATGCCCGCACGTTCCGAATAAAGCCCGGCAAGACATGCCAGCAAGAGCGGTGTGGCAAGACGAACGGTGGAATCAAGCAGCTGGATGAGGGTGAGATACGCGTCCATGCCTCAGGCTTCCTTGCGCTCGGGTTTCGGTGCCTGACGGCGGCGACGCGCGAGGAATATTTTCTCAAGCGGCATCCGCACCATGTTGTCGAGCGCGCCGGTAAACAGAATCACCAGCGCCTGAATGACCACGATCAATTCACGAGGGATCGACGTCCAAAGCGCCAGTTCAGCTCCTCCCTGATAGAGAAATCCGAACAGTATCGCCGCAATGAAAACACCCAAGGGGTGGGATCGCCCCATCAGCGCGACGGCGATCCCGATGAAACCGGCCCCTTCGGTGGAGTTCAGCACCAACCGCTCTGCTTCGCCCATGACGTTGTTGATCGCCATCATGCCCGCCAGAGCGCCAGATATGATCATGGTGATCATGATGATCCGCGTCGGCGAGATGCCTGCATATTTTGCCGCCGATTCCGAATGCCCATAGGCGCGGATCTCGTATCCCAACCGCGTGCGCCAGATCAGAACCCACAGCAGGAAACACGCCAGCACCGCCACGAGAAGCGACACATTCGCGGGCGCGGACTTGGAGAACGCGATGCCAAACGGAGCCAGCAGTTCGTGCAGAGTCGGCAGGTGCACAACGTCGGGGAAACGCGCGGTGGCCGGGTCCATCTGCCCCTTGGGGCGCAGTAGGTTGACCAACACATAGTTCAGCAGCGACGCCGCGATAAAGTTGAACATGATTGTCGTGATGACGATGTGGCTGCCACGCTTTGCTTGCAACCACGCAGGGATCGCCGCCCAAAACGCCCCGAACAGCGCAGCCATGACAATGGCCCCCAGCAACGCCAGCGTCCAATGCGGCCACGGGATATAGAGACACGCCAGCGCGACGCCCAAACCGCCGAGCATCGCCTGTCCTTCGCCGCCGATATTGAACAACCGCGCATGAAACGCGATCGCCACGGCCAGCCCGGTGAACATGAAATTCGTGGCGTAATACAGCGTATACCCCCACCCGTATGTTGACCCCAACGCACCCGTCACCATAAGCTTGACCGCCGCAACCGGGTCTTCGCCAATGGCCAGGATCACCAGTGCCGACAGGATCGCCGCCAGCAGCAGCGAAATAAGCGGCACGAGGATCACTTCGGCCCATTTTGGCATTACGTCCATGTCAGGCCTCCTTGCGTGGGTCGCCGCTGACATGGGCAAGGTTCGTTGCGACCTCGTCAACGTCATGTGGCCTGTCCGTGTCCGTAATGCCGGCCATCAGCAGGCCAAGCTCCTTTTCGTCGGTCTGGTTCGGCATGCGCTCGCCCATGATCTTGCCGTCGAACATCACCGCGATGCGGTCAGACAGTGACAGGATTTCCTCCAGTTCGACGCTGACGAGCAGGATCGCCTTGCCCTGATCGCGCAGGGCGACGATCTGCTGGTGGATGAATTCTATGGCACCAATGTCTACGCCGCGCGTCGGCTGTCCGATCAACAGCAGATCCGGATTGCGTTCGATCTCGCGCGCCAGCACGATCTTTTGCTGGTTGCCGCCCGAGAAATTCTTGGCCTCAAGGTTCGGGTTCGGCGGGCGCACATCGAAACGCGCCATCTTGCCTGCCGTGTCTTCCTTGATTGCCGCGTTGTTCATCAGCACGCCAACGCGATAGGCCGGATCGTGATGATAACCGAAAGCGGCATTTTCCCATGCGTGGAAATTCATGATCAAGCCCTCGCGCTGTCGGTCCTCGGGCACATGCGCAATGCCCCGCGCGCGACGGGACCGGGCATCGGACTGGTTGCCCGTAAGGTCGATCCGGTGACCGTTGACGGTGACCTCGCCTGTGGCCCGCTCGTAGCCGCCCAAAACCTCCAGAAGCTCCGATTGACCGTTCCCGGCGACACCCGCTAGCCCCAAAATCTCACCCGCACGGATATGCAGGTCGATCCCGCGCAGGCGTTCAACGCCCTTGTCGTCCACCACGCGCAGACCTTTGACATCCAGCACGACATCACCCGGCTGCGCAGGTTTCTTATCCACCCGTAACAGGACTTTGCGGCCCACCATCAGCTCTGCCAGTTCGGCGGGCGACGTCTGCGCAGTCTTGACCGTCGCCGTCATTTCGCCGCGCCGCATGACGCTGACGGTATCGGTAATCTCCATGATCTCGCGCAGCTTGTGCGTTATCAGGATGATTGTCTTGCCCTCTGACCGCAACCGCCCGAGAATCCGGAACAGCTGGTCCGCTTCGGCGGGTGTCAAAACGCCGGTGGGCTCGTCGAGGATCAGAATATCCGCCTGACGGTACAGCGCCTTGAGGATTTCCACACGCTGCTGCATGCCGACGCCGATGTCCTGAATAACCGCGTCCGGTTCGACGTTGAGGCCATAGTCCTCGGCCAGCTCGACCAGACTGCGCCGGGCCTTGGCCAGCGATGGTTTCAACAGTCGCCCGTCTTCGGCACCGAGAATGATGTTCTCGAGCACCGTGAAATTCTCGACCAGTTTGAAGTGCTGGAACACCATCCCGATACCAGCGGCGATTGCCGCCTGACTGTCAGGGATGTCGATCTTGCGGCCTGAAATAAATATTTCGCCCGCGTCCGCTTTGTAAAACCCATAGAGGATCGACATTAGCGTGGACTTGCCCGCCCCGTTCTCGCCGATGATACCGTGGATCGTGCCGGGCATCACACGGATGGAGATGTCCTTGTTCGCATGTACAGGGCCGAAAGCCTTGGAAATACCCTTCAACTCAATAGCTGGGGCAGGCGTTTCCGCCTGCCCCAGTGATGTGTCCGCTGTCATCTGCTCAGAAGCTCAGCGCAGGGCAGCTGTCGTTTGCGTAATAGGAAACGACTTCGATTTCGCCATCGATGATCTTCTGACGTGCTTCTGCCACGGCGGCTTTCATTTCGTCGGTTACCAGGTCGGCGTTGTATTCGTCCATCGCGACCCCGACACCGTCCTCGGCCAGTCCCAGCGTCACAACCGTTCCTGTTTCCAGATCCTCGCCGGCCTTCATGGCCTCATATACCGCCACGTCGACGCGTTTCAGCATTGAGGTAAGCACTTGTCCTGGATGCAGATAGTTCTGGTTGCTGTCGACGCCGATCGACAGGATGCCTTCGTCCGCGGCAGTTTGCAGCACGCCGACACCGGTTCCGCCTGCTGCGGCATAGACAACATCCGCGCCCTGGCTGATTTGCGCCTTGGTGATTTCCGAGCCTTTGACCGGATCGTTCCAGGCCGCCGGTGTGGTGCCGGTCATGTTGGCGACGATCTTGGCGTCCGGATTGACGGCTTTGACGCCTTGCGCGTACCCGCAGCCAAAGTGACGGATCAGCGGCACATCCATGCCACCGACAAAACCGACGGTGCCGGTCTTGGTCGCCATCGCTGCCATCATACCGGCAAGGTAAGATCCTTCATGCTCGGCAAAGCTGACTTGGCGAACGTTCGGGAGATCAAGCCAGTTGACGTCGACGACGGCGAATTTCGTGTCGGGATAATCCGGCGCAACCGAGCTGAGCGGATCGGCCATGGCAAAGCCCATGGTCACGATCGGATTCGCCCCCGCTTCGGCAAAGCGACGCAGGGCTTGTTCGCGCTGCGCTTCGGATTGCAGTTCTATCTCCAGGAAAGTGCCGCCGGTTTCCTCGGCCCAACGCTGCGCACCGTTAAAGGCCGCTTCGTTGAAGGATTTGTCGAATTTGCCGCCCAGATCGAAGATCAGCGCGGGTTCTGCAAGCGCGGCACCCGCACTCAGGGCAGCTGCTGCAGCAGCGCCGAGCATTTTGGACATAAAAGTCATGTGGTTCTCCCGGTTTTTGAGTTGGGGCAGGTGCCGCTTTCTGCGCGGTCTAGCCCGGTCGCGCGGCAGCCCGCGTGATCATTGGTAAATTTGCGCGCAGGGTAGGCCCGTGGTCAACCGCTTTCTGGCAGGATGCACATCGATTACCCTGTGTTCCCCTTGGTAAGGTCGCGTTTCATGATGATCGCATCGACCGGCGCGCTGTCAGGGCGGGAATAATAGGCGCGACGTCTTCCGGCTTCCAAAAAACCGGACCTCTCATAAAGTGCAATCGCGGCTGCGTTATCTGCCGCAACCTCCAGAAAGGCAGTATCGGTGCCGATGGTCTCAAGCCAACGCGCCACAAGTGCTGCGCCGACACCGCGCCCCTGGCGCGCCGGATCGACGGCCAGGGTCAAAAGCTCTGATTCCCCGGCTAGGCTGCGCGCCAGCGCGAAACCCTCTGGTGTGGAATGCATCTGCGTAAAAGGTTGCGCCAGCAATGCTGCGAATTCCTCTGGATGCCAGCCGCGTTCCGGCGCAAACGCCGCCGCATGCAGGCGCGCCATCTGCGCCGGTGTCACGGAACGATGCGCGGCGGCGCGTCCCGTGCGGGGGCCGCGTCCGCCGGTCGCAGATAAAGCGGCTGCGGGCGGCCTAAAGCCTGCCCGTGCCGAGCCGCCGCAATGCGGGCGATCGCGACTGCAACCGGATAAACGGGGGCGATGCCATGTGCCCCGATCAGGGGGCCGTCGAAAGGTGGCAGATCTTCGCGCGCCATCAGCGCAGGTTCGGACAGTGTCGCGTTTTCGAAGCCTTGCACAAATACCTGATCCCGCCGCGCATCCACCGCGCAGACGCAGGGGCCTTCAGTGCCCAGTCGCAACGCATCGAAGGCGGAAACACCCACCGCAGGAATCCCCAAACCCAATGCCATGCCCCGCGCCGCCGCCACCGATATGCGTATGCCGGTGAAATTACCCGGCCCGACACCGACACCCAACGCCGTCAGGTCGCTCATTTCATGCCCCGCCGCCGCCAGCAGTTCCTGACATAAACCGACGAGCCGCTCGGCCTGGCCCTTGGCCATGGGTTCCTGCGCCGATTGCAAGACCGCGTCGCCCGACAGCAAAGCGGCCGCGCAATGCGCGGCCGCTGTATCGAGTGCCAGTATCAGCGGCATCTTGTCAGGCAACCGGACGGACCTCGGTCACCTCGGGGATGTAGTGGCGCAACAGGTTCTCGATGCCCATTTTCAGCGTGAGTGTCGACGATGGACAGCCTGCGCAAGCGCCTTGCATATGCAGATAGACGACGCCGCGGTCGAACCCGTGGAACGTGATGTCGCCACCATCCTGCGCCACGGCGGGACGGACACGGCTATCGAGCAATTCCTTGATCTGACCGACAATGGCACCGTCTTCGCCGGTATGCTCCGCATGACCCGAAACATGTTCGTGACCCGACACCATCACGGGCTGACCGGACTGGAAATGCTCCATTATCGCGCCCAGCAGGCTCGGCTTCAGGTGGTCCCATTCGGTCCCGTCATCTTTTGTAATCGTCACGAAATCGGTTCCGAAGAACACGCCTGTAACGCCCTCGACGCCAAACAACCGCTGCGCCAACGGCGAGCTTTTGGCGGTGTCGGGTGTCGGGAAATCGGCCGTCCCCATTTCCAGCACAGTCTGGCCGGGCAGGAATTTCAGTGTTGCGGGGTTTGGTGTGGATTCGGTTTGGATGAACATCTCGGCAGCCTCCGTCAGGGTTATTTCAGATATGCGTATCACATCCGGTGAAGTCAAGGATTGGAACGATTCTAAACTGAGCAAGGCCCATAGAGCGATCCTTCAGGTGATCGCCTCCAACCGCTCCTTGCTGAGGTCGCCGGGAACGATCGTGATAGGTATCGACAGCGTCCCTGCGTTTCTGGTCAGCTGCGTCACCAGCGGGCCTGGGCCTTTCTTGTCTGTCCCGGCACCCAACACCAATACGCCAATGTCAGGGTCTTCCTGTATCTGTGCGATAATTTCATCCGCCGGCTGACCCTCGCGAATCACCAGTTCGGGGTCCACACCCTGCCGGTCGCGCATCCATTTAGCGAAGACCTCGAAATGGACCTCGATCCGTTCGCGCGCCTCTTCGCGCATGATGTCGCCGACACCGATCCAGTGATTGAAATCTTCGGGCGGGATGACCGATAGCACCTCAACGCCGCCGCCAGTCTTGGACGCGCGCATCGCGGCGAACCGCATCGCGTTCAGACATTCACGGCTATCATCCAGCACCACCAGAAACTTGCGCATCTTACTTCTCCAGCTTTTTCGGCCCGTCGATCAGGCCGAAACCGATCATGACCCTTGCAAGGCTTTCATGCAATCGGCTTTGACAGGCCAAAGCTATTGCCGCTGGGATTCTGCCCAGTCCCAATACATCTCGCGCACCCGTCGTGTGACAGGGTTGGCGTTTCCGCCGACCTCGTAAACCGTATCTTCAAAGGCGCGGACCGGCGTGACCTTCATCATGTTGCCGCTCAGGAATACTTCGTCCGCGTCATGAAAATCGTCGAAACTCAGCACTGTCTCATGCACCTTCATGCCGTCTTGCGACATGTTGGACATATGCCGTGCCCGTGTGATGCCGGCAAGAAACGTGCCGTTCGGGATCGGCGTAAAGACTTCGCCATCCTTCACCATGAATACGTTTGCCGTCGCAGATTCGGCAACATTGCCGACCGCATCCGCCACCAGCGCGTTGCCGAAACCCTTGGTGCGCGCCTCTGCCAGCATGCGCGCATTATTGGGATAAAGGCATCCGGCCTTTGCATTGACGACGTTATCTTCCAGCACCGGACGGCGGAAACGTGTCCGGGTGAGGGTCGTGGACGCGTCAGGTGCCGCCATCGGGATCGCTTCGAGCGAGATGGCAAAGCCGGTTGCGCCCGGACGTGGCACGATGCCCAGTTCGTCGCCATCCAGTGCCCAATACATCGGCCGGATATAAACCGCCGTCTCGCGACCGTAATGGGCCAGCCCTTCGCGCACGATCTCGACCATCGCGTCCGTCTCGACCGTCGGTGTGATCATCAGCGCGCTCGCCGACCGGTTGACCCGCGCGCAATGCGCCTCGAGGTCAGGAGCCAGCCCGTCCACCAGACGCGCGCCGTCAAAAACCGTCGTACCCAGCCACGCCCCGTGATCGGCGGCGTTCATGATGGGGATGTCCCCCTCGTGCCATGTGCCATCGAAATAGGTGCGGATGTCGGTGCCTGTCGTCATATAATTGGTCCTGTGGATTAGGGTGCGCTGCGGTAGATACCTTCGGGCAGGTTCAGCGCCGCCGTCAGATCGCGTAACTGATCGGGCGACAGCGTAATCCGGGCGATGGTATCGGTGCGCGGGTCCCATTGCTCGAACGTGATCTGGTCGGCAAAGGCCTGCACGGTCACGTCTTCGCGCAAGGGGGCGTCGCCTTCATCGACCAGCGTGATCACCGTCGCATCGAATTCGTGCTCTATCGTAAACATGGGCGCACCTTATCCCATCGACAAACGCTTGCAAGCGGCGACCCGCAAACTGCCGTGAACAGGCTGGTCCCCATCGCGTTGCGTGATAAGTAAGGGGGGTTGAAAGAGAAAAGAGGACGACCCTGATGCTGACTCGCACCTTCGCTATCCTATGTGGCGTTGTGTTCCTCGCCGCATGCGAAGTGACGACCCTAAGCGCCCCGGTCCCTGTCCCGGCCCAGACGCCGAGGCCCGACAGAATCTCCGCCGATGAAGCCGCGCGTGCCTTCGTTCGCGTGCTTGGCGCGGTGGAGCCGGTAGCGGAGCAGGAGTGCCGTATCCGCACGGTGGGAGTGAATTGCGACTTCAACATCGTGGTGGATGACCGCCCCGGTCAACCGGCCAACGCCTTTCAGACACTGGATCGTCAGGGCCGTCCCATCGTGGTCTTCACGCTGGCCCTGATCGCCGACACCCGGAACGAGGACGAGATCGCATTCGTCATGGGCCACGAGGCGGCGCATCATATTGCAGGCCACATCGACCGCCAGCAACAGAACGCGGTTGCGGGTGCCGTCGTGTCAACGGGTTTGGCCATTTTGCTGGGTGGCGATACAGCTACCGTCGAACGGGCGCAGCGAGAGGGCGCGCTTGTCGGATCGCGCATATATTCCAAGGATTTCGAGCTGGAAGCGGACGCGTTGGGCACTATCATCACCAGCCGAGCAGGTTACAATCCGCTGCGCGGTGCAGAGTTTTTCGCCCGTATTCCCGATCCGGGTGACCGTTTTCTCGGTACGCACCCGCCCAATGCACGCCGGTTTGAGGTTGTGCGCAGGACCGCTGCCGGTCTTTAAGCGATGTCAGAGTGACGGTATTTTCGCGATTGCAGGCCCTGATACGTCAATCATGAGTTTTCGCGTTGCGAGAGGCAGCGAACAATCCATCCGGGGAAATTTCGTAACGCTTTAACGATGATCTTTTTCCGTAATCGTTTTGGGTAACAGAGCACTCGTTAATGAATTCCACCTTAGCTGTCATTATCCGCTCGCCCAATGGGGGTATTCCTTACCATGCGTAAGCTCGGGCAGATCCTGTCAGACAGAGGCAGCAAATATGCCGTCTCGGGCGGGCCGGTTTCCAGCCGAAGCGACGTTGACGCCCTGCTCATGAGGCTTCGGACGGAAAAAGCCTATGCTAAAGCCACCCACAACACCTGGGCTGCCATTCTGTCGGACGGCGGCCCGATCAAGGGAGACGATGGCGAATCCGGGGCGGGGATGGTCATTCTCCGGATGTTGGAGCGTGACGCGCTGGTTGATCATCTGGTCATCGTAACCCGCTGGTATGGTGGCAAACACTTGGGCGGTGACCGGTTTCGCCATGTGCAATCCTGCGTTCGGGCCTATCTTGAAACGCTATAGGCTGATTGTGATAGCCCCGAAAAAACAGACAGACGCGGTCAGCACGAAACCGTGCCAGACCGCATTCTGATACCGCATCGCTTCGCGCGCGAAGATGATCGTGCCCAGAGAATAGATGATACCGCCCGCCACGATCAGCGCCATCGCAGCGCTCGGCAGCCGTTCCCACATCGGCCAGATCAGCAGGACGGACAACCACCCCATTCCAAGATACAACGCCAGAGATCCACGGGCGTCCGTCCGCCAGAACCAGAGCTTTGCGACTGCACCCAAAGCCGCGAGCGTCCAGACAAGTCCAAGGACCGCATAGGCAAACCCACTTCCTAGCATCACGACCAACGGCGTGTAGGTGCCTGCGATCTTGAGGTAAATTGCCGCGTGGTCGATGCGGTTCAGCAGCGGTCGCAAATGGTCAACCGGGGATAGATGATACACCGCAGATGCGGCGAAAGCTGTCAGCATGCACAGACAGTACAGCACCGCTGGCGTCATCCCTATTTCACCGCTTTGCGACTGGTACAGCAAAACAACCGTCGCCAGCACGCCAAATGCCAAGCCCAACGCATGCACCGCGCCATCCGCTATCGTTTCAGCTTTGCTGTGTGGATATGCCATATCTTTTAAAGTAGCAGCCGCAGGTTAACAATTAAGATCTTACCTTGCGTCAACGCCGCCGCCTGTGGCTCAGATAGAGCGCAGGTGCGAGAATGTGATCGTAAGTTTTCACCGCGCTCCAATGCAGTCCGGGAATGCTCAGCAACCGCGCCAGCCACCGCATCTTGGGAAGGTCCCGCCAGAGCACGATAAACGCCGGAAGACCGCTGAAAATTTCACCCCCGCGCCGGACGTGGAACCGGCGCGCAGCGTCATCGGCGCTAACGCCCCATTTATCGAGATTTTCCTGCTCGGCCAGATCATCGAAACCTATGTCCGCACCGGCGGCATTGCTCATCCGCGCGTATTGTCGGACTTCGCGGCTGCAGATTGGGCAGGATCCGTTATAGAGAACTTCGGTTTTTTCGCTCATTCGAGATATGTAATCCGGCGGGCGAAGAACTCAACGCGGTTTGTTACTGTCAATCCACCGCGACATTAGTGTTTTGTCACGAAAGCATTGTTGTGGAACCTCGCGCCGCTTCAACCGCGCGATACGCTCGGCAAAGGCGACCTGTTTGGACGAGGGATAGTCGCTGAAGCGCCCCGTTGCCGCAGGTGTCTTATGCACTTCGATCCAGCGCGACAGCGCCGTGCGGTCACGCTCTATACCCTTCGGCAGCGCGTCTCCCGATTTGGCGGCAAGGATTCTGGCGTAGCTCACTTGCTTTTCCGTAGCGGCGAGCGGCTGTTCCAGCGCCATCTCACGCTGCACTTTGGTAACACTGCCGGCTGAAAACAGGCCGGGAAACTGTGGTTGAAAGGACATTGGAATGCTCCGATCGTTAACCTTTGCTCTAATATAGAACAAAGGTGGAACACTTTCAAGCCTTTGGGCAGATCAATCGTGAACCAAGCTGCCCCATAGATCATATTCACCGGCTTCTTCGACCGTTACGGTCACGATATCGCCGACCGAAAGCTGGTCAAAACCTTGATCGATGAACAAGTTTCCGTCGATTTCCGGCGCATCCGCTTTTGTGCGGCAAGTAGCGGCCTCTGCGTCGATCTCGTCGACAATGACCTCGATGCGCTTGCCGACCTTGGCGGCCAGTCTTCTTTCGGATATTGCCTGCGCCTTTTGCATGAAGCGGTCCCAACGGTCTTGCTTGACCTCGTCAGGTACGTGATCGGGCAGGGCATTCGACCGCGCGCCGGCGACGTTCTCATATTGAAAACACCCGACGCGGTCCAGTTGCGCTTCTTCCAGCCAGTCAAGGAGCGTCTGGAACTCTGCTTCGGTCTCACCGGGGTAGCCTACGATGAAAGTGGACCGCAGCGTTATGTCTGGACATATGCCGCGCCATGCCGCGATTTCGTCCAACGTCCTTGCAGCAGCGGCGGGGCGTGCCATCCGTTTGAGAACATCGGGATGGGCGTGCTGAAACGGAATGTCGAGATAGGGCAGCACCAGACCCTCCGCCATCAGCGGGATCAGCTGTCGTACATGGGGGTAGGGGTAAACGTAATGCAACCGGATCCATGCGCCCAAACTGCCCAGATCCCGCGCTAGATCGGTGATATGGGCGCGATGCCCGCGATCTTCGGCATGTTTGATGTCGACCCCGTAGGCAGAGGTGTCCTGAGAGATCACGAGCAATTCCCTGACCCCACTCTGGACCAGCTTTTCCGCCTCGCGCATCACCGCATGCGCAGGGCGGGACTGCAATCGTCCGCGCATGTCGGGGATAATGCAAAACTTGCACTTGTGATTGCAGCCCTCTGAAATCTTCAGATAGCTGTAGTGGCGCGGCGTCAGGCTGACGGCCTGCGCCGGGAGAAGGTCAACGAAGGGATCCGGGGAAGGCGGCACAGCGGCATGAACCGCGTCCAGCACCTGTTCATACTGGTGCGGGCCGGTTACTGCCAAAATCCTGGGGTGGTGTTCACGGATGTAATCCGGCTCCGCGCCGAGGCAGCCCGTCACGATCACGCGCCCGTTTTCGGCAAGCGCTTCGCCAATGGCCTCTAGGGATTCCGCCTTGGCGCTGTCGAGAAACCCACAGGTGTTGACGATCACGGCGTCCGCTCCGGCATAGTCGGGTGACACGCCGTAACCCTCGGCGCGCAACCGCGTCAGGATGCGTTCGCTGTCGACCAGCGCCTTGGGGCAGCCGAGGCTGACCATACCGATTTGCGGCTGACCGTCGCGGCGCGGCTCGCCGAGGCGGGCTTTGGGGGCAATGTCAGGGCGGAGAGATGGCGGATTTGTTGTCATCCGCCTGCTATAGGGCATTGCCTGTGATCAGGGAAGGGGGCGGACTTTTGGAAAAGTCCGTTCCATTTTCTTTGAAGAAAATGGACCCTAGATCGTCTGGTCGTAGTCCCCGACAGCCGGTTCCGTGCGAATGACCGCGTCGATATCCGCAAAGATCGCGCGCATCTCCGCATCGCTCTCGGGACTTTCGCACACCACCACGAGATTGGGCGTGTTGGACGACGCCCGCACCAGACCCCAGCCGCCATTATCAAGGATCACGCGGGCTCCGTTGACGGTCACGACCTCTTTGATCGTGCGGCCTGCGATCTTTTCGCCTGCTTCGTGTTTGGCCACCAGTTTCTCTACCAGCCGTGCGAGGATGTCGTATTTTTCTGTATCGGCGGCATAGGGTGACATTGTGGGTGTCGCAAAGGTCTGCGGCAACGCCTTGCGCAGGTCGGACATTGATTTATCGGGATTGCGGTCCATCAGCTTGCACAGCTCAACGGCCACGCGCATGCCGCAGTCGTAGCCACGCCCGATGGGTTCAGCTAGGAAATAGTGGCCGGACTTCTCGAACCCCGCCAGCGCGCCAAGCTCTTTGACCCGCCGTTTCATGTGACTGTGACCGGTCTTCCAGTAATCGGCCGTGATACCATGCTTTTGGAGCACGGGATCGGAGGCAAACAGCCCGGTCGATTTCACGTCCGCCACGAAGGTCGAACCGGGGTATATGCTCGCAAGATCGCGCGCCATGATTACGCCGACCTTGTCCGCGAAAATCTCTTCGCCCTCGTCGTCCACCACGCCGCAGCGGTCGCCATCGCCGTCAAACCCAAGCGCGAAATCCGCACCAGACGCTTTGACCGACGCGGACATATCGTGCAGCATCTCCATCGCTTCGGGATTCGGGTTATAATGGGGGAAGGTGTAATCCAGCCGGTTGTGGCTTTCGACGACTTCCACACCCAGACGGCGGAACAGTTCGGGCGCGAAGGCCGATGCGGTACCGTTGCCTGTGGCGCACACGACCTTGAGTTTGCGTGACATCTTGAAGTCACCCACGAGATCATCCAGATACGCCTCGCGAACGCCGTCGACGAATTCGTATTTTCCTCCGTCACGCGCCTGACCTTCGCCATTCAGCACGATATCGCGCAGCTCGTTCATCTCATCGGGGCCGTGGGTCAGCGGGCGCTCGAAGCCCATCTTGACGCCGGTCCAGCCGTTGGGGTTATGCGATGCCGTCACCATGGCAACAGCAGGCGCGTCCAGATGAAACTGCGCGAAATAGGCCATCGGAGACAGGGCGGGGCCAATATCCTTGACGTGAATTCCGGCTTGTATCAGCCCGAGCATCAGCGCGTTCTTGATCGTCAGCGAGTAGTCGCGGTAATCATTGCCGACGGCGATCACGGGCTCGATCCCGCGACGGTGCATCTGGGTGCCAAGGCCCAGTCCCAGCGCAGTGATACCCGGCAGGTTGATATCGTCCGGATACTTCCAGCGCGCATCGTATTCGCGGAAACCCGTAGGGACGATCATCGGGTCGCGGAGGAATTCCCAAGTGTTCTGGGATACGCTGGAAGTCGGCTTTGTCACGTCAAATTCTCACTGGTAAGGAAAAATCAGAAAGTCAGAGGATGCTCTTTCGCCAACGCATCGAACTTCATCAAGGTTTCGATCAGGGCAGGCATTCGGTCCAGATAAATCATGTTGGGGCCATCGCTTGGCGCGCTATCAGGGTCCTCATGCGTCTCCATGAAGATCGCCGCGACGCCGATCGCCGCAGCCGCGCGCGCCATCACGGGTGCAAATTCGCGCTGGCCGCCGGAAGATCCGCCCTTGCCGCCAGGCTGGGCAACGGAATGTGTCGCGTCCATCACGACCGGATAGCCGGTTTGCGCCATCTGGGGCAGGCTGCGCATGTCTGCGACCAGGGTGTTATAGCCAAAAGTCGTCCCCCGCTCGGTGAGCAGGATGTTCCGATTTCCGGTGGATTCGATCTTGTCGACGATATTGGGCATATCCCAAGGGGCCAGAAACTGTCCCTTCTTTACGTTCACCGCCTTGCCCGTGTTTCCGGCAGCGATCAACAGATCGGTCTGGCGGCACAGGAAAGCAGGAATTTGCAGGACATCGACTACTTCCCCCGCCTGCGCGCACTGCGCTTCGTTGTGGACATCCGTCAATACCGGCACGCCATTGGCACGCGCCACCGATTGCAACACCTTCAGCCCTTCGTCAATGCCAAGCCCGCGCTTGCCCGACAGCGAGGTACGGTTCGCCTTGTCATAGCTGGCCTTGAAAATGAATTGCGCGCCCGCTGCATCGCAGGCCTCTTTCATGCGACCGGCGATCATCTGCGCGTGATCTTCGCTTTCCAATTGGCAAGGGCCGGCAATGATCGTCAGCGGGCGGTCGTTGCCAACCGTCAGATTGCCTATGGCGACTTGGGTCATGCGGTTACCTGTTCCCTGAGAATGGATGCCGTCAGCGACAACATCATGTAAATGCCTGCAAAGATCAGAAATGCCAAGATCGTGTTCTCGAACTTGCGCGGATAACTGGGCTCTTCGCTGGGCACGGGGCGCACGGCGACGGTGAGATAGCGGACCTGGCGGTTCACTTCTGTGCGCGCGGCCTCCATCCCGCTGAGCGCCAGTTGCAGCGTGGCATCGGCAGAGGCGAGGTCAGCCTGCGCCAGTTGCAGCGTCACTGCCTGCTGGGCCAGCGAATTGGTACCTTCTGTGGCGCTGTTCATCCGGTCATTCAGTTTGGTCAACTGGACGCCCAAACGCCGGATGTCGCCTTGTGCGCCTTCGACCTTGGCGCGGTTGGGACGTGCGTTGTCAAGCAGCGCGGCCAGCTCAAGCTCTTTCTCTATCAAAAGAGTCTCATAGTTGGTGATCTGCGTGCGGATCGCGGCAATGACCGCTTCGGGGTCGGCACCGTTCTCGACCTGAAGCTTGATCAACGCCTCCTGTGCTTCGCGGCGTTTGGCCACAGCATCATCATATGTCGCGCGTGCATCGCGCATGGCGTCTTCGCGTTTATCCTCGCTTAATGCGTTCGCGCGTTCTTCCGCGTAAGACAGCAGCCGCTCTGAAAACTCTGTCGCGACCAGCGGGTCGGCCGCGATGACTTCCATCCGGATTACGCCTTCGGTCGGATCATAGCCGATCTTGACGTTCTTTTTATAAAGAGAATACGCCTCTTCGTTGGTAGGATTCTCCTCAAGCCGCTGGATCGGGTCGATGAAATCTTGCGTGAAATGCGCCTTGAAGCCCGCGTCGTTATCAAGTCTCAGCATCGCGTCCTTGGATTGCAGATAGCTTTGCGTAGCGATGCTGTCCTGACTGGCGGCATATTGCGCGGGCAGCAAACCGCCAAGTCCGCCGGGGGATCCGCTGCCCTCGTTCTGGATAATCATGAACTGGCTGTCCGTCGCATAGAGCGGCGTCGCGATATTGTAGAAGTAATAGCCGGCCAGAAACGTCGGGATCATCACGAAGAACGCAAGACGGACCAGCAAAAGCCCCATTTTCTTTTGTCGGCGCCGCGTAATATCGCGCTGGATATCGGAGATTTCGCGCATGCGACGTTCCATCGGATTTCCCGGATTGGTGTCGATGGACGGCAAGGTTTCACGATCTGTCGGTACAGTTTGGGGAAGTTGCACGCGCGATCCTGCGCCGCCTTTCTGACTTTCCAGCGCGGCGAACATATCGCCCGGCGCACCTTCATGCTGGCCGCCGCCGGCCTGCGGCACCACCAGCTCAAGCATATTGGAGCGTTGGAACGGATCGATACCTTCCTCACGGAGCAATCTCACAGCATCGAAATCCGACGTCGCAGGCAATCCATGTTTTTGCGCCACACGCCGCGCCATGCGCAACTGGCGACCTGTCAGCCCCTCGCGACGGATCGCGTCAATGTCCAGCTCGCTTGAAACTTCTTCGGAAGGCGGCGGTACCTCCCCGGTGCTTGCCGCCGTTTCAGTCGCGGAAACCGCGCGTGGACGCGGCGGCACGGGTGCCGCAGCTTCGGTCTGCGGCGGCTCGCCTGGCTCCGCGCTGGTGCTGCGCTTGATCCGGAATTTTCTAGCTTTGGGTTTGGTAATCATAGAGCTGTTTCGCTTCTTCCAAGCTGTCGAACATCGTAAGCTGTCCGTTCATGAGTACGCCCGCGGAGCGTGCGAACTTTTCAAGTGTCTCCGCCTGATGCGACACGATCACGATCGTCGTCGTGCGCAGTCGTTCCTGCAGGATCTCGCCTGCCTTTCGATTGAAC
>JAGXFI010000048.1 GCA_024637305.1 Sulfitobacter sp.
CGTCTGGCCGCGTCAATGGATCGAATCCGGTCCGCTCGCGCAATTGTCTAAATGGCTGTGGACCAGGTATTCCGCAGGTAGGACGAATGTAGACGCACCATGACGGCACCCCTCGTTCTTTCCTTCGCGCCGCAGACAAATCCGTACGAGATTGTTGTGCATGCGGCCGCTGGTGAACGGGAAATTTTCAGAACTTCGTTTCGCTGTCGCAGCGGCCATACCCTGCGGCCAGTTGCTGACGCGCTGTTTTGCCTTGGTCTTTATCCTGCATCGGAAATCGGCGCAGACTTACACATAAAGGGGCCGGTAGACACGGGCTTGCTGTCCCGCGCTGGCCGAATAACGGGATATTGGCGGAGCTGGTGGCCGTCCTGCCGCAACGTTGGGATCAGGGTAAAGCGTGTCGAGCCAGAGACACCGCACGGGGCGCGAGGAACCGCTCTCTTCTTTTCGGGTGGCGTAGATTCATGTTTTTCGTTGATCGAAGCTCACCCCCGTCTTTCGGCACTCATAACCCTAATCGGCGTTGACGTGCCTCTTTCCGATCCTGACGAGGTCCAGCGGCTCGAGACGTTGGCGCACGATGTGGCGAAGGCGAAGGGGCTTGATGCCGTCGTCATCGAGACGGACGTCAGCACGTCCTTTCACCCATTCGCGGGCTGGATAGAACATCACGGATCCGCGTTGGTGGCTGTCGGCCATCTGTTGTCCGATCATTTCGAAAGGGTGCTGATCGCGTCATCCGGCAACGAGGCTACCTGGAATGTGCCATGGGGATCCCACCCCGGATTGGATCCGATGCTCGGCTCGCGACATCTCGCGGTCGAACACCATGGTCTCGTTTCGCGTCTCGACAAGATTGCCACCGTAGCAACCGACGACGCCATGCTGCAGTATCTCCGTGTCTGCAACCAGTCTTCCAGCAACTGCGGGGTTTGCGACAAATGCACATTTGTGATGCGGTCGATCGATATACTTGGTGTTAAGGACCGTGCCGTCACCTTCCCGGCATTCGAGCCACGTCGCGGAAAACTCAAGATCGTGGATGATGCCTTTCTGACAGAAGTGGAGCGGCTGCGACAGTGTGCGTTTGATGCAAGGCGGGAAGAACTCTTGCAGGAAATCGACGAAATCATCGCCGCGTATCGCCGCCGCAGCTGGTCACGAACGGGACTGAAGCTTTGGCGTAACTGGTCGCGCGTCATGCGACATCGCCTGCGTTGGCAAAGGGTTGCAGCATGATATTTTCCAAATACTTGACCTACATCGAATGCGCCGGAAAACAATGCCCCAAAACCCCTACGCTGCGTGCGTCGCCCGGTCCATGGGCGCAGATCGTGCCTGCCATCTCCAAGCAGCGAGGTTTGCGTCGACTTTGGCGGCGGCACCATTCACCCGGCGAAGCCGCGAGGCGACCGGGCTATCCAGTGGTTCCGCCGACCAATCCACCGGCTAGCTGTCAGACCGCAGTCACACTTGAACCGCAATGATGCGTAAATTGAAAAAAGTTACGCGCTACTGGTCTGGCAGGCTGCGACCCGCGTCTTGCCCGCAGCTGTTCTGGCATGTCGGCACGCCAAATTTCGGGGATGACATCAACCCCTCCTACTTCGAAGCCCTGTCCGGACGGCGTTTGCGTCTGGCCATCGACCGACGTAAGTTGCATTTTCTGGGCATGGGCAGCATTTTGAAGTCCGCGACTGACGCATCTGTCGTACTTGGCTCGGGTCTGCTCACTCCAGAGCGTCCAGGGGCAAATTTGAACGTACTCGCGCTGCGGGGACATCTTTCGCGGCGGACGTTGGAACTGGTCGATGACCTGCCCCTCGGCGATCCGATGGTGCTCGTGAACCTGCTGATGAAGCCTGAAGGCGGAGATGATATCGGATTTGTGCCGCATGTCCGTTCGCTGCCGAGGCTGCGCAAAATGATACCATCGGGGATCCGGTTGATCGACGTAAGTCGCGATCCCTGGAGTGTTCTGCGTGAGATCGGTCGCTGCCGAATTGTTCTCAGTCAATCCCTTCACGGATTGATCGCGGCAGATGCGTTCGAGATACCAAACATATGGATTGCGCCTGCGCCTGATATGGTAGGCGGCAGCTTCAAGTTTGAGGATTACTTTTCGACGCTGGATGCACCGAAACAACCTCACGAAATCTCTTTCGACCTGCTGTGCGCTCCGCCCCTCGGTACCGCGTCCGTGGGTCGTTTCACTGGAAACAAGGCAGAATACCATGCTTTTCTTGCGGCTGCCATTCGTGAAGGTCGCAACGCATGAGGAATAGGCATATCCGAGAATGGATCCATCGCTTCAGGCTGGAACGCCTTCGCCCACTGCGCATCCGGCTGGCCGGGCGCGCGCGCGCAGAGGCTACGGGATGCTTCATCGGGGTGACGGGTAGCTCGGCGAAATCCACGACGACTGCGCTCATCGCTGCCGTCTTGCGGGAAAGAGGCAGTGTGCTGCTTCAGGTAATGGATAATACGATCAATCCGCTGATCCGCACAATAAGGGGCAGCCGGAATGCCGATTTCGTGGTGGTCGAGGCCGGCGTCGGCGGCAAGGGCCAGATGACTAAAATGGCATCGCTACTGCGCCCGGACATCGCGGTCGTTACCCTTGTCGGCCTTGAACACTACAGCGCTTTTCGCAGCAAAGAGGCTATTGCCTATGAGAAGGGCGCGTTGGTCGAGGCCACCGCAGCAGACGGTTTCGTCGTGCTGAACGCCGACGATCCGCATGTCATGGGTATGGGTGCGCGCACAAATGCTAGGGTCGTCACTTACGGCCACGCCGAAGCATCGGATTACCGGATTCTCGATGTTCGCGGTGGCTTTCCGGACGGGATCAGGGTTTTGCTGTCCTGGGGGGAGGAGCAACTGGAGATACCGACACAATTCGTCGGTGAACATTTTGCCGGTCCGGTCTCCGCAGCCGCCGCGGTTGGCCTTGAACTCGGGGTCTCGGCCCAGGATGTCCGCAAGGCCATCGCAAGCCAGCAGCCAATTCACATGCGGCTCAGCGTACACAATATTCCGGGTGGCCCTATCATGATTGCGGATTGTGCAAAAGCCCCGAAGGAGACTCTGCAACTTGCCTTCAATACGCTCAAGGATATCGACGCGCCGCGCCGTCGCATCGTCCTCGGCTCAATCTCTGATTACAAAGGCGATCGGAAACGTGCCTATCGACAGGCGGTCGAGGCCGCTTTCGAGGTGGCTGACGAGGTGATCCTGATAGCTGAATCGCCTTTGCGCGCGAACATCGCGAGGGAGGCTACAGCCGAGGGCCGCTATCACTGGTTTTCTACTACACGCGAGGCAGCCGATCATGTTGCTCGCACGGCGATCAAGGGCGAGGTGATCTTGTTGAAAGGATCGGCAAACTTTCACCTGGACCGTATCCTTCTGAACCTGACGACGGAAGTCCGCTGTTGGGAGAATACCTGCAAACGCGGTGAGAGCTGCTTCAAATGCGGCCTCTTCGCACATGAGTTCGAGACTCATTCGCGCATCCGCCGGCGACAGCGCTGGTCACACATATTGCATGGCGGCAGTAAGAGAGATCCTGAAATGCAACAGTTGGACGCACCATGAGTTTCCAAGATATGACAATTCACCGCAGCGTTGATATTCCGCAGATCGGTGAAAAGGCCCTATTTCTCGTGCGGCAGCCTTCTGAACCACGCAAACAGCGCAAGTTCACTGAAACGGACTTGTTTCTGATGATCCTGCAATCGACATTGGGGCTTGGTGCCGCAATGACTCCGCGCAGTTGGTGGCCTGCATTGTGTCGCGTGACATCACAGCGGCGAACGATAAGCCGCAAGCGCAAGGAGTTGGCACTGTTTACCGAGAAGGTGAAGGATGTGCTTGGCCCCCGCGACGACATCGAGATCGCCCGGCTTTTTGCAGCCATGCAGCGCCGCCTGCATGAACGCCAGATGACCTACCTGCGGGAGCGATTTTCGCGCCAGCGAATAACCACTGAAGTCCGCGGAATTGAGAATTTACAGGCCTCCATCGCGCGTGGATCGGGCGCGATCCTATGGAACACGCCGTCGCTCAGCGACACGATCGTCGCAAAGCGCGCTCTGGCTACCGCCGGCTATCCGGGGTACCAGCTCAGCGTCCCTCAGCATGGTTTCTCGCAAAGCCGCTTCGCCGTCCGGTATATCAACCCTGGCCAGATCGCGGTCGAAAACCGATTTCTCGCCGGACGGATTTGGTTCGAGGAAAGCGATACGATTCGAGCAACGCGCGACGTCCTGCGTCGGCTGAGACAGAACGGGCCGGTGATCTTCACAAATTCACAGTTTGCGGGGCGTTCCTTTGTCGGTGTTCCGGCGGGTGCCCGGTTCTTCCTGCCGCTTGCGACGACGCCACTGAGCATTGCCGCCAAGAAGGCGGTGCCGCTTCACGTTGTTACGACAATCGAAATCGAACCGTTTGCGCATTACGTGACCCATATCTCCGAAGATCTAGCAGATGTTCATCCTGTCGCAACGGCGACTGACGCTGATGCGCATATCGCGGAAATGGCATTGCGCGCCCGCGATATCATGATGGACTTCGCGCGTAGTCATCCCGATCAGATCCGTATCTGGGACTCGTTGCTTGATCCAGCGGATTGTAAATCCGGAAACTTGCCCGGCTGACAGATGGAGTTACAAAACGATGACACGACAACTCAGCATCCTCGTCCTCGGAGCCAGCTATGGTCTGCTTGCAGCGGTTCGCCTGTGTCTTGCAAACCATCATGTCACAGTTGTTTGCCGCGAATCCGAACAGTTGGCTTTGTCCGAACGCGGTGCCACCGTCCAGTTGCAGCGGCGCGACGGAGCCGACGGTCGCAGGTTGCATGTGCCCGCTGCGCCTGGTTTCGCCAATGCGGTTGGAAGGCTTGGCCTCGTCACCCCGGGCATCGCTCCCGATGGGTTTGACCTCGTCTTTTTGGCGATGGGTGAACCCCAGTACGCCGATCCCGCTATCTCGACATTAATGACGGCGATTGCAGATGCGGACCTGCCCGTTATCTCGATGATGAACCTTTTGCCGCCAAGCTTTCTCAGGCGGTTACCGCGCCTTGATGTCGATGGATTGAAATCAGCCTATTCGGCCTGGGACGTGTGGCAACGCTTCGATCCCAACCGGATCACCGCAGCAAGTCCGGACGCGCAGGCCGTGCGTACTGACGCCGATCGCCCCGACCTACTGACCGTCACACTGGCCTCCAACCTCAAAGTGGCACCATTCCATAACCCTGCTGATCAGGACCTGCTCAGGATCATCGACGAAAGCGCGGCCAAGCTGCACCCTGGTGATGTTCCAGCGCCGGCGCGCATAGTGGCGCATCCGTCCCTGACCGTACCCCTTTCGAAATGGCCGATGCTCATCACGGGCAATTGTCGCTGTCTTCGGTCCAATGGCGACCTCATTTCGATCAGTGAGGCAGTTCGCGGCAACTTGGAAGACAGCCGCCGGATCTACGAACTCGTCTCGAGGGTTGTTCTGGCCGCGGGCGCACCGGAAACCGACATTGTGCCCTTCGCAGCCTACTCAGCGGCAGCCCGGCATTTGACGCGCCCCTCTTCGCTCGCGCGGGCGCTCTCGGCCGGCGCAAAAACCGTGGAGCGGATCGACTTGATGGTCCTTCACGCTGCCCATTCGCTCGGAGTGCCCTGCCACACCATTGCGGAGGTCTCCGACAGTATTCAGAAGCATTGTGAGACAAATCCAGCTTGATTCCGTCAAAGATGGCGGCAGACGGCTGCAATTTTTGCTCAGCTTTCCGGAAAGTGTCCTGCGCAACAGGCTGGATTTCATGTCTTTAATCCGCCATTTGTACATCTTTGAAGTGAACAGCGGACACAAACCGGTGCGACCAGAACCGGATGGTTTCGTGGCTGATATCGACACCGCTTTCATGCAGCAGACCCTCGACGTTCTGAAGCAAGAGTGGAAAGCGGACGTACAGCACTACCGACAGGCGAATGATCTGGGGTGACGTTTTGAAATAGCGGAAGGGACTGCGTTTTGTCATGCAAACAAGCTAACCGGTACCCTGCCCCGGCCCAAGACAACTTGCTCTGACAGGACCATCATAGTGGCTGTGTAGTTTCCGTTGGCCATGAGTTTTGCCGCCGCGTGCTGGACGTATTTTTCGGTACGCAGCACAGATCGGACGCTACTCATGCCAAATACCCTTGCTCATCATACAAAGCCAGGTAAACTTCTTACAAAGTCATAGGATACTATAGTAGAAGATTGGCTGTATAGCCTATTTATCAAGTCGCATACGACAGAGTATTAAAGGTCCAAACATATGTCCCACTTGAACCGCCGCCTGATCCTGACCAGTGCCTGCGCAGCCGCGATTTTCCCCACCACTGTGTTTGCATCCAAAACGCACCCTGTCAGCATCGCCAATATGACCTTTACGCCCATGCACATCACCATCAAGGCAGGTGACATCATCGAATGGCACAACCGTGACAGCGAGGGACACACCGCCACAGACAAAGGCGGCACATGGGACACAGGGACATTGCGGCGCAACAAAAAGGCCGTGATCCGGTTCGATAAACCGGGCCAATACGATTATTACTGCTCGTGGCATTCCAACATGCAGGGCAAGATCACCGTAACGTAGCCCCGCAGTTGAGATCAGGGGGCCTTGACTGCGCGGCAATGCTATCAAGACAGGGTTTGCATGCCGCCGCAGAATAGCCAACCTTCAATCACCGGTCAGTAACCCATGGTGACTTCATCAATTTTATCAGCCTAAAAAGAAGAGGACGTCATATGTTGTGTGCCACCTGACACAAGATCCTCAGTTCCGCTTAGAGTACTTCTGCCATTCGGATTCAGGATTCCCAGATTAGCCGCGATGTTATTCCCTACCTTTGAGTCAGATATTGGGGTTACAGATGGGCAAGCCACATCCGATAGAGCTACGAACACGGGTTGCTGCGTTTGTCGACCAGGGCAACGGACACCGTGAGGCGGCGCGGCATTTCCGGGTGCCGCCGAAATTCGTGAACGAGCTTATCAAGCTGCGGCGCGAAACCGGATCGCTTGTGCCGCGGCCCCAAGGCAATGGCGGCGGGCACGGCAAGCTGGCGGGGGTGACCCGCTGGATCGAAGCGCGCGTCGCCGCCAAGGGCGAGATCACGCTCGACGAGTTGGTTGCGAAACTGGACGAGACCCACGGTGTCGCCGTTCACCGCGGCACCGTCTGGCGGGTCCTGCACGACCTCGGGCTGACGCACAAAAAAAGATGCTGGCAGACTAATTCGAACCAGTCTCCACAAGGACAGCGACACTATCCACTAATTCGCACAGAGGCCGCGCCACTCTGCGAGAGCAGCGGCGAGGTTGAGTTTGAAATTGGGTCGCGTTGAGAGGCTGCGTTCCTGATTAAAGTGATTGTAGACGGAAGCGTGAACAGCGGCGAATTTCTGCAAACTTCGCATGCGCCGGAAGCGGAGCATCGCCCGTTCTCGTCGTCGGAAAGGCAGATGTGAATTCTCCACTCGGTTGTTCAGCCAGCGGCCGGTTTCTTGGCGGTGTTCCGCACCGATTTCTTTCAGCGCAGCCCCGTACGATGCCAGCCCGTCCGTCACAATCACTTCTGGGCTGCCGTGCTTACGCATTGCTTTCTTTAAAAATTTCAACGCGGCTTTCTTATCGCGCGTCTTTGTCACAAAGATTTCCAGGACTTCGCCTTCATGATCGACCGCACGCCATAGATAATGCCGCTCCCCGTTGATCTTCACGAACATCTCGTCAAGGTGCCAGCGCCATTTGCTCGATCTCATGCCCGCAATTCGGCGCTTTCGGATCTCTGCCGCAAACATCGGGCCGAACCGATGCCACCAATATCTCACAGATTCATGGCTGACATCGATGCCACGCTCATGCAGCAAATCTTCCACATTGCGGAGGGACAGCGGAAACCACCCTGCCCGCCTCAATCCAGTTTCTTCTGACAATGCCACACGCGATGTTGCTGAACGTGTTTCTCATATATTTCAACAGCACAATTCAGACCGGAGGGCTACCAACAGAACCGGGTCGTTTCGCGGCTGATTTCTCATGCCGCGCATGAACCCGACAAGCGCAAGGCACCTCATAAATGACATATGTCAATATCACTGCTGCAGAATGATGGCATGTTAAATTTGAAGGCGGTGTTAATCGCCTTCAAACAATTGTCATAAGTTCTGGCGAAGCTCCCAAGCCGTAATGCAGTCCCTGCGTATAGACGGAAGGGAGGCTTCGTCAATTTTGACCGTTTACCTTGATGGTATCCTTTGTGGACGGCCCCGGTTTTGCAAGGGATTTCTTGAGCGATGTAGATCGGCGCAGGTTGCGGTCATTTGTCCGGCCTTTGTGCGCGGTGCATGTGCCCGCTGGCCTTCATGAAGTTCGCCTGCCGGGACCCAATCAGACAAACGAGCTTTGAAACTCTTCCGCACCCTGGCGAACAACGAACCAAACCGGTGCCACCAGCACCGGATGGTTTCATGGCTCACATCGACGCCGCGCTCATGCTGCAGATCCTCGACATTCCGAAGCGACAGGGGAAACCGGACGTACAACATCTCCACGAGGCGAATGATCTCGGGACACGTTTTGAAGTAACGAAAGGGACTGCGTTTTGGGGGTGTCATAAACTCCGTGTATCTGCCCCGCCTCAGGGCAAGGTACTGTGACAGGACCAAGGAGTATTAGAAATAGTTGAATCTGGATGGGTTGGAAACTTCTGTGCCGGTTCGCGTTGAATGCGCGTCGCACGGATAAATCCGCACCCACGGAGGCGATACCGGGACCGGGCAGACTTCGGTAACTGTCTCTGCCGGACTCTCAGGTTGAAACGACCCGCCCGTAAGGCGGGTCGCCAGATCACGCTAGCGCGATGTCATGCCACATCGAAATACATCGGGGTGTCGGTTGTTGGCGTATTCCAGCCCTCGATCGGGAACTCGTCCTCGAAAAGGGTGGCCAGAGGCACATCGCTTAGAAGACTGAAGGTGTTACCATAGAGGAAACCATCATCATTACCATCTACGGAAGGGATGATGCCGTCAAAGAGGCTGAAACTAGGACCGTCGAAGAAATCTGACGTGATGCCCCCCGACAGCTGCAGAAGACCCACAAACAGATCCAAATCGAGACCGAGATAGGACAGGTTAGAGAACACCGCGTCCATGTCGACTTCGACCACGAAATCGATCAGGCCATCGGCATTTCCGTCGATATCGGCATCCCATATGCTGTCGACCGGCGTGTTGATGGTGATCTCATCCCCCAGCGAGAAACCGGAGATGGTTGACCCGTCCTCCAGCGTCGCCATCAGCGGCATGTCCATCATCTCCAGGGAGAATTCCTGGATTGCCTTCAGGGTCGTGATGAGGTTCACGGCCACGACATCCCAAGAATAATTGTACGATAGCAGATTTACGTTGGCACCGGCGATATTGATATTGAACCCATCGCCGCCGCTGTCCCC
>JAGXFI010000049.1 GCA_024637305.1 Sulfitobacter sp.
ACCAAACCCACCCCATGCTTATTCCCCTTTGGCTGCTGGTTTTTCTGCAGGCAGCAATATCGGGGTCGAGCCTCGTTGTCGAAATCGTTGCGGGCCGCATGATCGCCCCTTATGTCGGAATGAGCCTTTATACATGGACATCCATCATCGCGGTGGTGCTGGCGGGGTTTTCCGTAGGCCACTGGTGGGGCGGGCGCATTGCAGCACGCGAGACGGATCAGGCGCTGCGCATCACAGGCTGGACCATGCTGGCCGCTGCAGTTTTTACTGCGGGTGCCACGATACTGTTACGGGCCTTCGCAGGTCCGGTCGTGGCAGGTTTCTCGCATCCGCTGGCGGCGATCACGGCACTGAGCATGCTGGCTTTCTTTCTGCCATCGCTTTTTGCAGGCGTGCCTGCGCCGGTTCTCACGGTTGCCGCCATGCGCGGGCGCGAAAAATCGGAACAGGCGCTTGGCGCGATGTTCGCCTCAGGGGCCATTGGCGCGATTGCGGGCACGCTGCTGGCGGGATTTCTTTTTGTACCCTTGCTCGGGTCGGTGACAACCCTGCTGGTGATTGCAGCGGTCTATGTGCTTGCGGCACTTGTGTGTTTCCGCCTGGGCCGCATGTCGGGTCGTGGCATGGTGCTGCCGCTGGCAGGGATTGCGATTGCTTTCGGCGGCGGGCTTGGTGCGCTCAGTCTGCCTGCGGTCTGTGATCGCGAAAGCAGCTATTACTGCATCCGTACGGTCGATCTGTCGGAGACACCCGCGCGGCCCGTGCGGCTGATGGTCGTGGACCACCTGGCCCACGGGATCAGCGCGAAAGACGCGCCGCGCGTGATGTTCACCGAACATGCCGCCATGTTGGACGCCTTGCCGCGCATGCGGATGGGGCGCACAGACTTCACCTCCTTCCATATCGGTGGCGGATCCTATTCGGTTCCGCGCGCCTGGGCCGACAGAGGGATTGGCGGCATCACCATCGCCGAGATCGACCCCGAGGTGACAGCCACTGCAATAGATGCCTTCTGGTTCAATCCGACCACCGCGCGAATCCTGCACAGCGATGCACGGGTCGCACTGGGCAACAGCACGCGGCAATTCGATGTGATTGTAGGAGACGCCTTTACCGACATTACCGTGCCGGAACACCTCGTGACGCTGGAATTCATGCAACTCGTCTCGTCACGGCTGACCGTCGAGGGGGTCTATGCGATGAATCTGCTCGATAGCGTTGACAGGCTCTCGGCGTTGTCGGCCGTGGTGGCAACCTTGCGCGCGGTTTTTCCAAGCGTGGAGGTCTGGACGGCTGCAGGGCCGCCCGTGCCGGGTGAGCGCCGCGTTTTTGTGTTGCTGGCCAGCGGGCAGGATAGTGCCGTCTCGGCGATAGAAGCGCTTGCGCCCGACATGATGCGGTTTCAAGCGCTAGACCCGGCGTTTGTGGACCGGATTGTTACGCAGAAGGGCGCGCGGATCCTGACGGATGATCACGCCCCGCTCAGCTATTTGATGGGGTTTGACCGCGTCACCGACTGATGCGTTACGGCCCAGTTCTGCACGCCTCGCCGTGAGGTACGCGCCGTCGCTTACCATATGAAGCCCAGTGAGGCAGAGTGCAATTGACCGCTCTTTGCCAATTGGGACGTTGGCAAATCGTGTTCAAAGTAAATTGGCCGAGTTGCCTCTCAGAACCGCGTGTAGACGGAGACAAGCCATCGGTCATTCTCGGCTGGAAGGGCCACGGCACCTTTTAGTGCCATGGCGGAGGGTGAACATCAGCCAGCCGAAAACAAAACCAGAGAGACTGGATCTCTGATGACAGATGGCACGGCAATTCCACCTGTCATTCCCAGTCAATTCCTAGTTTGCCTGCAACAAATATTCATTTGTAAACCAGTTCGACACATCAGGCATGACATCAAGCGGCCTGCCGTCTTCGCCCCGCATGATGCCGGCCTCGAACAGAAAGCCGGTGATGTTGGCGAACATCGCGTCGTCGATCAGGCCGACGGGCTCACCGGGGTCCTGCAGATAGCCACCATCAACCAAGGCCGCCATCGACGCGCGCACCAGATCGGGGTTCGTCAACATGCCCGACGTTTCGGCGATCAATATCTCTGCGGCCTCTTGCGGGTTGTTGGCTGCAAAATCATAGCCGCGTTGCGCAGCCTGCACAAAGGCACGGGCCGTGTCGGGGTTTTGTGCAAGCCACGTGTCATTGCCGCCCAGAAATGTCGTGTGCTGGTCCGGGACGCCGTAATCGGCATAGCGGAACGCACGTTGGGGACGGTTCAAAAGCACAGAGTTCACCCCTTCCCATGTGCTGACCTCGAGCGTGAAATCGACGCTTCCGTTCGCCAGCGCCTCATAGGCCGAGGTGCCAAGCGTGACAGTATCGAATACACCCTCGCCGCCGTCATTGCGGATGATCGTTGAAATCAAGACGTTTTCCCATGCACTGCCGAAGCCTGCGTAGATCTTGCCGTCCAGATCGGCGGGGCGCTGGATGTCGTCACGGTCACCGTCAAAAACCAAGCGTCCGGTTTCATGCTGCACAACCGCCATCACGGCAGTCATATCCGCCCCCGTCGCGCGCTGGCTGTGAAACCCGACAGCGCTCAGAATGCCGAACTCCGCCACACCGGCCGCCACCAATGTGCCCGACGATGTGTCGGTATACGGCAGGATATCCACATCAAGTCCGGCATCTTCGAACCAACCTTGCGACTGCGCCACATAGAGGCCAACGTGGTTTGTATTGGGTGTCCAGTCCAGTGCGACGCTGAGCTTTTCCTGCGCCGCAGCAGGCAGGGCCAAGGTCAGCAAAGCAGCGGTTATCAGATGTTTCATAGGGTCTCTCCGGTTTGGTTGAGCAAGATTTCAAGCAACTGTGCTTCGACTGCATGGGCTTCGGCGCTGACGCGGCGTCCCATCCGCGGGCGCGGGGCGGGCACATGCACTTCGGCGATCACTCGGGCAGGTCGCCGCGACAGGACATAAATGCGATCCGAAAGCGCCACGGCCTCGCGAACGTCATGTGTCACCAGCAGGGTTGTCCAGCGGGCGGCACGCCACCGCATTTCGAACCAGGCCTGCATTTGGGTCCGCGTCAGCGCGTCCAATGCGCCGAAGGGTTCATCCAAAAGCTGCACAGGCCGGTTCTGCGCGATGGTTCGCAAAAGGGCCGCGCGCTGGCGCATCCCGCCGGACAACTGGGAGGGGTAATGGCGGGCAAAGCCATCAAGACCGAAGTCTGCCAAGAGCGGCGTGACCTGCGCGCGCGCATTCTTGCGGTGGATGCCCTGAACCTCCAACCCCAAGGTCAGATTGTCGATGATCCGTCGCCACGGCATCAGCGCATCGCGCTGCGGCATGAAACCGAAGCCGTGGTGTTTTGTCGCCAGCGGCTGGCCGTTGTAGGTGATCTTACCGCTGTCATGCCGCGCAGCGCCGGTCAGCAGGCGGAAAATGGTCGATTTTCCAGCCCCCGAAGGCCCGAGAATCGACACGAATTCTCCCTTGGCCACATGAAGTGAAATTTCATCCAGTATGGCTGTCGCGCCGAAGGTGACGCTGACATTTTGAATGTCCAGAAGGCTCATCTGGTGCTTCCCACTTCGCGCCAGCGCAGCACTACCCGCTGCAACAGGGCGGTGATCGCAAACAGCACCAAGGTCAGCGCCGAACTGATCACCACAGCCGCCAGCACAAGATCGGGGCGAAAACTGTTCTTGGCATTCAGGATCACAATGCCAAGACCGGCACGCGCGCCCACATATTCCGCAAAAATCGCCGCGACGACCGCATAGGTGATTGATATGCGCAGACCGGCAAAGAAATAGGGCATCGCAGACGGAAACCGTGCGCTGCGAAATATCTGGCCGCGCGTGGCACCCATCGCACGCATCAAATCTTCGATTTCGGGGTCTGTTGCCCCGTATCCGTCCACAAGCGCAACCAGCATGGGAAAGAAGGTTACAAGCGCCACCAAAAGGACTTTGGGCGTCAGATCGAACCCGAACCACAACACGACCAAGGGCGCGATGGCGACAAGCGGTAATGTCTGGCTTACCACAAAAATCGGGAAAAGCGCGCGTCGGACACGCGGCATGAAATCCAGCACCACCGACAGGCTGAAGGCCACGGTAAGCGACAAGGCAAACCCCGCAAATGTGGCTTTGAGTGTCGGCACCATGTTGTCCCATAGCAAGGCACGGTTCAACACGATCTGGTCGAGCACCCGTGAAGGCGCAGGCAGCATCAGCGGGGAAATTCCCGACAGGCGGACATAGGTTTCCCAGATCAAAAAGGCGCTGACCACACTCAGGACGGCAGGAATGCCGCGGGCCAGACCTCTGCCGGGACGGCGAGGCACATCAGACTGCATCGGATCAGCGCTTGGAAGGGCTGTTGGCAGAGACAGTCAAATCAATCGTGACATGGCCAGCCGGCGGCCCGAACTGACAAAATGCCTGCTGGATCGTGGCAAAGACAGGACCTGCGTCACCTGTCAGTCGCGTGCAGAAATTCTTGGACCGGTCAAAGGTTCCACTTTGCTTGAGAAAGTCGATGCAGCCCATGATCTCGGCCATATGATCGCCCGCACCCATCACATAAAGTGAGAATTGCGCATCCGCGGCTTGCCCCTTGTCAGGGGTCGATGCGATCGCTGTCAGCGCGTTCTTCTGGCGCAAGGCCACCGGCTCTGACGGATTGGCCAATGCACCGGTCTGGCAGATCGGATCATCCGGCTCACCGGGGCAGCCGCGTGACAGCGTGGCGCGCAAAACGACATGTTGGCCGCAAGACGCCGCCGCCGCGTAGAGATCACGTAGAGCGGGGAACAATATTTCGGGCGGGCCGACGATAAGCGTTGAAATATCGTCTGTTTCGATCCGCAACTTCTCGCGCCATGGATCAAGTGCATCGAGCGATGACAAAATCACGCCAACGAACCCGTCGGTCATCGGGTAAAGGGATACTTGTGCGCCTGCAAACATTGCTGTCCTCCTTGCTACGCTGGCATTATCCAGATCAGCTTCGAGGGTCCGTGGGCTTGCGCCCCCATCTCAGCCGCGGCGTTACGCGGCTCCCCTGTGGTGTGAGTTGGGTGCCAGATAAGCCAAAGGTTTGCAAGTCAAACAGATTGGGTGAGCTGAATATTTATTTTGAGAGGTGATGGCACGTAGTTTGACTCCGCTCAGGGCAAATCATCTTACACCCTCAGCGAACTGCAGAAAGGTCCCGCATCAGCAACGTTGACCGGCAAGAATCTTGCAACAAGCACGAAAGGCCATTTCGGTGAAACCGCGCTGCTGAATGCTACCGGCGATGAACCGAAGGAAAGGGCCGTCCTAGAGGATCATGCCAATCTAGAACGGATGGATGCTGCGCTGCCTCCGAGGTCGGCTGTGAGCCCAAAGTAGACCAACGCGTAGGAAGTTTGTATGCTTCCCTAGTTTTTGCGACATTGAAGGACACCGATCCATGTCAACGCCCAAAGAAAGACTGAGTGAACTGGGGCTTAAGTTGCCTGCGCCCACTAAGGTTCCTGAAGGCCTGCATTTACCGTTCTCGTTTGTAAATGTCAGAGGCGACAGGGTGATATTCTCCGGCCACCCCAAGAATGCGGCAGACGGGAGCATCGCTGGACCGTTCGGAGTGCTGGGCACAGATTTTTCAACGGAACAGGGATATGCAGAAGCCCGCGAGGTGGCGCTCACGGTGCTGGCGAACCTAGAGGCTGAGATCGGGGACTTGACCAGAATCGTCGGCTGGTCTCGCGTGTTTGGGATGGTGACTTCCGCGCCCGGCTATACTGAACAACATCTTGTCGTGAATGGATTTAGCGATCTCATCATCGATGTATTCGGTTCGACCATAGGTCGACATGCGAGATCCGCGATTGGAGTGCCGGGATTGCCGCTTGGCTTTGCCATGGAGATTGAGGGAGAGGTATTGATCTCACCTTGATACGTCAAACGGCAGCTTAGTCCCGCATCTTACCAGTCCGCGACCCACGCGGCGAAGGTCATGTGTGGATATATATGGACCCCGCCTAATTGCAACGGTCTGTTTCGCTCTGGATCGAAGGTCGCGATTGCTGATGTATATCCGGCTTCTTAGGGCGGCCTGATAGATCATCGCCGCGAGCCCCGATGGATTTCCGCTTGCTTCTCCCTCATCGCCCCTAAGGCATTGGTGCTGACCTTGCCGATCCACACATCAGGTTCAAGAAGCAACGGGCGTGACCCTTCTCCATCTCCTGGCAGATGTTGCAATATTCCTTTCAGTCCTCCTTGACTTGGTTGTTCGTAGTCTGGATCAGACCATGTGTCCCCGACTGTATTCCTGATCGTTTGACAGAAGCGACCAAACGATCCGTGCGTTCTTGTTTGCCAAGGCGACCGCGACGACGTTCGGATGACGTCTTTCCCGCATCCGGTTGATCCAATGGCTTCGCGTGTCGGTTTTTCCGGCCGAGCGGCCCAGTACCGCGCGCGCGCCGTGGATCAACATCGTCCGCAAGTACCTGTCGCCCCGTTTGCTTATGCCGAACAGCCGCGCTTTTCCGCCGCTTGAATGCTGCTTTGGCACCAGGCCCAGCCAAGCAGCAAACTGGCGGCCATTTCTGAAGCAGGATTTATCGCCAACTGCGGCGACCAGCGCCGTTGCGGTAATTGGTCCGATCCCCTCGATCTGGCCGATACGCTGGCACATCTCATTGGAACGGTAGAGGCTTTTGATCCGCTGATTGTAGCCAGCGAGGCGCGCATCCAGTTCGGCCAGTTCCTCCCGGATGTCGCACAGCATCTCGACAAAGAGCCCACCAAAGCCTCCCGACCGACCGTCCGCAATTTCACTAAGGGTACGCCGGATGCGGTTGATATCTCGCGGCACCACGACACCGTGCTCCCCAAGCAAACCTCGGACCTGGTTCACGAGCCGGGTACGATTTGCAACCACACGTTGGCGGATACGGTGGACCGCTTGGATTTCCAGCTGCTCCGGCGACTTCGGCGGCACAAACCGCATCGACGGCCTACCAACCGCCTCGCAAATAGCTTCAGCGTCATTGCGGTCATTCTTGTTCGACTTGACATACGGCTTCACGAATTGAGGCGAGATCAACCGGACCTCGTGCCCCAGATCAGTCAAAACACGCGCCCAATAGTGCGATCCGCAACAAGCCTCCATCCCGACAACACAAGGCTCAAGCTCGGCGAAGAACTGCGCAACGGCTTCGCGTCTCAGCGTCTTTCGAAGCACGACATTTTCATCGTTGTCGACGGCGTGAACTTCAAACACATATTTGGCCAGATCAAGGCCGATTCTTTTGATTTCCATGGCATGCGCCCTCCTGTTTGCATTTCCAAGATACACCGCCCGAGGGCAGCGGGGTCCATACCATTGCTCCTGCATAGCAAGACATTCTTGATCCGATTTGTGCATTTGTCAGAAGCAGTCATGTGTCCGGCCTGTTTGCGCGGTTTTGACCGCTGGCCCTGATGGGTTCCGCAAACCAAGTCCCTTACAGCTTAGCGGGCAATTGCGCCCGGGACCTTCGACGGGGTGTCTTGGTTTTGGCGGCAGACTTATGCACCATCATCTCGCGGGTCTTGCTAACTCGTAATTCTTAATCCTCTCAGGTTGTGTGGGGCGTATAGGGTTCGTTGCGGGTCAGGACCGCCCAGACGATCCGAGCCGTCTTGTTGGCCATGGCGACTGTTGCGAGGCGCGCTGGTTTGCGCTCCAACAGCGACGTCAACCACTTGCTTGCCCGTTCCGGATGCGACTTGGTCTGTCGGACGAGGGACGTCATGCCAACGACGAGCAATGATCGTAAGTATTGGTCACCCATCTTCGTGATCCGCCCAAGTTTTTCTTTGCCACCGCTGGACTTGTTTGCAGGCGTCAGACCCAGCCAAGCAGCAAACTCACGGCCATTGCTGAACTGATGCCCGTCACCAATGCTTGCAATGATCGCGGATGCTGTCACAGCACCGACGCCAGGGATTGTACGTAACAACCGCACCCGCGCATCTTCCTTGGCAACCTGCTTCAGGCGGTCTTCGTACCAACGGATCCGAGCATGCAGCGCCATAAGCTGGTCGCAGAGGTTATGGATCACCTCGTTCGCGATATCAGGGAGATCCAAAACCTCGCCTGCCAATATATCCTCAGCAAATCCGATGACACGGGCGAGGCCTCTGGCAATATAGACACCAAATTCTGCGACCATGCCGCGCAAGCCGTTGATAAGTTGGGTACGCTGACGGACCAACAGATCCCGTGCACGGTGCAATGAGAGCAACGATTGTTGTTCAACGGTCTTGATCGCGACAAATCGCATCGTAGGGCGCGTGACGGCTTCGCATATCGCCTCAGCATCAATGGCATCAGACTTGCCTCGTTTCACATACGGCTTCACATACATCGGTGGGATCAGTCGGACGTCATGGCCAAACTTCGTCAGCTCGCGTGCCCAATGATGGGCGCTGCTGCAAGCTTCCATACCAATCAGGCAAGGATCAAGCTTTGAGAAAAACGGCAGCAACTGCGCCCGCCTCAAAGGTCGATTGAAGGCGACTACGTTGTCTGCGGTGATCCCATGAACTTGGAAAACGTTCTTGGCCAGATCCAGACCGATTGTGGTAACTTGCATTGGGTGGCTCCTCCTATGAGCAGATATGGACATCTGCAGTATGGCGCATTGCGACGCCGGTTGGAGCAGGAGCCATCCACCCCATCAGCTATCGCAAATTTGAGCCGAGGGCTTTGGGTCCGATCTGGGCTGGCTGCCGTCATCCATGTCGGTGTCAACCCACCCTCAGCAGCAAATCAGGTGCCTCACCGTCCCAAGACGGTTTAGAGCCCACAGCGGACCCGACCAATCTCTGCATTTTGAACTGCGCCGATCTAATCAGTCTCGACAGCGCTATACACCCTCAACAATCACGACATTCCCAGTTGAGCAGCTTTGTCGCAGTGTTTTGAGAGGCGCGTATTCATCGCTGGTGAAAAGCTTCCGAGCCGTGTCCATATCGGGAAACTCGAAAAGGACCAGTCTGGTCGGCTCCCAATTTCCTTCAAGAACTTCGTGCTGCCCTCCGCGCGCCAAATATCGACCACCGAAGGACTCAACAAGGGGTTTCACCTGCTCCATAAACTTGCCGTAAGGTGCCGGATCATGGATATCTACATCGTAAATCAAATATGCACTCAAAGTGACCTCCCTGTTCGAAGCCCTTTGATCCAATCAGATACAGGCGTGATTGCCAAGTGGTGGCGACATCGAACGACAGCTTTGTCCCGCACTGCGTGAATTCGCCCATCCGCCGATTTCGCGGCTGCAGCGAAAGTCCGGCCTGACGCGCCTCGCCACGGCACCGGTGACCAGTGTCGATGTCGGCTAATGGGATGTGTCGGCTGCTTCCCTACCGTTGTGTTATCCTCAACTGGGATCAACCGCGCATCAAGGAGAAGCAGCCATGTGTGCAAAGAAGATAGGAAGTATTGAAGACCTCGCCGTTGTCGGGATCGACATCGGAAAGGATACGTTTCACCTGGTCGGGTTCGACCGGTCCGGCCAATTGGTCATACGCAAGCAGATCAAGCGCTTGGCTCTGAATGCCACCTTTGAGCAACTCCCACGCTGCATCGTGGGAATGGAGGCTTGCCTCAGCGCCCATTTTGTCAGCCGAGCGCTGCGGGGCATGGGGTTCGAGTCGCGGATCATACCGGCGATTTACGTGAAGCCGTTCAACAAAGGCCAGAAGAACGATTGCAACGACGCCGAGGCGATCGCGGAAGCGGCGTTGCGACCCAATCTCCGGACCGTTTCAGAGAAGGACCAGGATCAACTCGACCTTCAGGCCCTGCACCGCGTTCGGGCACGACTGGTTTCGCGGCGCACCGCCACCATCAACCAGATCCGAGCCTTTCTGATCGAACAGGGTATCACAGTCAGGTCGGGGCTGCGGGCGCTGAAGAATTCCTTCGAGACGATCCTCGACCAGCGAAGGGACGAGATATCGCCCCGGATGCGGGGTATATTGATCGGGCTCTATGGCGACTGGCTCTGGCTGGACAAACGGATCGAGGATGTCTCTGGCGAGATCGAAGAGATCAGCCGCACCGAAGAGAACTGCGCCAACATCATGACGATACCCGGCATTGGGCCAATGATCTCGACAGCGATGGTCGCGGCCGTCGGCAAAGGCGAAGCATTCGACCGGGGGCGCGATTTCGCGGCATGGGTTGGCCTGGTGCCCCGACAATTTAGCACCGGCGGTCGCACCATTCTCGGCAGGATCACCAAACGCGGCAGCCGCTATCAGAGGATGTTGTTCGTTCAGGCGGCGAAAGTGATCATGATGCGCCCACACCGATGGTCAGACTTCAGTTTCGGCCCGTGGCTGACCGAGGCGGTCGCCCGTATGCCGCGAAACAAAGCAGCCATCGCGCTTGCCAACAAACTCGCTCGAACCGCCTGGAGCCTTCTGCGGCACGGCACCAAGTTCGATGCGCCAAAAGACGCGGCCATGGAAGCGGTCTGACGCCTTCCATGGTCACCAAGGAGTTCGCGATAGAGAGGACAGCATGGAACGGAGAAAATACGCCCCCAGAGTCTGACGGCCCTTAAGGTCGTTATCGACCTATCCGCTAATGAGACCAAGGCGCGTGCGTAACCCCATCAAGGCCACGGCCCGCGAGCCGATCAACAGGCCGGATACATATGAGCGATTTCCGAAATCGTGCCAAATTCTCGATTGCGAACAGCAGCCGACACATACATAAGGCCGGAAGCTCTTAGAACGCTTTGCTTTCTTATGGAGTTGCCAAGCGGCTTAAATTGACAGGCATCGTGCCCGGCTTGTACTGCGCCGCTTCGGACGGAGCATGAGAGTTTGATCTGATACGCAGAAACCACCCCACACGGTGAGGTCAGACAACATCACCCATTTGACCCCTGTATTTGTGACGGGCTTATCTGCTTTCATAAGGTCAGCAGACGCAGTAGGCATGCCAATCTTTTAAGTTTGGGACAAATCATGGCGCAGAATGCCACCATTTATAAAGTTGAACTATCAGTCTCTGACATGGATCGTCACTATTATGAGACCCATAAACTGACCATCGCCAGGCATCCTTCAGAGACGGATGAACGGCTGATGGTGCGCATTGTCGCTTTTGCGCTGAATGCCCATGAGCATTTGGAAATGACGAAGGGACTTTCTACGGATGACGAGCCGGACATTTGGCAGAAAAGCCTGAGCGGCGAGCTTGATGTTTGGGTGGCCCTGGGACTCCCCAGCGAGAAGGTGCTGCGTCAATCCTGTGCCAAAGCCGACAAGGTGATAATCTATTCCTACGGCGGCAGGACGGCAGAGATTTGGTGGGACAAGGTCAAAAACAGCACCACCCGTTTTGAAAACCTTCAAGTGATAAATTTCTCCGAGAAAGACACGGGCGAACTGGCAAAACTGGCAAGCCGTGCGATGAAGCTGCAGATCAACATTCAGGACGGCGATGTGATGGTCGGTGTCGGTGATAGAATCGTTAACGTTACCCCGCTAAAATGGAAGAGCGCTGCGTAGTTCACGCGTGCTCGCCGCAAAGACGGGCTTGGGGTGCTTCATGGTGCCCACATCAGTCAGATGCGGTTTGCCGATTTCCCCAACGGCGAAGCTGCTCTGCCGCGCCGATTGCCATGCAAAGGACAGCTGTGTGCCGCCTGCGCCGCTTTCCAGTTTCGAAGGCTCCGCGGGGCCATGCTGCACTGCCTCAAAGTAGATCCGAGTCCGCACAGAACGGTGTTACTGTGCAAGTTCGATAGCATGGACCATCTGCGATCGAAACAGATCCCGGCAGCGCGCGGGCGCGGCACCGGGATCGTTTGTGTCAGCGCGGTTCGTTCATCAACCCGCGCACGACGGCGTAGCAGGCCGCCAGCAGGACGAAAGTGAACGGTAGGCCGGTTGATACGGCCATTGCCTGCAACGCTGCCAGACCACCGCCCAGCAAAAGCGCAATGGCAACCGCCCCTTCAAAGCTGGCCCAGAAGACCCGCTGGATTACGGGCGCATTGGTCTTGCCGCCTGCTGCAATCGTATCGATGACCAGCGACCCCGAATCTGATGAAGTGATGAAAAACACCACCACCAGCACGATCCCGATGAAGGACGTGATCGCTGTCAACGGCAGTTGCGTCAGCATCTGGAACAGCTTCAATTCAAGCGCGGCGTCCTGCACGGCTGTATAGCCATCATTCACCACCTGCCCGATGGCCGTGCCACCCAGCGCCGTCATCCACAGCACCGACAAAAGCGTCGGCACAATCAGCACGGCAATCAGGAATTCACGCACGGTCCGGCCACGACTGACTCGCGCGATGAACATGCCGACGAAGGGTGACCAGCTGATCCACCAAGCCCAGTAAAAGGCTGTCCATCCCGAGGTAAAGTTTGCATCTTCCCGGCCGAAGGGCATCGACAGCGCGGGCAGATTTTTGACGTATGCGAGCAGGTTGTCAAAGAATCCGGTCATGATCGCCAGCGTCGGCCCGGCAATAATCATGAACAACAGCAAAAGCGCCGCAAGGCCCATGTTGACCTCGGACAGAACCTTGACGCCGCCGTCAAGGCCGCGAAGGATCGACCCGATGGCGACCAGCGTGATCAGGATGATGAGCAAGATGAGCATCGAGCTCCCGGTGCCCAGACCGAACAGGAAGTTCAGACCTGCCGCCGCCTGTTGTGCGCCAATGCCCAACGAGGTCGCCAAACCAAAGACCGTGGCGAATACCGCAAGGATGTCGACAATATGGCCGGGCCAGCCCCAGATGCGTTCGCCGAAGATAGGGTAGAAAGCCGAGCGCAGGGTGAGCGGCAAGCCTTTGTTATAGCTGAACAACGCGAGTGCCAGCGCCACCACCGCATAGATCGCCCAAGGGTGAAGGCCCCAGTGGAAGATGGTGGCAGCCATGCCGAGCCGCCGTGACTCGAGCTCGTTGCCCTCGGCTCCGCCAAGCGGTGCCCAGTCTGTGCGCAGGCCGTCTTCGCCGACCGAAATACCGCCCAGGGCTGACGAATAATGTGACATCGGCTCGGACACGCCAAAGAACATCAAACCGATGCCCATACCGGCAGCAAACAGCATCGAAAACCAGCCTATATAGCCGTAATCGGCCGTTGCATCCGGACCGCCCAGGCGCACTTTACCGAGAGGCGACAGGATCAACCCGAAACAGACGAGTACAAAGATATTACCCGACAGAAGGAAGAACCAGTCCAGATTGCCTGTCAGCCAGTCGCGAACCCCAACGAAAAGTGGTTCGGCGTCATTTTGAAATGCAAGCGTCAGGAAGGTGAACAGCATGATCCCGATTGCAGAGACCGAAAAAACGATCTTGTGGATATCCAAATTCAACGACATTGCACCGCTGAAATTGTCCTGACCAATGTCAAAATCGGTCTCGATGATTTCCGTATTACCCTCAGGTTCCGGAATGGCTTCGATCTCGGGCTCTTCGACCGGAGGCTCTTGTTTGTCTTCGTTCATTTGGTATCTTTCTTCTTCTAGGCGCTGAACATGTCTTTCAATTCAGCGAATTTTGCTGGCTCAGCGTACGACAAATACTGAAATATCAGCATGTTCGGCCACATGTCCGCCATGCGACGCCAGGATCCAATCCAGCATTTTGGGTGGATGGCTTGCCATCACCACCAGATCGGCACTGCAATCGCTTGCCGCCTTCAGGATCAGCTTGCTGATCTCCGCTGCTGGATCGGTGCTTACGACCGGCAGCGCCTCGGCCTCGATGCCGTGTTTGGTGGCCTGCTCTGACGAAAAGGCCGCAAGCTTGGCTTCGTATTCCTTGGGGTTGCGGGCAATGTCACTCGGTGCCTCCTCGGCCACGCCCATATAGACAACACTTGCGCCATACTGCCGGGCTTCTGCCGCGGCCACGTTCAGTGCTTTCTCCAATCGGTCGAGATGGCCGAGGTCGACGGGTACCATGATTTTATTGAACACTACTATTCTCCTGTCTGTTGCTATTCGTTTCGATCAGCGGTTCCGTTTGTTGGACCGCAGGAAATCGTCGATTTAGCGACGCACCTACTGCAGGGCGGACAGATTGGCGCTGCCCGATCCCACGATCACGGCATCATCTTTCATCAACTTATTCATCCGCTTCTGCGTCGGACTTGGTTGCATGTTCGGTGCCCCGTTCATGTTCGGGCGGGCTGTAGGTGGTAAACAGCTTGAGCATCCCTGATCCCGTGTTGCGGAAATTGTGGAAGACGCCGGACGGCACGATACTGACGTCACCATCGGCGATCTTGCACTCGGTCTCGCCAATCCTGGCCACACCGGAGCCCGCAACAAAGTACAGCAGCTGGTCGTGGCCTTCATGCACCTCGCCGCCTATCTCGCCACCTTCCGGGATTGCCATCAGCACCAGCTGCGTCTTGTCGCCGGTCCACAGGACCTTGCGGAAGTCGTCATTCGCGCGGGCCAGATCGACAACCGGAAGCGTGAGTTTTTCTGTTTCTGACATATAATGGCCTCCTTAATCTGCAAGATTGATCACTTTTGCAACATTGCATTCTTTTCAGCTGTTTCACAACGACCTAACCTGAAAACGCGATCATGTTGCTATGATCCTCAAAACATGAGGATTTGCCCAAATGACCGACAAGAGCGCTTAGGGAATGTCTGCAAATCGTGTTGGTCTGCCTTCGTTCTGACAGAAATAGCCAAAATTTCGGCTTCAGACACCCTGGAGGACCGCAATGCAGAAGACCAACTCCGCCATGCTTTTGGATGGCCTGCTGAAGGCCATCGCTAACCTAACCTTCCGCCAGCTCAGATCGTGAGGGCAGAAAAAGCCTTGGCAACGGCCCGCCATCGCACCGAAGCCGTCGTCGAGATCGACAGCGTTGGTTTAGATCGCGATTATCCGCATTGTGGGAGCGTGTCAAAGTCGTCGCGGGGCGTCACCCGGGCAGGAACTCAGCGGTGGGGCCTCTTCAAACAGGCCGACTATGCTTGCCGCCGCAAAATTTGCCAGCAAATGACGCCGATGCCGCACCGCTCCTGAGGTGTAGTCAAGGGCTTGTCCTGGGTGATTATTCGATCGAACGGCTATATCAGCCATCGCACCAGTACGGGCACAATCAGGCTTGTCAGCAGAGCGTTCAGCGCCATCGCGATACCGGCGTATGCGCCTGCGACCGGGTTCACCTGAAACGCGCGGGCCGTTCCAATACCATGTGCGGCGACGCCTACTGCAAAACCCCGCGCGCGCCAGTCTTGGATTTGGAGCAAGTTCATTAAAGGTGTTACCGTCATTGCCCCGATGATGCCGGTCAGGATCACCAGCACCGCTGTCAGGGCAGGCAGGCCACCTACCGCTTCAGAAATCCCCAGCGCAACGGGGGCTGTTGTGGACTTTGGCGCGAGTGAGAGTATTACCTCGCTCGGCAAGCCAAACGCGCGGGCGAGCAAAATGGCCGAGCCTGCCGCCACGATCGAGCCAGCCAGCAGGGCCAGAAGGATTGGCGCAACGGATTTTCGGATGGTGTCCCGATTGTCCCAAAGGGGCAGCGCCAAGGCCACCGTTGCCGGGCCCAGCAGGAAATGTATGAACTGGGCACCCTCAAAGTAGGTGGCATAGTTGGTCTGCGTAAACCACAGCACTGGCGCAATCAGCAGGACCGAGATGAGCACCGGATTGGCCCAGGGCGGGTTGCCCAGTCGTCGCGCCACCGCGTCTGCGCAAAGATAGGCAAGTACCGTTGCGGTCAGCCATAGAAGCGGCGTGGTGGACAGATAGCTCCAGAGGGCTGACACGCCGGTCATGTCGGGTGTCTTTCGGTCAGGTGCCGCACAAAGATAAAGGTGCCCACAGCGGCCAACATGGCCAATATTGTGGAAAGTGTCAGAATGACAAGCAGTGCAAGCCAGTCCTTCGACAGGACTTCCAGATTGCCAATCACGCCGACACCGGCCGGCACGAACATGAGTGACAGGTTCGCGAGGATGACACCCACAGTCGGTCGTAACTTTTCAGCAAGGGAGGGCCAGACGCGCAATGAAAGAAAGAGCAGTGCCAGACCCAGAACCGGTCCCGGCACAGACAGGCTTAAACCGCGTACTGAGATTTCCCCGATTAGCTGGCAAGCGAGAAGGAGCCCTAATGTTTGTAGCATCAGTTTATGCCTTTTGATTGGTCCTGTTTTCCATTCTGACGTTAGCCGCCCCTTAAAGCCATAGCCCGCCTCATTCTTCGCTACTTCAGT
>JAGXFI010000050.1 GCA_024637305.1 Sulfitobacter sp.
TACCGCGCGCGATCATCAGGCTGTCCTCAAGCCCGACGCGGACGTGGCCACCCAGAATGGCGGACATGGTGATCAGCGGCATCTGGTGCCGCCCCGCCGCCAGCACCGAAAACGTATAGCTGTCACCGAAAAGCTTGTCGGCGATCAATTTCATGTGCGTCAAGTTCTCAGGGTCCGGACCAATGCCGCCCAACACACCGAAAACGAACTGGATAAACAGGGGGGCTTTTACCAACCCGCGGTCCGCGAAATGACGCAACATATAGAGGTGACTGACGTCGTAACATTCGAATTCGAACTGTGCGCCGCGTTGGTTGCCAAGCTCCTGCAGGATATGGGCCATGTCCCGCGGGGTGTTCTTGAACACTAGATCATCCGATCCTTCGAGAAAGGGTTTTTCCCAGTCGAATTTCCAGTCGGTGATACGTTCGGCCGCCGGATAGAGCGCAAAGTTCATCGTGCCCATGTTGAGCGAACACATCTCGGGTTCGGCTCGTTTCGGCGCGGCCAGACGTTGGTCCAATGTCATCGTCGCGCTTCCGCCCGTCGAGATGTTCAGCACCGCATCACAGCGCTGCTTGATCTGGGGCAGAAAGGCCATGAAATGCTCAGGGGCCGCCGAGGGTCGACCGTTGTCGGGATCGCGCGCATGAAGATGCAGGATCGCCGCACCCGCTTCGGCCGCGCCGATTGAATTGTCGGTGATCTGTTCTGCAGTCACCGGCAGATAGGGCGACATCGAGGGAGTATGAATCGAACCTGTGATGGCACAGGTGATGATGATCTTAGACATGTTCAGTCCTTAAGTCGCGCCCGAAAGCTCTGGTATTTCAGACATGTAGGTCGCCAGCGATTGGTCCAGAATTGCTGTGATCTCATCGATCTGTTCCTCGTTGACGATCATCGGGGGGCAGACAAGGAAATGATCGCCGGAAATGCCACCCCTCGTCCTGCGGGAGTAGATGATCAAGCCGTTGTCATAGGCAATGTCGACCAACCGCGCGTGAGCGTTCAGATGTGTCGGCAGAGGTGTCTTGGTTTTCCGGTCGGCCATCAGTTCGAACGCGGTCAGCAACCCCTTGCCGCGCACGTCCCCGATGAGCGGGTAGCGCTGCATCAGGCCGCGCAGACGCTCGGCCAGCTTGTCGCCCATCCTCGTTGTGTTTCCCATCAGGTCATGTTCTGCGATCTGTTCCAGCACCGCGCATCCTGCTGCGCAGGCCAGTGGATTGCCGGCATAGGTAAAGCCGTGAATGAAGCCACCTGCGGCCATCACGGCCTCGACGATATCGTCTCGCGCCACCATTGCCCCCAATGGGACATAGCCCGCGCCGAACCCTTTCGAGATTGCGATCAGATCGGGTGCTACGTCCCAGTGTTCGGCCCCAAAAAACCGCCCGGTGCGCCCCCCGCCCGTCATCACCTCATCATGAATCAGCAGCACGCCATATCGGGTGCAGATTTCACGAACGCGCTGCATGTACCCGGCCGGTGGAACCAGCGCGCCTGTTGATGCTCCGCCGACCGGTTCGACGATGAAGGCGAGCACGGTATCGGGGCCCTCCTCCTGGATTTTCGCTTCCAGCATGTCGGCGTAATGCAGACCGGTGGTCCGATCGTCGATATCCAGCCCGTCAAGATAGGCGCGTGGCGCAGGGATCTTGGGCATCCGCTGCATCATCGGATCAAAGGGCGCGGTCATCGGAGTATAGCCGGTGATCGCCAGAGCACCCAAGGTGCAGCCGTGATAGCTGGGATAGCGCGAAATCACCTTGTAACGCTGCGGCTCGTTCCTCGTCAGGGCATACTGCCGTGCCATCTTCAGCGTACTTTCGACCGCTTCGGACCCCCCCGACACGAAGAACACCTTGTTCAGGCCCTCGGGTGCCAAAGCGGCAACCATTTTCGCCAGCCGCTCTGAGCTTTCCGTCTGGAAGTGCAACCGGTAGCCGAAAGTCGACTGGTCCATCTGCTTGCGCATCGCGTCCAGAACAGCAGGGTTGGAATGGCCGATATTGCTGACCATCGCACCGCTTGATCCATCGATATGTCGTTTGCCTTCAGTGTCCCACATGTAAATCCCCTCGGCTCGATCAAGCATGGGACGGGGTGATTTGGTCTGATAGAACAAGTTGGTCATTTGGGTCACGCTTTCAGCGAGAAAGATGTTTGCGCAGGAAATTGCGGGTCCGTTCGTTTTCGGGGTTCTGAAAGATCACCGACGGCGGCCCTTCTTCGACCACCACGCCCTGATCCATGAACAGCACCCGGTCACAGACCGACGCCGCAAAGTCCATTTCATGGGTCACGATGATCATGGTCATGTGCTCTTCGGCGAGCTGCTTCATCACCTGGTTGACCTCTTCGACCAGCTCGGGGTCCAGCGCCGAGGTCGCTTCGTCAAACAGCATCACCTTGGGTTTCATCGCCAGAGCCCGCGCGATGGCCACGCGCTGCTTTTGCCCGCCCGACAGACGGGAGGGATATTCGTCGATTTTTTCCGACAGGCCGACCTTGGCCAGCTGTTCCTCGGCCAGCTTGTTGGCTTCGGCCTCGGAGAGGCCTTTGAGCATGCGGGGGGCCAACGTAATGTTGCCGCGCACCGTCAGATGTGGAAACAGGTTGAAGTGCTGGAACACCATGCCGATGTCCTGCCGCACCTGATTAACGTGGGCCTCGTACTGCCGGTAGGGCAATTTCTTGTTGATCTGCACATCTTCCAGCCAAACTTCGCCCGAGGACAATGGATCAAGTTCGTTGATGGCGCGCAGCAGCGTCGATTTCCCGGACCCCGACGGGCCGATAATGGCCACGATCTGGCCGCGCTGCACGGTCAGGTTGATGTCCTTGAGAACCTCGAAGGTGCCAAAGCTCTTGGCGGCGTTCTTGATGGTGACAAAGGCTTGATCGGTCATCGAAGCGTTCCTTTCTCAGCGCGATGCGGCAATGCGGCGTTCCAGATGGCGCAGCCCGGCCTCAAGCGCGAGGTTGACGATGTAATAGCAAAAGGCCGCCGCCAGATAGAATTCGAAAGGCCGGTAGGTGCGGCTGATCGCCTGCTGTGCAGCGAGGGTGAGTTCCATAACGCCAATCACGGAAACCAGGGCGGAGTCCTTCAAAAGCGCGATCATGTTGTTGCCCATCGGTGGAATAACTGCCCGCACCGCTTGCGGGATCACGATCCGCCGCAAGGTCTGGCCGCGCGACAGGCCAAGGGTGCGCGCGCCTTCGTACTGGCCCTTGTCCACCGCCAGGATTGAGGCCTGGATCAGTTCGGAGTTGTAGACGGCAAAGTGCAGTCCCAGCCCGATCACGCCTGCCACGAACGCAGGCAGATCGATGCCGATCTGGATCAGACCGAAATAGATAAGAAAGAGTTGCAGCAGCAGCGGCGTACCCATGAAGAGAAAGGCAAAGCCGCGCACCGGCAGGCGTAGTGCCCAATGAGCGTAAAGCGCTATGACGGCAAAGACGATGCCCCCGAAAAAGCTGAGAATACCGGCGCAGATGGTGATGGCGATGGTCCAGCCCGCCCCCATCAAAAGGACCCCGAAATAGCTGGGCACCACCGAGAAATCAAGTCCCATGACGGTCTCCTGTTATCAGGTCCGGGGCGCTCATGTGATGCGCGCTCTGCGATCGAGCCAGTTGATCCCGTGGCCCACCGCATAGATGATGATCATGTACAGAAGCCCTGCGAGCAGAAACATCTCGAACGGTTTGTAGGTCGATCCGATGAACCGCTGTGCCGTATACGTCAGTTCGACCACCGATATCGGTGCAACCAGCGCGGTACCCTTGATCAGCGCGTTGATATTCACCCCCAAGGGTCGGATCATCATGCGCGCTGCTTGCGGCAGTACCACCTTGCGCATGGTTTCCCACCGGCTCATGCCAAGGGTGCGCGCGGCTTCGGTCTGGCCGCGGTCGACGGATATGATGGCCCCGCGGATGGTTTCGGTCATATAGGCACCGATATTGACGCCCAGCGCTATGGTTCCCGCGGCAAAGCTGTCGAGCTGGATGCCGATCTGGGGCCCCCCAAAGTAAAGGATAAAGACCTGGATCAGCGCGGGCGTGCCGCGCCACAGGCTGACATAAACCGCTCCGATCCACCGAAAGAGCGCCAGGCGCGACATCCGTGCCGCTGCTCCCAGCGCGCCGCAGGTCAGGCCCAGCAATGCAGTGAGGACGGATAGCTGAATTGTCACCCATGCCGCTTCGAGAAAGAACGGATAAACGCGAAGGATTAGATCTAGGTCCAAGAACGCTTGCCTTTCAGCTCAGTGATGGTCGCGGCGTTGCAGGATCGGCAGCGCGCGGATTTCACGTATCAGGGCCGTTGTCTCTTCGATCGCCGCGTGCAGAAATTTCCTGCCGGTCTCAGGGTCGGCAACGGTCGGGTCCCCCATCGTGCCGTCGGGCGACACCTCGGACCACCAGCGCATGAGCATCGCACCGCCTCCGCCGCCAGCCAGATCGAGGTTGAAGAACTTGCTGTCCGGATTGTGCAGATTCTGGGTCGTCGACTTTTCGATATGCACGCGTTCCGGATGCAGGTGCATGTACATCGCCGCCTCGAACTCACCAGCGTGGGCGATCCCGCCGATTTCGGATTTGCGCACCTCGTTGATACGCTCCGACATCAAATTCCAATATGAGGCCGAAACACAGATGATACCCGTCTCGATCACCGTCTTGCGTGCAGCCAAATCGAGAACCGGATGGTTGGAGCCATGCGAATTCAGCAGAAGTATCCGACGGAACCCGTGATGCGCCAGCGATTTGGTGATGTCGGTTACAAAGGCAATGAGTGTCTCTGGCTGGATCCAGATCACACCAGGGAAGTCTTTGTGATGTTCGTTGAACCCGTAAGGCACCGGCGGCATCACCAACACTTCATCCGGAGCGGCCTGCGCCACGCCGTTCGCGACGGCCATGCCCAGGACGGTGTCGGTATCAAGCGGCATATGCGGGCCGTGATCTTCCGTGGCCGAGACGTTCAGGATAACGACCCGCTCCTTGTCAGCATCACGCACTTCTTCCCAGGTCAGATGGCCATAGGTGGTGGTCACGGTGGTGCAGTCCTTTTTAGGAGGGCCTGCCGGGACACCCCGGCAGGCAGGCAAGGTTTTAGCGGATGTCGCCGCCGACCCATTCCTCTGCAATCTTGAGGTAGGTACCGTCGGCCATCATCTCGTCCAGCGCCTTTTGCATCGCCGCAGCGAGTTCAGGGTTGCCTTCACGGATTGCGATCCCTGCGCCGATGGGCTCGGCCGCTGGGTCATCGATGGTTGCCAAATCGTATTGACCGGCCTTCATCGCCAGGATGACCGGGATGGAATCGTTTACGATGACATCTACCCGGCCATTATCCAGCTCGAGCAGCAGCTCAGGCAGGCCTTTGTACGTCTTTATGTCATAGCCCTGTTCACGCGCCCATTCTTCGTGCGTCTCGCCCAGGGTGACGCCGACCTTCGCATCGTCCAGCTGGGCGACAGTGGTGATGTCCGATCCGGCCTTGGTGAAGATCGCCCGTTTGGTATTATAGTAAGGGCCGACAAAATCGATCACTTCGTCGCGTTCCGGCGTGATGGACATGGAGCCGACCACCGCATCATATTTATTGGCCAGCAGGCCCCCGATGATCCCGTCCCATGCCGTCGTGACGATTTCAGTCTCAAGCCCCATGCGCTTTGCAATCTCGGTTCCGATTGCGGGGTCAAAGCCGACAACCTGATTTTGTTCGTTCACGAAGTTGAACGGTGGATACTGGCCGCTCATCGCGATTTTAAGCACGCCGCGTTCCTTGATCTCTGCCAGCTCGTCCGCGCTGGCAGACAACGGCGCAAGAGTCAGACCCATCAGCGCGACGGACCCTACCAACACGCTACGGCGCAAAATGTTTACGGTTTTTACCATGTCAATTCTCCCTGTTGTTTGTGCTCTTTGCGGCCACGCACGTCAGTGATCACCCAAAGAGCTTATGAAGCAAAGGTTGCGCCGCACCGATCCATAGTGCAAATAGATAATCTAAATAAGGACAATAGATTGAAACTATGTTGAAGCCATATGAACAAAGGTTTTCATGGAATCTGGATTGGAATCTGCTGCGTACCTTCATGGTCATTGTGGACGAAGGTGGCATCACGCCCGCGGCACACTTCCTCGGCCTTAAGCAACCGACGATAAGCGCCGCGTTGAAACGGCTTGAGGACATCACCGGAAGCAAGCTGGTCAACCGTTCGCCCAGGCACTTCAGCGTCACACCCAGAGGCCGGGTGCTTTATCGTGAAGCCAGCTCGATATTCGGGGCGGTTACGCAGCTACCCGGGCTGATGGCCGGTCTCGAAGACGAGGTGACGGGACAGATCAGCATCGCGGCTGCAAGCCACGTCGTCTGCCCGCATTTCGACGCGGTGCTGGAACGCTTCAACCAGCTTTATCCCCGCGTCAGTTACACCGTTTCAACCATGGACAGTGCCAACGTCATCGCCCACCTGCAGCAGAACCGCGTCACCTTCGGCATCTGCCTTTTGGGGAACCAGCCTACCGGGCTGGAGGCGCGGGTTCTCTACCGCGAGTATTTCGGCCTGTTCTGCGGTCCCTCGCACCGGCTTTACGGGCGTGGTGATATCGACATTGCCGAGCTCAGGAACGAAGCCGCAGTGTCGTTCCAGACCGATGAGATCGACGGCCCCCTGTCAGGAGTCGCCCATATGCGCAGTCGACTGGGGATGCGGCCTGAGCCCAAGGGCCTCTCGTCGAACCTGCCCGAGGTCCGTCGGATGATCGTCGCCAACTTGGGTATCGGTGCCTTGCCGGTGCATGTGGCCCGCAAAGACGTGCAATCAGGGCTGCTGTGGCAGGTGCCGCCCTACAAGTCCCTTCCCGCCGTAGACATTCACCTCCTTACGAATGCCAGACGCAGCATGAACCGCGCTGAAAAGGCCATGATCGAGATGCTCGATGCCGAAATGAACGCCGTACCCTTGCTTGAACGCACTTACGGTGAATGATTTTTCCGGCATCTTCTTTCCGACTGATCAAGCGCTGCAAAGGAATGCGCCGTTTCGACGGTTTCTTGTCAGTTCCAGGCGATCCCCCTTCGCCTGTGATCTGAAAGTCCATGCACGCCGAATGTCGCGCCGGGTGCATTCTTGCAGCACCGAATGATGGTTAATGGATCCACGCTGACCGGGTACACTCAGTCAACCAATGGCTTGACCAATCTCCAGGTTGTCATCGGTCAGGCTTGCGCGATCTGGTGACAAGGGCTTTGACGCCAGGGCCCAGCGACCAGACGACAAAGATCAACGACAGTCCCAGAATTGTCGCGCTGATCGGGCGGGTGAAGAACACCGTCCAGTCCTGGTTGGAAGCGGCCATGGAGGTCAGGAAATACCGTTCGGCCAAGGGGCCGAGGATGACGCCCAGCACCAATGGAGCCGAGGGAAAGCCAACCCGCTTCATCCCCCAGCCGACAACCCCGAAGGCAAGGCAGACATAGACGTCGAAGATGTTGTTTCGCACGCCATAGGCACCGACCACGCTCAGAACGATGATGAAGGCCGCCAAAATCGCCGGAGGTGTGCGCATCAGCGTCGAGAACATCTGCGCCACGCCAAGGCCGGCACCGATCATCATGATGTTGGCCAGGATCATCGCTGCGAAGATCGTATAGACCATGGACGGGTCCATGATGAACAGCAGCGGACCGGGATTGACCCCGTGCAGCATCATCGCCGCCAGCATGATCGCAGTCGCGGCACTGCCCGGAATACCAAGGGTCAGAAGCGGTATCATCGCGGCCCCGGTGGTCGCGTTCTTGGCAGCTTCGGGTGCGGCCAGCCCTTCATCGACCCCGGTACCGAATTCGGAGCCGCGTTTCGAGACCTGCTTTTCGATGCCATAGGCGATCACCGCGCCAGGTGTCGCGCCTGCGCCGGGGATCATGCCGATCAGACAGCCGATGCCGGTACCGCGCAGGATTGCACCCTTGACCTTCAGGAAGTCGCGCAAGCCGGCACCCACCGGCTTGCCGTCAGCCTTTTTTGGACGCAGGTCGCGGTCGGTGGCCAGCAGATCGATCACCTCGCCGATGGCGAAAAGTCCGATCATCACCACGACGAAACGGATGCCGCTTTCCATTTCTGGCACGCCGAAACTGAACCGGGCCTGTCCATAAAGCGGATCAACCCCTACCGTACCGATGGCGATACCAGTCACAAGCGACACCATCGTAATGATCGGCTGGTCCTTGGCGATGGCGATCACACTGACCAGCCCCAGCAAGGTCGCGGCAAAGAATTCAGGCTGCGAAAATTTCAGCGCGAAGGTGGCAAAGGGGGCCGAGAGGAACGCCAGCATCAGCGCACTGACGAGCCCACCGGTAGCCGACGCGGTTACGGCAATGGCCAGGGCACGCTTGACCTCGCCCCGTTTCGTCATGGGATAACCGTCCCAGGTTGCGGGCAACGACGCCGGGGTGCCCGGGACGTTGATCATGATCGCCGAAATCGATCCGCCGAAAACGCCGCCCACATAAATCCCGCCAAGAAACAGCATGGATTGCGTTGGCTCCATCACATAGGTGAACGGCAGCGCCATCGCCATTGCATTCACGAACGAAATTCCTGGCAGCGCCCCCGCCACCACGCCGACCAAGAGGCCGGTGAGAATCGTCATGAAGGCCCAAAATTCGAATGCAGCGGTGAAGCCGCCGCCCAAAAGTTCCAACGCGTTCATCTTCTTGCTTTCCGATCAGTAAATTCCGACGAGCCGCAGCAACCAGATGCTGACTCCGTCGAAAACGCCGCTGCCGCGCGGCAATGGCATCAGCGCCAGACCCATGAACAACCAAAGCAACCCGACCGTGCCGATCAGCGTGATCGGGATCACGACAAGCAGGTTGCGCGTACCCCCAAACCAGCACCAGAGCGCGATAAACAGGCAGGTGGCGACCGCAAAACCCAGGATCGGCAGAAGCCACCCATAGGCGCAGATGCCAACCAGCCCGACCAGCGCCTTGCCCATGTGGTAATGCCCATCCTCGGCCGGCGGCTGCATCATCGGCAGGCGCGTGCGCCTTCGTGTCGCCCAGAGATCATGAATGATCCAGATTGCCGAAAACAGGGCCAGCGCGGACAGCATCGTGCGCGGCCAGAAGCCAGGGCCGAGGCCGTTGCCGGCGATCCTCTGGTCGCTCTGAAACATGAACGACGGCAGGATCAGCGCCAGCACCAACAGCCCCACCGGCACCAAAAAGACCAGCAGAGTGGCCAGGCCGGAGGGAGCCATCCCCCCGGACCCGGCGTCTCTGCCCGGCGTCGCGCGGTTATCGTCGGCGGGCACCCTCACGGTTATTTGGCCAGCTGTTCCGCGATCAGGTCGCGGAAATCACTGATCATGGCCTGCGCCGCATCGCCGGTCACGGGCTCGATACAGGTATAGGTCGAAGCGCAGAACTCCTGCCATTTCTCAGACGCAGTCGCTGCGGCTACGACCTCTTCCAGTTTCGCGATCGCTTCATCGGGTGTTCCGGCCGCCACGGCGATGCTGCGGTAGTTGTCCAGCCCCGAAATATCGATGCCCAATTCCGCAGATGTCGGCACATCCGGAAAGACAGGATGCCGTTCAGCTGAAAACACCACCAGAGGCTTCAGTTGACCGGCTTCGATGAACTGAGCCACATCGCCGGGCTCTTCATAGATGGCAGCGGTGTGGCCACCGATCGGCGAGGCATAGCGTTCGGCGGGAGCTTGGAACGGCACGTTTTCCATCTGCACGCCCTCGTCGGCGAGCAGCTTTAGTGTCACATCGTCCTGCGTCCCATAACCTGACGTGGCAACGGTGATCGCGCCGGGGTTTTCCCTCGCGAAATCAAACAGCTCTTGCGCGGTTTGGTGCGGGCTGCTGGCTGGCACGAACAGGAACGAAGGCGAGCTTTGGACGACTGAAATCACCCGGAAATCATCGGGCTTGTTGTCACCGAGGCCCGAGGCCCAGGAGGCCACGGTCAGAGAGATCAGCGTACCGATGGTATAGCCGTCGGCCGGGTTCGTGCGCAGTTGTGTCAGACCGGCATTGCCCGACGCGCCGCCAACGTTCGATACCGGAACGGACACACCCAGCGGACCTTCGATCAGTTGTGCCATGGTACGGCCCATTACGTCAGACCCGCCGCCCGGGCCGAAGGTCACGATCATGTTGATCGGACGGTTCGGATAATCCTGAGCGATCCCTGCGGTGGCAAAAGCCATGCCGCTGAAAAGCGCTGCGGCCCCTAGCGTGGTTGTGATGATGCGATTATTCATAGTTTCCTCCCTTTTTATCAATGTTCCGAATTTCTTCGGCCGTTTCTTTGTGGCTATCCAATGAGCTGATTCAGTTTCAGCCGCTGGATCTTGCCCGATGGTCCCTTGGGCAGGTCATCCAGAATGTGAATGACCTCGGGGCTCTTGAATTTTCCGAGTTTCGACTGACACAGCAGGATCAGGTCTTCACCGCTGACCGTTGCGCCATCGCTGAGCTTCACCGCGGCCTCTACCCGTTCTCCATAGGTGGCGCAGGGCCGGGCAAAGGCGGCGGCCTCGACCACCTCGGGATGGGCGTACAGGGCTTCGTCGACTTCACGCGGTGCGATGTTTTCCCCTCCCTTGATGATCAGCTCTTTCAGCCGCCCGCTGACAAAGACGTACCCATCGTCATCCATCCGCCCCAGATCGCCGGTGCGCAGCCAGCCATCTTCGGTCATCGTGGCCGCCGTAGCATCGGGGTTTCTGAAATACCCCAGCATAACGTTGGGGCCGCGGACGGCTATTTCGCCTTCGAGACCCCTCGCGACGGGGACCAGGGTCGGCGACAGGATCGTCACTTCGTTTCCGTAAGGCAATCCGGGCGAGCCTATTTTGCGCAACCCCGGAGGCAGCGGGTTCGACAGGATCTGCGCTGCCGTTTCGGTCAGCCCCATCGTCTCGACAATCGGGATGCCGAACCGGGTTTCGAACGCCGTTTGCGTCTCAACCGCAAGCGCCGAGGAGGCGGAGCGTCCGAAGCGAATACGCGCCTTTGTCTGGTCATCAGGATCGGCCTGGCCGTGCAAAAGATGCGAGATGATCGTCGGGACGACCGAAAACCAGGTGATCGCGTGGGTACTGCAGGTCTGCCAGAACCGGCTTGCAGAAAACCGGTCGCAGACCACAATCGTACCGCCCGAAACGAGGGCACCGATGATCGAAACGCACATCCCGTTGATGTGATAGATCGGCAGCACGCACAGCCCTCGATCGTCAGGCGTCAGACCATGGGCCAGCGTGACCGTCCAGCCGCCAGCCAAGAGGCTCGCGTGGGAATGCAGCACGCCTTTGGGCCGCCCTGTGGTGCCCGATGTGTACATCAGCAGCGCGTGATCCCTCGGATCAAGATCAGCCAGCGGTGCGGTGGTTGATCCTTCGGGCCACGCCACCGTCTCGTCCACCGTGATCGGTTGCGCGGTCACGTCATGGGCGGCGGCGGCATCGGCAAACAGGTCGCGCTGTTCTGCGCCCAACAAGAGCACTGACGCCTCGGAATGGGACAAGGCATATCCCATCGCTTCCGGACCTGCGGCCAAATTGATGACGGCGGCGCGAAAACCGCCGTAGAACAGGCCGAACAGGCACAGGATTGCCTGCCGGCTGTTCGGCAACATCACCGCCACGCTCTCACCTTTGCCCACCCCCATCCCCGAAATCCGCCCGGCAATCTCAGCCGCGCCGTCGCGTAACTCGGCCCAGGTCAGGGAAGGCGCATCGGGAAAGACATGGCTGACCCGCCCGCCATCATGCTTTGCCCGATGGTCCAACAGGGTGCGGATGGTGCCGGTTGGTACGACCGTGTTCATTTGCCTGCCTCGACCCAATAGTCGGAAAAGATGTCATCCACAGACGGTTCGCGCGGCGCAATCGTGCGTATCACCTTGGTGCGCTGCATGAAATGCCGCCAGTGCAGATTGTCGTCGATTGAATTGCCGCCCCAACTGCCACAGCCCATGGACAACGAAAACGGCATTCCGTTGTCGAACGATCCGCCGGTGGCGAAGGTATGGGCTTGGTTCACGATCACTCTGCAGGTAGGCAAAGTCCGGCCCAGCGCCACTGCACGGTCGTCATCGGCTGTGTGAATGCCAACGGAATGGCCTGCCCCCTGATAAGACAGGATGCGCCCGGTGATCGCTACGGCATGGTCATAGTCCCGCGCACGGTACAATGCAGCCACAAGGCTCAGCTTTTCGCCAGACAGCGGATGGTCGGGACCGATGCCGCGCGTCTCGACGGCGATAAAGCGGGTTCCCTCGGGCACAGCGCCTGTCAGGCCCAGTTTTTCGATCATCAGACCGGGATCTTTGGCGATCACGTCGCGGTTCAGATGCCCGTCGGGCCAAAGTTGAGCGATCAGCGCATCAGCGCTGTCTTCCGGCAGGTGCGCGCCACCTTCGGCTGCCAGTGCCGCGAGAAAGTCATCATAGACCGCATCCACCACGACAATCGCGTTTTCCGACGAACAGGAGGTGGCGTTGTCGAAGGTCTTGGATGCCGTGATCTTGCGTGCCGCTGCCACCAGGTCGGCGGTCTCATCCACGATCACGGTGACATTGCCCGCCCCCACACCCACGGCCGGTGTACCGCTGGAATAGGCGCGGCGGACGTTATCCTGGCTGCCGGTGACGACTGCGAGGTCCGCCAGTTCCAGCAGGCGCTGCGTGTCGGCCTTGGTGCCCGGCGGCGGGACCATCTGAACCAACCGCTTGTCCTCTCCGATTTTATCGAACTCCGCGTGGATGAATTCCAACAGCGCCGCGCAACAGGCCACACCCTTGGGCGACGGCGACACAATGATCGCGTTGCCGCATTTCAGCGCGTTGATGATGTTGTTGGCCGGCGTCGCGGCTGGGTTGGTCGACGGCACGACAGCACCGATGACACCCAAGGGGCGGGCGATTTCGGTTATGCCGGTGGCGGGATCGTCTGACAGAATACCGAATGTCTGCACGTCGCGGATATCGCGCATCAGTCCGAGCGTCTTTCGGTGGTTTTTTGTGATCTTGTCGGTCACGTTGCCCAGACCCGTCGTGCTGACCGCAATTTCGGCAAGCTCGCGATTGCGACCTGGCTCCATAATGGCCCAGGCAGCAGCTTGAGCGGCGCGATCGTAGCGCGCTTGGCTGCCGTTTGCCTCATACTCGGACTGGGCGGTACGCGCGTCCGAGATCAAGACATCCACCTGGGTTGTCGCGGCCTTGCCTGCCATTGTTCAATCTCTCCCGTTGGATCAGAAACTTTACGCTAAGGAATGAAAATAGTATTGCAAATGTTTTCATAAAAATGCCACAAGTGCTTAATTAAAATGAAAAAACAGTCATACACCATTGATATCGTCACCGTGGCCCAGACCGCAGGTGTGTCGGCCGCGACTGTATCGCGGGCGCTGAATCATCCCGATCTGGTCAAGGCGTCTACCCGCAAGAAAGTGGACGCTGCCATCCGCAAGACGGGGTATATTCGCAACCGTGCAGCCCAATCCATGCACGGGCGGCGCAGCGCGACATTGGGCCTGGTCCTGCCGACGGTGAACTATTCGATTTTCGCCGAATTGGTTCAAAGCTTCAACGATACCGTCAGTGACTCGGGCTTCACATTGCTGCTGGCCACCCACGGATATGACCTCAAGGTTGAATACCAGGTGCTGCGCAAACTGCTCGAACACCGCGTCGATGGCATTGCATTGATCGGCTTTGACCACAGCCCCGACACCTACCGCCTGCTCACCTCGCAAAAGGTGCCGTTCGTTGCGGCCTGGAATTATTCCGCCACCTCGTCCGTCTCCTGTATCGGCGCTGATAACGCAGAGGCAGGCGAAATCGCCGCGCGCCATCTGCTGTCGCTGGGCCATCAACAGATCGGGTTCATCTTCCCCCTCACCACTGAGAACGATCGCGCCCGCGGCCGGATGGAGGCAGCCATGGCTACGGTTCGCGCTGCCGGGCATGAAGTCACCGAAACAAGCGTGGCGAGGGCACCCTACAGCATTGCCGAAGCAAAGGCCGTGTGCCGTGATCTTCTGTGCCCTGAGCGCCCGTTCACTGCCTTGTTGTGCGGCAATGACATCATCGCCCAAGGCGCGCTGTCTGCTGCGCAGGAAATGGGAATTCGCATTCCCGAAGACCTGTCCGTCATCGGCATCGGCGATTTTCCGGGTTCTGCCGACATGTTCCCGGCACTGACCACCGTCGCCATCCCTGCCCCGGAAATCGGTGGCTTGGCCGGCCGGCACCTGATTGAGCGTATTGCGGATTTCGATCCGAAACAGATCACCCGCACCAAGGTCGCCGTGACGCTGAAAGTCCGTGCGACAACCGGACCAATCCTAGCGCGTTGATAGGGCTATTGGCGTGGCCAAAAGCTCGAAGTTGAATAGTGTTGGCGCTGGGGAGCCGTTTTCCGCCCTGCTAACGGCCAGCCTGATCTGCTGAATCGAATCCGGTTCTGCATTCGAGGATCGCATCCAGACAAGGTTGACGCGCGCCCAAAGTATCGCAAAGCGCCAGTGCGAGTTTTGCAAGGTACACCTCACGCTGTTCCGGTGCGATGGCATCCAGCGTATTCGCCAGCACCTCGTATATGCTTTCGAGGTCGGTCTGTTTCATGCTGCCTCCTCCTTGTGCAACAGCCTGTGCATGGCCTGTTCGACGGAATCTTCCGACACTGAGACCCAGCGCGCTGCGACATGCATATCCGGTCGGATCAGGTAGGCGCTTCCCTCCCCTGCGCCGTAGGCAAGGGGTGCCGCGCCAGTTACCGGAAGCTTCACTATCGTGAGGTCAGCGCGTTCGGGAATCCAGGCGCAGGCGCTGTCTCCAAATGCCAGAATGGTGAAACCTTCGCCCAACCGGTCCGACAGGAACCCATCTTCCAACGCCACATCGACCAGCATCGAACCGGCGACCGGCCCGGTGTCAAACTGCGGGTCGTCGGGTAGCGTGGCCGGGCTGTCAGCATAACTGTAGGGCGTCATTTGCCTGGGATTGGCCAATGCGCCGACCGTGTCGCGCGTAAGCGCCAGTGACAGGGCAGCATCCCGCATCACTTGCCAGCCATGGCTTGGCGGTGTCATGAATCGCGTGCTTTTTGTTGCATTGGCGAAAACGTCGAGTGTCGCGCCCCGTCGTTCAGGCGTGTAACTGTCCAGAAGGCTTTCGCCTGCTCTTTGCGTCAACACCCACGCCAACTTCCACCCTATGTTTAAACCATCCGCGATCCCGTTATTCAAACCTCGAACCCCGAATATCGGCACGATATGTGCGGAGTCTCCGATAAAGAAAATGAGCTCGTCACGATAATCGTCCAGAAGCAGCGTATTGGCGGAATAGACGCTCCACCATTCCAGATCCCAAGATCCCGCGTGGCCGATATCCGACAGCACGGTCGAGACCGCGGCGCGCACATTCTCCTCGCGGGTTGCCTCCGCACTGCTCTCTTCCTCGCGGAGTTGATAGTCGATGCGCCAGATGTCTTCGGGCTGTTTGTGAATCAGAACCGTACCGCCGGGGCGGCCTTGCGGGTCGAACAGCGCCCGGCGGATCGTCGGATATTCATGCTTCATCTGGACATCGGCAATGACGTAGCGGCCTTCGTAATTCTCGCCCTTCAGCCGCAGCCCCCGCATCTGGCGGATCGCGCTGCGCGCCCCGTCGGCGGCCAGCACCCAACCTGCCTGCACCTGGTAAGAACCGTTTGGATCGCGGACAGTCAGGTCAACGCCCCAGGCTTGATCCTTTACCTCCGTGACCTCGCTCTGCCAGCGCATGTCGATCAGTTCGGAACCGGCCACTGCCTTCCACAAGAAGGCCTCTATATATTGCTGCTGGAGATTATACATCGGACGGTATTTCTCATTGGGGCCGTCCGGCATCTCGAACTCAAGAATTTGCTGCCCGCGATAGAAACTTCGCCCCTGCGTCCAGCCAAGTGCTTTTTCGAGGAAAGGGTCAACGGCCCCAAGCTGCTCGAGTATGTGAAAGCTCGACCGTGAGACGCAGATCGCGCGGCTGCCGTCGTTAAAGGTCGCCTTTTGCTCCAGCAGCAGCGATCGGACCCCGTGTTTCGCAAGCGTCAACGCAGCCACCATCCCAATCGGCCCGGCACCGACAATAGCCACTGGCGTCTCTACAGTCCCGGCCTCTCGGGCCGGTGCATCGAAATGCGGATAGTCGAAGTAGAGCGAGTCAAAATCCTGACGTCCGGCTGGTCGCATCGGGTTCTCTTTCTTTTGCGTTTTCGCCCATTGCTTCGGATTTGGTGCAGCCCTGAGGGACCATCACCGGGGAGGGTTAATACTGGCTGACGGCACGGGCGGCCTGTTGCCCCAGAGGCGCGACTTTTCTTACGTATTCCTCTGGCGTCCATTCGGAAAGCGACCCCGCAACATGGATTGCCGCGACGGGTTCACCCTTGGCGTTCAGGACCGGAAAGCCCATGGCGATCTCCCCCGAGAGGATCTGGTTCAGGGTCAATGCATAGCCATTGGCGCGGGTCTGCGCGATGTGGTCCATGATCTCGTTTGGGTCGGTCATTGTATGAGGGGTGAACGGTCGCCGGTCCGAGCGGTCGATAATGTCGCGTGCCTGCGTGTCGGACAGCTTTGCCAGCATGGCCCATCCGCCCGAACTGCAAAAGGTCGGCACGCTGTGACCGACGATCGAGGTGTTGAAGGTCTGGCGTTTCGTTTGCAGGCGGATCGCGTAAATCATCCGCAACTCGTCGAACAGCGACAGGTCTACACGTTCCCGGATCGACGCGCGCAGTTCTTGCAGGACGGGGGTGGCTTGCCTCACGAGCGGATCGAGCCGCAGGTAATCCAGCGTGTGATCCAGAATTCGCAGCCCGGGGACAAAGCCACGTTCGCCAGCGTCCCGGCGGATATAGCCGAGGATGCGCAATGTATGGACCATGCGTTGCGCGGCGCTCCGGTCGATCCTCGCGCGGGTGGCGATGTCGGACAGGCTTAGTGGGCCATCCGCATGATGAAATGCGGAGAGCACGGTCAGCGCCTTTTCCACGGATTGCACAAAAAGCGATCCGGCGCGGTCATCGGCGGTCAGTTCCCGTCTTCCGGGTTCCGCCCGCGTCGTATTTCGGGGCATTTGTTGCCTCCCGCCGCAATGCCATTGACTTGAGGTCAAACAAGGACCTACGATTTCTATACGATGCTGTTGTATCGTTTGGCAATACACTGGCGACTTTCCGACGCGCTTGATCGTCGGAGGTTGCGGACGCGGGCAAGCTTGAGGGGCGGAATGGCGAAACGGGTGGCACTGGCTGGATTCCTTCATGAAACGAACACGTTTGCACCCAGCAAGGCGCAGATGGCGGATTTCGTTCAGGGCGGAGGATACATGCCGATGACGCGCGGCGTGGCAATGCTCACGCAATGTTCGGGCATCAACCTCGGGATAAGCGGCGCGGTCGATTTTGGCGAATCAGCGGGATGGGACATGGTGCCGATCCTCTGGGCCGGGGCTATTCCGTCTGCACATGTTACGCGCGATGCCTACGAAAGCATCACAAGCGACATTATCGAAGGCATCGCACAGACCGGAACGCTCGACGGGATATTTCTGGACCTGCATGGTGCGATGGTGGCCGAGCATCTGGATGACGGCGAAGGTCACCTGCTGAAGCAATTGCGCGCGGTCGTCGGGCCTGATGTTCCCATCGCGGCGGCGTTGGATCTGCACGGCAATATCACGCAGGACATGGTGGATGCGGCGGATGTACTGGTCGGGTTTCGCACCTATCCGCATGTGGACATGGCACAGACAGGCGCACGCGCGGCGGCGCAGCTTGACGCGCTGATGGCGCGTGGCGTGCCTTTTGCAAAAGCCTTCCGGCGGTTGCCGTTTCTGGTGCCGATCGCGTGGCAAAGCACGCGGGCGCAGCCGGGTCAGGGGATCTATGATCTGGTAGACCGGCTGGAGCCGGGAAAAGTGACAGCCACGTCTTTCTTCTTTGGTTTTCCGGCAGCGGATTTTCCGGGCTGCGGCCCGACGGTGGTTTGTTACGGCGAAAGTCAGCCCGATGCCGACGACGCTGCGGACAGGATCGAGCGCGCGGTGCTGGATGCCGAACCTGCCCTGGCAGGCCGGACATACGACCCGGACGCAGGTGTCATCGAGGCGATGCGGATCGCCGAAACCGCGAGCCGTCCCGTGGTGATCGCCGACACGCAGGACAATCCCGGCGCGGGAGGCGACTCCAACACAACGGGCATGCTGCGCGCTCTGGTGCGACAGGGGGCAAGCCGTTCGGCATTGGGGAATATGGTGGACCCGGCAGCCGCCGCCCGGGCGCATGAAGCCGGCGTGGGCGCACAAATCGATATCGCATTGGGTGGCTATTCAAACATTGAGGGCGATGCGCCCTTCGAGGCGCGTTTTGTCGTCGAGGCGCTGTCTGACGGCAAGCTGGTCGCGAACGGTCCGTTTTATGGCGGTGCCCCGCTGGATCTGGGGCCGTCCGCCTGCCTGAGGATTGACGACGTGCGTGTAGTCGTCACCAGCCGCAAGGCGCAGATGGCGGACCGTGAGATGTACCGGTTCGTCGGGATCGAGCCCGAGGAACAGGCGATCCTTGTCAACAAAAGTTCCGTGCATTTCCGCGCTGATTTCGATCCCATCGCCGAGACGATCCTGACCTGCACAGCCCCCGGTCCGATGCCGGTGAGCCCCGCCAGTCTGCCGTTCAGAAGGCTCGCCCCCGGTATGCGGCTGGAGCCGCTGGGGGCCGTCTTCAATCCGCCGGATGCCGCATGATGTCCAACGAACCACCCCCGCGCCACAAAAGGGCAACTTGAGCCCGGCGCACCTTCATCAACCAACGGGAGTAAAAGATGAAAAATTCTATCCATGCCAAACCAATGCCCAGGGGCCTGCGCGGCGCGCTGTTCAGCGCCACGCTGGCCGGTTTCGCCCTGCTGTCGGGAGCCGTGGACGCGCAGACGCTGCGCGCGGTCAAGCATTCCGATCTGCGGGTGCTCGACCCGATCCTGACCACCGCCTACATGAGCCGCAACCACGGCTACATGATCTTTGACACCCTCTATGCTCTGGACGAGAACCTGGTGCCACAACCACAGATGGTCGACAGCCACGAGGTGTCCGACGACCAACTGACGTATACATTCACCCTCCGTGACGGGCTGAAGTTTCACGACGGCGCGGATGTGACCGGCGAGGACGTCGCAGCATCCATCAAGCGCTGGGGCGAGCGTGACGGCATGGGACAGGTGCTGATGTCCTTTGTGGAGAGCATGAGCCAGGGCGAGAACCCCAACCAGTTCGTAATTACCCTCAAGGAACCTTACGGCCTTGTGATCGACAGTCTTGCCAAACCGTCGTCAAACGTGCCGTTTATCATGCCCAAGCGTCTGGCCGAGACACCTTCGACCGAACCGATCCCTGAACAGATCGGATCCGGGCCCTTCAAATGGGTGGCGGAAGAATTCCAGCCCGGCGTCATGGCCGTCTATGCCAAGAACGAGGACTATGTGCCGCGCGATGAGCCGCCGAGTTCCGTTGCCGGGGGCAAGGTCGTGAATGTCGACCGGGTCGAATGGGTCGTGATGGCCGATGACCAAACCGCCTTGAATGCCATTCAAGCCGGCGAGATCGATTATTGGGAACAGCCACCGGCTGACCTGCTGCCGATCCTCGATGCCAATCCGGACGTCACGGTCAAAAACCTGAACGGCCTGGGATTCCAGACGATCATGCGGCCCAATACGCTGAACGCACCGATGGACGACCCGCGCATTCGCAAAGCGGCAATCGCGTCAGTAAATCAGAAGGACGTGCTGGACGCGCTGGTGGGAACACCCGATCTCTACAACATCTGTGGTGCCATGTTCGTGTGCGATACCCCGCTTGCATCCGATGTCGGGTCCGAGACGCTTACCCAGGGCAACGGTATGGAAACGGCCAAGGCGTTGCTCGAAGAGGCTGGATATGATGGCACGCCGATCGTGATCATGCACCCGACCGACGTGGCATCATTGCGGTCCCAGCCTGTAGTTGTGGCGCAAGCGATGCGCGATGCGGGCTTTGTCGTGGATCTGCAAGCGATGGATTGGCAGACGCTGGTCGGACGCCGCGCGAGCCAGGCACCCGTAGATGATGGCGGCTGGCACATGTTCATGACCAACTGGGTCGGTGCTGACGTGTTCAACCCGCTGGTCAACAACATGGTCAATGGCAAAGGCAAGGATGGCGGCTGGTTTGGCTGGCCCGACGTGCCAAAGCTGGAAGAGCTGCGCACGGCCTATGCCACGTCCCAGTCACTGGAAGAGCAGCAAAAGCTGGCCGAAGAAATCCAGAAGATCGCCTATGAGGAAGGTGTCTATGCGCCCATCGGTCAGTACTTCGTGCCGACAGCATGGTCCAACAACCTCGAAGGGGTTCTGGATGCACCTGCCCCCCTGTTCTGGAACATCACCAAGAACTGATTTGGCCCCCCATGGTCCCGCGTTTCAAAGCGCGGGGCCATACCCCTGAATTTTCACCCCCGAGAGGTCTGGCCGATGGTCGTCTATATCGTACAACGCATCCTGGCGGCGATCCCGGTGATGGGGTTTGTCGCGCTTTTCGTTTTCTTGCTGCTGCGCCTGACCCCCGGCGATCCGGCGGCGATCATCGCGGGCGATACCGCAACGCCGGAGCAGCTTGACGCGATCCGCGAGTCTCTGGGGTTGAACGACCCTCTGTTCGTTCAGTTCTTCAGCTGGATCGGGCAGTTGCTGCAGGGCGATTTCGGCACCTCGATCCTGTCGGGAAAACCGGTGATCGAATTGATCGCGGACCGCATGGAGCCGACGATCAGCCTGGCACTGACCACGATCATCCTGTCGGTCATCATCGCCGTGCCGCTGGGCGTCATCGCGGCCTGGAAACAGGGCACGCTGATTGATCGTTTCGTGATGCTGCTGTCCGTGCTGGGTTTTTCAATTCCGGTGTTCGTGATCGGCTACTTGATGATTTCGCTTTTCTCAATGCAACTGGGCTGGTTTCCGGTGCAGGGATTCAAGCCTATCGGCGACGGCGTGGGGGTGTTCTTTCACCGGATAGCGTTGCCTACATTCACGCTGACGCTTTTATACATCGCCCTGATCGCACGAATTACACGGACCTCGATGCTCGAGATTCTGGGCGACGATTACGTCCGTACAGCGCGCGCGAAGGGCTTGCCCGAAAGCCGCGTTCTGATGCGCCACGCGCTGCGCAACTGTTCCGTTCCGATCATCACAGTGATCGGCATCGGCTTTGCGCTCATCATCTCCGGCGTGGTGGTCACGGAAAGCGTGTTCAACCTGCCGGGTCTGGGGCGGCTCACGGTGGACGCTGTGCTGAGCCGGGATTATCCGGTCATTCAGGCCGTGATCCTGCTAGCCTCGCTGATCTACGTCTTGATCAACCTAATGATCGACATCGCCTATGTCTTGCTTGACCCGAGGATCCGCTACGCATGACCGACCAGTCCGCTTCCGCCCTTGTTCCGGTTCGCGTGTCGCCCTTGGGCCGCGCGCGGGAAATCGTGTTCTCCAGCCCGATCGTGATGATCGCGACAGCGGTCATTGTGATCGTTGTGCTGTCCGCACTCTTCGCGCCATGGGTCGTGCCGCATGATCCCGTGCGTCTGACGCCCTCGGTGCGTTTGAAACCGCCGAGCGACGAGTTCTGGCTCGGGACCGATGCCTACGGGCGCGATCTGTTCTCCCGCATCATCTACGGCGGTCGGATATCGTTGGTCGTCGGGGTGGCCGCCGCGATTGCTGCTGTGGTATTCGGCCTGCTGCTCGGCCTTCTGGCGGGATATATCCGCTGGGTCGATGCGGTGCTGATGCGGATGGTCGACGGGCTGATGGCAATACCGAGCATCCTTCTCGCCATCGCGATCGTATCGCTTTGGGGTGCCAGCCTGTGGACCGTGCTGGTGGCGATCACCATCCCCGAAGTGCCGCGCGTCGTGCGCCTTGTGCGCTCGATAGTGCTGTCGGCGCGCGAAGAGCCTTATGTCGAGGCCGCCATCGCAGCGGGTTCCCCCACATGGCTGATCATGCGCCGGCATCTGGTTCCCAACACCATTGCGCCGCTCATCATACAGGGCACCTATATCTGCGCCAGCGCCATCCTGACGGAGGCGATCCTGTCCTTCCTCGGTGCGGGCATCAACCCCGAGACGCCGAGTTGGGGCAATATCATGGCCGAGGGGCGCATCTATTTCCAGATCAACCCAGGCATCGTGCTTTGGCCCGGTCTGGTCGTTTCGGTCGTAATCCTGTCGATCAATCTGTTGGGGGACGCGGTGCGCGACGCACTGGATCCGCGCATGGCAAAACGGGGGATCGACCGATGAGCCTTCTGGAAATATCAAACCTGCGGATCGCGTTGAACGGCGACGAAAACGCGCAGGTGGTCAAGGGTCTGGACCTGAAGATCGAACCGGGGCAGACGATGTGCCTTGTGGGCGAAAGCGGCTCCGGCAAGTCGCTGACGGCGCTGGCGACGATGGGGCTGTTGCCGCCGGTGCTGAAACCCATCGCGGGGTCAATCACCCTTAAGGGAGAGGAGCTGCTGACGGCAAGCCGCAATCGCCTGCGCAGTCTGCGAGCCACGTCCATGTCGATGATTTTCCAGGAGCCGATGACAGCGTTGAACCCTGTGGCACGTGTCGGGCAGCAGATCGAAGAAGTGCTGGAGTTCCATTCCGACCTGTCGCCTTCGGCCCGTCGCAGCCGCGTCAAAGAGATGATGGAGCAGGTGCATCTGCCCGACGTGGACAAGATGTACCGCAGTTTTCCGCATCAACTGTCGGGCGGGCAACGGCAGCGCATCATGATCGCGATGGCCCTGGTCATGCGTCCGCAGTTGCTGATCGCGGACGAGCCGACGACCGCGCTCGACGTGACGACGCAGGCGCAAATTCTCAGCCTGATCCGCGAATTGCGCGAGCAGCAGGGGGCGGCGGTGTTGTTCATCACCCATGACATGGGTGTGGTATCCGAAATCGCGGATGACGTGACGGTGCTGAAGCTTGGCGAGGTGATGGAGACGCAGGGTGTCGACAAGCTGCTGCGCGACCCCCGCACGGAATATACCCGCGATCTGCTGCGGTCGGTGCCCAGTCAGGTGCCTCGCCTTGCGCGCGAGTCAAAGTCGGAGAATGTCGTTCTGGCAACGGACAATCTGTGCAAAACCTATGGCAGCGGCGGTTGGCTGACCAAATCGCGCGAAGTGAAGGCTGTGCAGGATGTCTCCATCAGCCTGACCAAAGGCCGCACGCTGGGCATTGTGGGCGAAAGCGGCTCGGGCAAGACGACCGTAGCACGTTGCATCATGCGACTGATCGATCCGACTTCCGGTGCGATCATGGTGGGGGGCAAGGACATCGCCACCTTGACGCAGAAAGAGCTGAAGCCGCAGCGCAAGAAAATCCAGATCGTGTTTCAGGATCCGATGCGATCGCTCAATCCGCGCATCGAGGTCGGGCAATCCATTATCGAAGGGCCGCTCAATTTCGGTGTTCCGCGTGCCAAGGCGATGGCGCGCGCGCGCGAGCTGCTGGAACTGGTCGGTCTGCCCGCCAGTGCGGTGGACCGGTTTCCACACCAGTTTTCAGGCGGCCAGCGCCAGCGGATCGCCATTGCGCGTGCGCTGGCGATGGACCCCGATGTGCTGGTCGCGGACGAGGCCGTGTCGGCGCTGGATGTGTCGGTTCAGGCGCAGGTGCTGGATCTGCTGGCCGAACTGCAGGAACGTCTGGGGTTGGGGATTCTGTTCATTACCCACGATCTCGGAGTTGCGGCGCAAATTTGCGACGATGTGCTGGTGATGCAGTATGGCCGCGTGGTCGAATACGGACCGGCTGGACAGGTGCTGGGCGCACCGCAGCAGGATTACACCAAAGCGCTGATCAAGGCTGCACCCGGGCGCCACTGGGATTTTGCAAATTTCCGCCCCTTCGCGGAAGCGGCCGAATAAATAAAGGAGACGACGACATGAACATCCTGCCCGTGATCGCGGACAGCACCGACGAGCTGACCGCCATTTTCAAGGACCTGCATGCGCATCCCGAGATCGGCTTTACCGAACACCGCACGTCGGGCGTTGTGGCCGACAAGCTCAGGAAATACGGCGTGGACGAGGTGCATACCGGCATCGCCGGCACCGGAGTCGTGGGGATCATCAAGGGCAACCGCGATGGTGCGCGTCGCATCGGGCTACGCGCGGACATGGACGCGCTCCCGATAACCGAGGCGACGAACCTTGCCTATGCATCGACGAACCCCGGCGTGATGCATGCTTGCGGGCATGACGGTCACACCACGATGCTGCTGGGTGCAGCCAAGCATCTGGCCGGAACGCGGGATTTCGCCGGAACTGCCGTACTGATCTTTCAACCCGCTGAAGAAGGCCTTGGCGGTGCGCGCCGGATGCTGGCGGACGGCCTCTTCGACCGCTTTCCCTGCGACGAAGTCTACGGGATGCACAATGCGCCAAACGGCCAGCCCGGCACCGTGGGTATCTGCAAGGGGGCCGCGATGGCGGGGGCGTCGTTTTTTGACATCACCATTCAGGGCAAGGGCAGCCATGCCGCCATGCCACAGCAATCGCGCGATCCGCTGGTGATCGCCAGCGCCCTTGTCGGCAGTTTGCAGACGATCCTGTCGCGCAATGTAGCACCGCTGGATACCTGCGTTCTGTCGGTTACGCAGCTGCATTCGGGATCAGCCTACAACATCGTCCCCGACACCGCGACGCTGGCGGGGACGATCCGCTATTTCAAAGACGAAGTGTGCGAACTGGCCGAAACGCGCATGCGCGAGCTTTGTGATGGGTTCGCCAAAGCCTATGGCGTCGAAATCCACATCGACCTGCGCAATATCTTTGACGTGCTGATGAACGACGCCGACCTGTCGGATGCCTATCTGGAGGCCGCAGAGGATATCGTGGGGCGCGAGAACATCAGCGGGACGGACGAACCGGCCACCGGCTCCGAAGACTTTGCCGACATGCTCAAGGTCATCCCCGGCGCCTATTGCCGGATCGGACATTCCGGCACGACGGGCCTGCACAACCCGAGCTTTTTCCTCGACCCCGAACTTCTGCCGGTCGGCGCGTCCGTCATGGCACGTATCGTTGAACGCCGTCTGGCAAACTGAAAAGGATATCTTATGAACCCTCTCGAACTTCCCTTCGACGCCGACGAGATGCTCAAGGGCCTGAAGCCCTGGATCGAATGCGAAAGCCCCACGTATGACGCGGATGCCGTCAACAGGATGATGGACATCGCGGCCTATGATATGGCGACCCTTGGCGCGCAGGTGGAACGGATACCGGGCCGCATGGGCTTTGGCGGGTCGGTGCGCGCGCGGTTTCCGCACCCCGACAGGGGCCGCAAACCCGGCATCCTGATCGCGGGGCATATGGATACGGTGCACCCTATCGGAACACTGAAGGTACTGCCGTTCAAGCGTGACGGCGACATCTGCTATGGCCCCGGCCTGATGGACATGAAAGGCGGCAACTACATCAGCCTCGAAGCGATCCGGCAGTTGATCCGCGCAGGGCTGCAGACGCCATTGCCGGTGACGGTGCTGTTCACGCCCGACGAGGAAGTAGGCACCCCCAGCACACGCGATCTGATCGAGGCGGAGGCCGCGCGCAACGCTTATGTTCTGGTGCCGGAGCCCGGCCATGACGATGGTGGCGTGACCATCGGGCGATATGCCATCGCCCGTTTCGAGATGCGCACCGTGGGCCAACCAAGCCACGCAGGGGCACGGTTGTCAGACGGCAAGTCCGCCATCGCCGCCATGGCCCGCAAGATCGGCGAGATCGAGGATATGACCGGCCCTGACTGCACCTTCAGCGTCGGCGTGATCCACGCGGGACAGTGGGTGAATTGCGTGTCATCTTCATGTGATGCGCAAGCGCTCAGCATGGCAAAAAAGCAAGAAGATCTGGATGATGGCGTCAAGCGGATGCTGGCCCTTCAAGGCACGTCGAACGGCGTCGAATTCCATGTCAAGCGCGGTGTCACACGCCCCGTATGGGAGCCCGACACGCCGGGAACGGCCAAGATCTTCGAGATCGCCAAAGACATCGCCAAGGAACTGGGTTTCGAGATGAAGGGCAGCAGCCAGGGCGGCGGATCGGACGGGAACTTTACCGGTGCCATGGGCATACCGACGCTCGATTCACTCGGGGTGCGGGGCGCAGGGCTGCATACGCTGAACGAGCATATCAAGGTCGACAGCCTGACGGAGCGCGCGCGCCTCATGGCCGGTTTGCTGATGCGATTGCAGTAGCGGAAAGGACAGCTCGGTTGGAGGAGCGGAGGGGGCCATCCGGTTTTCCGGTGCGCCCCCTTCATCGTGGTTTTGGCGTTCGACGGCGGTATCGGTTCAGGCGACGGTCTGCGTGGACCTGCGCTGTCCGTCCATCGCTGGTGGAAGAGCACTGAAAGTCGCTGTGTCATTTTGCGCTCACGAAACTAGGCGGCCGATGGCGTAAGGCCCAGCCTGTCAGCGGCATCGGCCAGATTGCCCAGTTCGACCACGCTCAAGAAGCAGCGCAGCATCTCGATCTTGATCGCCATAATTTCAACAATCCTGAAGGGCATCTCAGATGTTTTATTGTGACTGAAGTTGGTTGAAAGAGCCATACTAAGGGGAAAAGGAATACCAGATGTCCGAATCCTACCACATTGACGGTCTGCAATATGCGAATTGGTCCGACAAGATTTTCAGACAGATGCGAGAGGGTGGTGTCGACGCGGTACATGTCACGATCGCCTATCACGAAGACTTCCGGGAGGTCGTCCGCAACATTGGCGACTGGAACCTGCGGTTTCAGCGCCATGCCGACCTGATCTTCATGGGCCGCACCGGCGATGACGTACGCCGCGCACGGCAAACCGGACGCACCGCCATCTTTTTCGGCTTTCAGACCCCGGCACCCATCGAAGCAGACATCGGACTGGTCGAAATCTGCCACACGCTTGGGGCCAAATTCATGCAGCTTACCTATAACAACCAGTCCCTGCTTGCGACCGGTTGCTACGAATCCGACGATACCGGCATTACCCGAATGGGCAAACAGGTCATTGCCGAAATGAACCGGGTCGGTCTGGTCATCGACATGAGCCATTCCGCGCATCGCTCCACGCTGGAGGCGATTGACCTGTCACAGCGCCCGGTCGCCATCACACATGCAAACCCATCCGCGTGGCACCCGGCAAAACGCAACAAACCCGATGAGGTGATCAAGGCCCTCGCGGTGCGTGGCGGAATGTTGGGATTCTCGCTTTATCCACACCACCTCAAGGGCGGCAGCGACTGCACGCTCGACGCGTTCTGCGAAATGGCAGCGCGGACCGCTGACCTTGTCGGGGTGGATCATATCGGCATCGGCAGCGACCTTTGTCAGGACCAGCCCGACAGCGTGGTCGAATGGATGCGGGTCGGGCGATGGTCTCGCGAGATCGACTATGGCGAGGGATCGGCCGACAACGCAGGCTTTCCGCCACAGCCGCCATGGTACCGCGACAACCGCGACTTCGGCGGCATTGCGCAAGGTCTGCGCGCCGCAGGCTTTTCGCGAGAAGACACTGCCAAGATCATGGGCGGCAACTGGCTGCGCTTTTTTGACGAAAACTTCGGGCCAATCTGATGCGTCTGATCCGCCCACCCGACTGGGTCAACATGCCTTGGAAAAACGGCGGCGGCACCACTTCGGAAATCGCGATCGCTCAGGACGGTGATGCGATCCTCTGGCGTCTGAGCACCGCACTCGTGGAACGCGATGGCCCCTATTCCCGATTTCCAGACCTGATGAGGATCAGTACGGCAGTTGAGGGAAATGGCACGACCCTGCGAGACCCTGCCAGCGGCGAGGTCGTTGACATACCGCCTCTCACGCCCACTCTGCTCGACGGAAACATTCCCTGGGAAGCCCGCCTGACAAAGGGCAGCATCCGGCACTGCAATCTCGTATTTGACGCCAATAGAATCCGCGCGACGGCAAGGCTTCTTCACGTCACGGGGCAAATTGACCAGGATCTCGAAAATTCCATTCTGTTCTGTATTTCGGGAAAGGTGAGCATAGCCGATATCACCTGCAACCCGCTTGACTGCCTGCTCTGGCCGCAAGGCAGAATGACAGGGGACGCGACGGTGCTGGCACTATCGATAGAGGCACTTCGCTAACGGTCCCCGCCACTTTAAGGGAAACGAAAAACTTGGAACTTGGCGCGGTGCGTATTGTGAGGGATGCACAAAGCCCGAAAGCAATCAAACAAATGTCGAGTCGCACAGCATGTCCTTCGACCGACCCGCTGGTGGGTTTTTAATGTTGTTGGAAATCATATACTGCGCTAGCTTCGCCCAACTTTCAGGGAGGAAGCACAATGAATAAGATCACCATACTACGCGGAGCGACCGTTTTGGCGATGTTCGGGGCCACCGTGGCCCCGGCCGCGGCAGAAATCGACGAAGTCAACTGGGCGGTTCCGATCAGCTTTTCATCGAGCCTGACTGCGCTTGGCGACACGCTGCCTTGGGTCGCGGAGCGGCTGGCTGAAGTCTCGGGCGGAAAGATTAAGTTTGAAGTCGTCGAACCCGGCGCGATGATCCCTGCCCTTGCCGTCTTCGAAAGCGCTGCGACGGGCCAGATCGATGCCGGTTACAGCTGGATGGGCTATGAGCGGGGCCAGGTTCCGGCTGCTGCACTGTTTGGTGCGACACCCTTCGGGCTCGAGCCTGCGGGCTATACCGCGTGGATGTATCAAGGCGGCGGTGACGCGCTTTTGAAAGAGACTTTCGAGCCTTTCAATGTCTATCCGATCCTTTGCGGAACCATTCCGCCGGAAGCGGCCGGCTGGTTCACCTTCCCGATCGAGAATGTCGAACAGCTTGCGGGTCTCAAGATGCGCGCGGCCGGCGTCGGCGGCGAGATCATGAAAGAAGTCGGCATGTCCGTCACCGTCCTTCCGGGCGGCGAGCTGTATCAGGCACTGGAAACCGGCGTTCTGGACGCGACCGAATTTTCGCTGCCGACGGTGGACGACCAACTCGGTTTCCATCAGGTTGCGAAATTCTATCACCTTCCCGGCTGGCACCAGCCCTCCACCTCGCAGTTCTTGTATGTGAACATGGATGCGTGGAACGATCTCGGCGCGCAGACCCAATCGGTGATCGAAACCACCTGTATGGCCGGCACGCTTTACGCCATGGCCCGCGGTGAGGCACTTCAGGGTCCGGTTCTTACCTCCTTCGAGGAAAAGGGCGTGACCGCGCAACAACTTCCGGAATCAGTGCTTCAGGCTTTCCGTGACGCGACCGAAGTGGTCATGGAGCGGGAAAGCGCGAGCGATGCGCAATTCGCCAAAGTCTATTCGGCGATGAAGGAATTCCAGGCAAGCGTGCAGCCGTGGCATGAGCTTGGGTATCTTCCGCGCAACTGGACCTGGGACAAAGAAGCCTCCGAGTAAGGCTCCTTTGAACGCGTGACTGACAGGCTAAGGGGCGGTAGATGTCCATCTTGATCGAAGAAGAACACGATGCAATCGTGGACGAAACCGCCCCGAACCCTTTGTTTTCCCGCCTTCTTGATGGTGTTGTCACCTTCATTTCAATCTTTGCACATGCCACCTGGATCATCCTCATTGGGATCATTCTGGCCAATGTGCTGATGCGTTACGTGCTGGGCGGTTCGCTTGTCGCGCTTGAAGAGCTTCAGTGGCACCTGTATGCCTTCGGGTTCATGGTGGGGCTGTCCTACACCCTTGTGCATGACCAGCATGTCCGCGTCGACGTGCTGGCCGAAAAATGGAACAAACGGCGGCGTGCGCGGATCGAGATTGCCGCGATGCTGATCCTCGTGATTCCATTCGCCGCGATCATTTTTTATGACTCGTTGGCCTTCATAGAATTTTCGATGCGGCTCAACGAAAAATCCCGGTCACCCGGCGGACTGCCATACCGATGGATCATCAAATCGGTCATCCCGCTTGCCATGGGACTGTTGATCCTCGCGGCGCTTGCGAGAACAGCCCGCATGATCGCATTGCTGCGCGCAACACGGTGAGCACCTCAATCCAAGGACAAGATTAAGATGATACTCGGCCTCGCCGCGAACGAACTTCTTGTGATCCTCATGCTCGTCATGTTCATCAGCCTGCTGTTCACGGGCATCCCGGTGGCATGGTCGTTGGCCGGTACGTCATTGATCGTCGCCTTCCTGACCATCCAGCTCAATTCAAGGTTCGAGGTCGATACGCTCTTCTTCGACGATTGGCGCGACTACCGGATTATCGTGCAACGCATTTTCTCGACCATGGAAAACGCGGTGCTAGTGGCCTTGCCCATGTTTGTTTTCATGGGCCTGATGCTTGACCAATCGGGTCTGGCGGAAAAGCTGATGCGGTCGTTCTCCGACACGCTCGGGCGCGTCAGCGGCGGACTAGCCATGGCGGTTGTCCTGATCGGCATCCTGCTGGCCGCATCGACGGGGATCGTCGGCGCGTCAGTGGTACTGCTCGCGACGATCTCGCTGCCGATCATGCTGGAGGCCGGATATGACAAACGGCTCGCGGCAGGTGTCGTCGCCGCGTCGGGAACGCTGGGCATTCTGATCCCGCCGTCGATCATGCTGATCATCATGGCCGACCAGCTTTCGTTGTCGGTGGGCGAACTTTTCATGGGCGCCATCGTGCCAGGTCTGCTGCTGGGCTTTGCCTATCTCTTTTACGTTGTCGTCGCGGTGATGCTGAAACCGAGCCTGGCACCGCGACCAGCGCATGTGACGCCGTTCTCGGGCAAGCTTGTGCTGGACACTGTGATAGCCGTCCTGCCCCCGGTGGGGCTTATCCTTGCCGTGCTCGGGTCGATCTTCATGGGCATCGCGACCCCTACCGAAGCGTCGGGAATCGGGGCGTTCGGGGCAACGTTGCTGGCGTTCTTCAACCGTCGCCTCAGCTTCAAAGTGCTGTGGTTGGTTGCCGTCCGCACAACCCTGACGTCCTCTTTCATCTTTGCCATTTTCATCGGCGCGACCGCCTTTGCACTGGTGATGCGCGGACTCGGCGGCGATCAGATGATCGAAGAAGCGCTGAGCGCTATTCCATTCGGCGCCACCGGCGTCGTTCTGACGGTGCTGTTCTTTGCCTTCCTCGCGGGCTTCTTCCTCGACTGGTTGGAAATCACACTGATCTTCCTGCCCTTGGTCGGCCCGGTCATTGTCGCGCTCGGGTTCGATCCGATCTGGTTCGTCGTGATCTTTGCGGTCGCCCTCCAGACATCGTTCATCACGCCGCCTGTCGGGTTTTCTCTGTTCTATCTCAAGGGTGCCGCCCCCCCCGAGATCACGACACGCGATATTTATCGCGGGATCATTCCATTCGTCATCATCCAGCTTGCCGTGGTGCTTTCGATGGTCTTCATCCCTGAAATCGTGACCTGGCTGCCCAAATCTGTCTACGGGTGAGACACGCAAATCGCGCGTGTGACGCACCGCTCCAAAAGCCCGTCACATAGATGTGTGTGCTGATGTATTGACAGGTCGCGGCCTTGCGGTCATTTATCGCGAATGAGAACAAAAGCGTCCATTTTTGACTGGTTCAAGGCGCTTTTGTGTCTCGTTTTCTTCGTTGGATTGGTATTGTTTCCCCCTGCAGCGTCCCATGCTGCCAGCGCGACGCATAGTGCCCATGCGATATCCGGTCATGCCGGTGACAATCCGCATGCCATGCATTCACACCACGCGCCCTCACCTGAGGGCATTGCCCTCGAAGATGCGCCCGACGTTGGTGGCTCCGACGACCAGTCTTCTGGTAAATGTTGCAGTGGTATCTGCCTGGCTGTTGCCCTGCACGAGGACGTGGCAATTTTGAGTGAGCGCGTGTCGTCCAACACATTCCTGTTGGAGCACCACCGGGCGGGCTCGACAGAACTGACCGGCGCAATTCGCCCCCCTCGAAACCTGATCTGAGATAAGCCCGTAATCCGGTACTTTTGCCTTGCGCATGGTGATGCGCGAGCCCGAAACTCATAAATCAGGTCATACAAATGAAAACTTGTCTTCTTTCAGGGGCAACGGCTCTTGCACTAGGTGGTTGCGCCTACGAGCCTACGCCTCTCCCCGTCATTGCTGTGCAATTGGATCCTGCCGACTCAGCCGTTTCGTCAACCATCGCATATCAGGACCCATTGGCGGGATATACGTATCGCGGACCAACCGGCCCGCGTGACTGGCGCACCGTCAACGAAGAACAGTCGGAGGCGAACTGATGCAGGTCTCAAAAATACCGTTGGTTGTCGGCTTTCCGCTCTTGCTCGGCGCATGCGCTGCGGCGGTGCCCGGAGCCTATCTGGAGCCCAAAGCAGGCTTTGCAAACGTGGCGAGCCAAACATCTGTCGCCATCGGCAAACGCACCGCCTTTGCCGAAACGCAGGCCGAAAACGATGCCCTGCGCAAGCAGGTGCGCGGCATGGTGCACGGAAAAACGCTTTCGGCGGATACGGCCGTGCAGGTGGCTTTGCTCAACAACAGGGGCTTGCAGACGTCTTACGCAAATGTCGGCTTGTCCGCCGCTGAAGCCTGGCAACAAGCGACGCCTGTCAATCCGGTCGTCTCGATCGGGGTCTTGGGCATCGGGGCAGCTGAACTGGGGGTTTACCGGGCTATCGAGGGGTTGATCACCACGAACCTTCTGGAGGCGAAAACCCGCAAGCAACGTGTGGCGCTGGCTGATGTGAATTTCCGCGCGGCACAGTTGGAGGCGGTGAATGACACGCTTTCATTGGCCAACCAGACCCGCCAAGCCTGGATCAACTCGGTCGCTGCGTTTGAAACGGTCAGCTACCTTAGCCGCGCCAAGGCGACTTCGGATGCGGGGTCCGAGCTTGCCAGAAGGCTGGGTGAAACGGGCGCGCTCAACAAGGCCGGTCAAGCCCGCGAGCAGGCCTTCAATGCCGAGATCGCAGGCCAGCTAGCGCAGGCGCGACTGAACGCGACACGCTCGAAGGAGAACCTGACCAGACTGATGGGTCTGTGGGGTGCCGAAGTGAACTATTATGTGCCGGATGCATTGCCCACGTTGCCACGATCCGTGGGCCGCATGACGGCTGTCGAAGCCAAGGCGCTGCGCAACCGCGTCGATCTGCGCGTCGCCAAGCTGGGACTGGAAGCGCAAGCCGCTGCCTTTGGCCTCACTGATCAGACTCGTCTGGTGACCGACCTCGAACTGATCGCCGGTTTCGAAGCCGAGCGGGAAGCAGAGGGCAGTGAGATAGCCACGGAGACGACCCCACAGATCGAACTGGAGTTTGCGATTCCGATCTATGACACCGGCAAAGCACGGATGCGCAAAGCGGAGCTGATGTATCTGCAGGCAGCGAATGCCCTGGCGGAGAAAGCCGTCAATGTGCGGTCGGAGGCTCGTGGGGCGCAAGCCGCCTATCTCGCGTCCCACAGGATCGCGCTGCATTACCGTGACGTTCTGGTACCGCTGCGCGAAACCGTCGAGGAAGAAGCTTTGCTGTCCTACAACGGCATGATCACCAGCACATTCGAATTGCTGACGGACGTGCGTCAAAAACTTGGCGCATCGCTGGAAGCCGCGGACGCTAAACGCGATTTCTACCTCGCTCAGGCGGATCTGACCGCTGCCATCTATGGCGGCGGTGCCGCCGGTGCTGGATCCGGCGGAGAAAGCACATCTCTGGCTGCCGGTGACGGCGCAGGACATTGAAAGGACTGATGACATGTTAAGCAGACGTCAACTGATAGGTGCCGGTACCGCCGGTGCTGCGCTTGTTTCCTCAAGGGCTTGGGGACAGACGATGAATATGGGGCTGCCCGAGGCCGCTGTCATGGACACAGCAGCGACCCAGGTTTCGCCGCGGCCGTCATCGGGGCCGGATTACAACCCCGTCGTTACCTTGAACGGCTGGACATTACCGCACCGGATGAACAACGGGATCAAGGAATTCCACCTAGTCGCCGAACCGGTGGAGCGTGAGCTTGCCGATGGCATGATCGCGCATCTTTGGGGCTATAACGGACAGTCCACCGGCCCCACCATCGAAGCGGTGGAAGGCGACAGGGTGCGCATCTTCGTCACCAATAAGTTGCCCGAGCATACGACCATCCATTGGCACGGCATGATCCTTCCCTCTGGCATGGACGGGGTTGGCGGGCTTAGCCATCCTGGCATCCCGCCCGGGAAAACCTTTGTCTACGAGTTCGACCTGATCAAATCCGGCACCTTCATGTACCACCCCCACGCGGATGAGATGGTGCAGATGGCGATGGGCATGATGGGCATGTTCGTCGTGCACCCCAAAGACCCGACATTCATGCCGGTGGACCGTGATTTCCTGATCATGCTGAACGCGTTCGACATCGATCCCGGCACCTATGTTCCGCGGATCATGACGATGACCGATTTCAACCTGTGGACCTGGAACAGCCGGATCTTTCCGGACATCGATCCACTGGTCGTCAACAGGGGCGACCGCGTGCGGGTGCGTGTCGGCAACCTGACGATGACCAACCATCCGATCCACATGCATGGCTATGATTTCAAGGTGACGTGCACCGATGGCGGCTGGGTACCTGAAAGCGCCCAATGGCCGGAAGTCAGCATAGACATCCCGGTGGGAGCGATGCGCGCCTATGAGTTCGTCGCCGACCATTTGGGAGACTGGGCGATACATTGCCACAAATCGCATCACACGATGAATGCGATGGGTCATGATGTTCCGACCTTCATTGGCGTGAACAAAAAGCAACTCACCCAGAAAATCCGCAAGTTTCAGCCGGAATACATGCCCATGGGCACGGCTGGCATGGCGGATATGGGCACGATGGAGATGCCGCTGCCCGACAATACGGTCCCGATGATGACCGGTTGGGGGCCGCATGGACCGATAGAGATGGGCGGCATGTTCTCGGTCGTGAAGGTCCGCGAAGGCATTGACCCGGATGATTACGCCGACCCCGGCTGGTACGAGAACCCTCCGGGCGAACAGGCCTATGAATGGACCGGCGAATTGCCCGATTTCGCCTCCAACAACAGCCCCGCAACACGGCTGACACCAAGACCCGAATCAAAAGGCTGACCAGTCTCTTGGCACAACCCTGTCTCTTATACACATCT
>JAGXFI010000051.1 GCA_024637305.1 Sulfitobacter sp.
CAGCAGGAAAGCGTAGGCCTTTGGTTTGGGCTCGGTATCAGTCATGTTTCAGGCTCTAACGTATGCGTTGCCGGGATACCTGCACCGCAAGAATGCCTGCGGCGATGATTGCTACGCCGATGATATCCCGCGGTGCCAGCGTCTCGCCGAGCAGGATCGCGGCAATCGCCACGCCGAGAAAAGGGTTGAGGAAATGAAAGGTCGCCGCGCGAGTGGCACCGATGCGGTTGACCAGCCAGAACCACACAACCGTCGCTGCAAGGCCAGGGACAAGACAGGTATAGGTAAAGGCGAGAAACAGAGGCAGCGTCGGTTCCAGCCGTGGCGTTTCAAAGAGCAGCGTCGCGATGGTCAGGGCAATACACCCAACAAGCATTTGCAAGCCCACGACCATCAGGAAATTGCCGCCTGAAGTGGCCCCGCGCACAAGCAAGGTCGCGATGGTCAACGCCACAACCCCGATGCCACACAGGGCGACGCCATACAGATCCACGCCGGCCCCCATGCGCGCGCCCATGATGGTCGCCACGCCGATGACGCCCGCGATCAAGCCGGCAACCCCCAGAGGGCGCAGCGTTTCGCGCAGAAAAATCCACGCCGCCAGCCCGACCAGCAGCGGCATGGTGGACGCGATGATGGCGGCCAGCGATGCTTCGACGGTCTGCATCGCGACAAAGTTCAGACCCAGATAGACGGCGTTTTGCAGGATGCCAAAGATGATTGTGGCACGCCACTGCGCGGGCGTCAGATGCCAGCTTTGCCCCAACATACGGGCAATACCGACTCCGATCAGGCCCGAAATAAGATAGCGCGCCGAAAGCGCCAGCAGCGGCGAGGCATCCGCGACGATTATGCGGGCTGAGGTAAATGCCGAAGACCACATCGCGGCAAAGGCTAGGCCCATCAGAATTGCGCGTATGTCCATGATGTGACCTTGATAAACTTGACCCGCGAACCCTTTCCGAAATCAGACCGAAGGGCAAGGCCTAGGTCGGACGTGGGAACTCCAGAACCATACGACCGCCATCCGGTGTGAGGTCATAATTCAACTCACTTCCAAGTTTGGACGCAGCCGCAGCGAGCAGTCGAGTGCCAACGCCCGTTGTCTCGGACAGGTCGACATTAACCAGCGAACCCACACCATCATCGCGTGCCTCAAGCCTCAGCATTTGGTCATCGGTTTTTCGCAAGGTGATTTCAATTTGCCCGTTGGGGGCTGTCGGATAACCGTGCTTTATGGCGTTCGCGGCAAATTCGCTGACTATCATGCCAATGTTCGTGGCATAGCTGCCGGGCAGATATATCGGATCGGACGCACCGATGATCGTCAGCGAATCCGGTGCGGAGCGCTGAAGTAACGTGGTCAGATGGGGAAGGTAATCGGCCATATCGACACTTCCGTCCTTTGCACCTTGCAGATGCTCATGCACGGCTGCAATCGCTTCGATGCGGTTCTGGATCGCGTCGAACGCCTCAGTGGCGGCCGGGTCGGTAATATCGCGCGCATACAACCGGACGATCGCAGCCGTCGATTGCAGCGAGTTCTTGACGCGGTGGTCCATCTCTGCGCGCAGATTGGCCTCGTTCCGCAAGGCCAGGCGCAGTTCAAGCTGTTTCATCACTTGCCGCGACAGCACCCGCAGTGTCTCGCGTTGCAGATCGTTCAACGAACGAGGCTTGTCATCCAGAACGCATAGTGTCCCCAAAGGCAGGCCATTGGATGCAAGCAGTTGCGCCCCCGCGTAAAACCGCAGACCCGGGTTATCAAGGCACAGCGGATTGTCCGCCATGCGCGGATCTGCAAGCGTGTCAGGAATTTCGACGAAGTCATCTTGCAGTATCACATGCGAGCAGATGGACGTTTCCAATGGTGTCTCGCGGATCCCTAAGCCCACCTCGGCCTTGAACCACTGACGTTCCTCGTCGATTATGTTGATGACAGAAATGGATGTTTCGCAAATGCGCGAGGCAAGCTGCACGATCTCGTCAAAGTCCTGTTCACGCGGAGTGTCCAGAATATCGTAGCGGTGAAGCGTTTGAATACGATTGGACTGTTCTGGATGGGGTTCGGCGCGCATGTCTGATCCGTATGTAATTTCTTGATAGAGATAACAAAGCGGAGACTACCCTGTCGAGCGACGAAAAAGGGCCGCCCGAGGGCGACCCTTTTACAGCAAAACCGTCAGGTTTATTCGTTGACGCTGTCTTTCAGCGCTTTGGCGATCGTCATTTTCACGACCTTGTCTGCGTCTTTCTTGAATTGCTCACCTGTCGCAGGATTGCGCACCATACGCTCGGGGCGCTCGCGGCAGTAGATCTTGCCGACGCCGGGCAGCGTGACCGCACCACCGCCGGATACTTCGCGTGTGATCAATGCGCAAACAGCGTCAAGCGCTGCGCCGGCTGTTTTCTTGTCTTCGCCCATTTCATCGGCCAGTGCGGCGACGAGCTGGGTTTTTGTCATTGGTTTGGTTGCCATGTTTTATTATCTCCTTCGTCCGCCCGAATATTGGGCCTCATTCGCAGAATGTAGCCGTATGTTGTAGGCAAACACAACGAATAGCGAAGCCGATTGAGCGGAAAAACGCAGTTTTTTGCTGTTTTTTAGGGGTTAGAGGAACGCGGTTTCCTCGAAAGAGCGCAATTTCCGGCTGTGAATGCGTTCAAGTGGCATATCGCGCAGGTGCTCCATCGCGTGGATTCCGATCATCAAATGGCGTGCAACTTGCGTTTTATAGAAATCCGACGCCATGCCAGGAAGCTTGAGTTCGCCGTGGAGCGGCTTGTCAGAGACGCATAGCAACGTACCATAGGGGACGCGAAAACGATAGCCGTTGGCTGCGATTGTCGCGCTTTCCATATCCAGCGCGATCGCGCGGCTCTGGCTGAGGCGCTGGACCGGGCCTGACTGGTCGCGCAATTCCCAGTTTCGGTTGTCGATGGTGGCGACTGTGCCGGTCCGCATGATACGTTTCAGCTCGTACCCTTCAAGCTGCGTAACCTTTGCCACGGCCTGTTGCAGCGCGATCTGGATCTCGGCAAGCGCCGGGATCGGCACCCAGACGGGCAAGTCATCGTCCAGGACGTGATCCTCGCGGAGATAGGCGTGCGCCAATACAAAGTCGCCAAGCGCCTGTGTGTTGCGCAGTCCCGCGCAGTGCCCGACCATGAGCCATGCATGAGGACGCAGGACCGCGATATGGTCCGTTGCCGTCTTGGCGTTGGACGGGCCGACACCGATGTTAACCAACGTGATGCCCGAACCATCGGCGCGTTTGAGGTGATAGGTCGGCATCTGCGGTGTCTTGATGCTCAGCGGAAGCGGGGCGTCGCCGTCCGTTATCTCTTCATTCCCGGTCGACACGAAAGAGACATAGCCGCTGGCAGGATCACGCAACATTGCGCGGGCGTATTCCTCGAACTCTGCGACGTAGAACTGGTAGTTGGTGAACAGCACATGCCATTGAAAATGATCGGGGTCCGTTGCGGTATAATGCGCCAGCCGCGCCAGAGAATAATCCACCCGCTGCGCCGTGAAAGGCGCGAGATTGCCGGTGCCGTCCTTGCTGACATAGGTGCCGTTGACGATATCGTCGTTGGTGGTACTGAGGTCCGGTACGTCGAAAATATCCCGTAGCGTGAAATCTGCCGCACCTTCTTGCGGGATGTTCACATTCGCATCGTTGGTGACGGCAAAATGCACCGGAATGGGGGTTTCAGAGGGGCCGATGCTGACGGGCTGGTCGTGGTTCTCGATCAGCAAGCCGATCTGCTGAATGAGGTAACTCCGGAAAAGGTCGGGCCGCGTGATCGTCGCGGTATATGTGCCGGGCGCGGATACATGTCCGAAAGACAGGCGGGTGTCGACTTGCGCATAGGATGACGTGGTAAAGCGGATCTCGGGATAATAGGCTCTGACACGGGCGTTCGGGGGCTTGTCGCCCATCGCATTCACAAAGCTGTCGCGCAAAAATGACGTGGCCTGCGCATAAAGCTCCGTCAGGCGATCTACTGCCTCGGTGGCGTCATGGAACAATGCGTGTTCGGCAGCATCGGGAGTCAGGAGTGTGCTCATGAATAAGGCTCTAATACGGGTATAAATTCAAATGTGCGGACATCGACCAGCCCAAGGTCCGAAATGCGCAGTTCCGGTATGACGACAAGCGCCAGAAGCGAATGCTGCATGAACGCATTGTTGAGGGTGCAACCGCAGTCACGCATTGCCGCACCAAGCCTTTCGGCAGCCGCGGCGACTTCGGTTGCGGGGCTGTCGGACATCAATCCGGCGATGGGCAGCGCGACATGGGCGGTTTCGGTGCCGTCCTTGAACAGCGTGACGCCACCACCGATTTCTTGCAGGCGGTTCGCGGCAAGCGCCATGTTTTCAGCGTCGGTGCCGACAACGATCATATGGTGACTGTCATGCGCGACGGTGGACGCCATCGCCATGCGCCCTTCATAGCCAAAGCCGGAAACAAAAGCATTCACCACGCCGCCGGTACCGCGATGACGTTCCACAAGGGCGATCTGGCAGACCTCGCCCGTAGCCTGCACGCGGCCTTCGGTCACCGGAAGTTCGAATTTCAACGCCTTGGTCGGCGCCTGGTTTTCGATGACGCCGATGACGTTGGCCTGCACGGCATTTGCGCCTTCCGGGGCGGGGATGACGAAATCATTGGCGGTCAGGGCTTTTCCCAGATGGACCGTCTGACGCGCGGTATCGGGCCAATCGTAATGGGGGCATTCGACAAGGCATTCACCGTTCTCGGCAACGATCTTGCCGCGTGCGATGACAGTCTCTATTTGCAACTTTTCAAGGTCTGGCGTCAGGATGACATCCGCGCGGCGACCGGGCGCGATCGAGCCTATTTCACGTTCAAGCCCGAAGTGGGTCGCGGTATTGATCGTTGCCATTTGCAACGCCACAAGCGGGTCGCATCCGCAATCTATGGCGTGGCGCACGACGCGGTTCATATGACCCTCGTTGACGAGTGTACCGGAGTGGCAGTCGTCAGTGCACAGAATAAATCCACGCGGGTCGAGCCCCTTTTCGGTGATCGCGGTAATCTGCGCCGCGACATCATACCATGCAGATCCCAGACGCATCATGGCGCGCATGCCTTGTCGCACGCGGGCGATCGCATCGGCTTCGGTCGTGCCTTCGTGATCATCCGCCGGGCCACCTGCGACATAACCGGCGAAAGCCGGGCCAAGGTCGGGCGAGGCATAGTGCCCACCGACCGTCTTGCCTGCGCGCTGGGTCGCTGCGATTTCCGCCAGCATCTGAGGATTCGCGTTGGTGACACCCGGAAAATTCATCATTTCGCCCAGACCAATGATGCCCGGCCACTCCATCGCCTGTGCGACATCGTGGGCGGTGATCTCGTAGCCTGTCGTCTCCATTCCCGGGGCCGAAGGCGCGCAGGACGGCATTTGGGTGAAGATATTGATCGGTTGCATCAACGCTTCGTCATGCATCATGCGCACACCGCTCAGGCCAAGAACATTGGCGATCTCATGAGGGTCCGTGAACATGGAGGTCGTGCCGTGGGGGATAACGGCGCGGGCAAATTCGGCAGGCGTGAGCATCCCGGATTCGATGTGCATATGCGCGTCGCACAGGCCGGGTATCATATACCGACCGCGTGCCTCAATCAGGTGTGTATCCGGGCCGATGCAATGGCTCGCGTCCGGTCCGACAAAGGCGAAACGGCCATGTTTGATGGCGATGTCGTGGTCGGGTAATGCTTCGCGGGTGTGGACATTGATCCAGATACCGCTTCGCACCACCATGTCTGCGGGCATGCGGCCCGTCGCGACTGCGATCAGATCGGCAGCGGCATCAGGCCAACTAGGAAGGGGGGTTTGCATCATGCCCAAATCTTTCATGGCACAAAAGCCCGCGCAAGAGGGATTTCGGCACGCTTGTCAGTTGAACTTGACCGACCGTGCGATTGGGGCGACGGTCCCCCATGGATTACGAAACGGTCAGTGCGGTGGATTTCGGGCGAAGCCTGCACGGGTTGGGGATCAACCTGCTGGTGCGCGATGTGATAGCCGAAGTCGCCTTTCTAGAGACTGTTTTTGACATGCAGGCCCACCGTGTCAGCGCTGATTTCGCAATCATGGCTTATCACGATCAGGTGTTTCAGCTGCACAGCGACGGCACCTATCATTCCAACCCCTTGCTTGGCCTGATGCCCGAAACTCCACCGCGAGGTGCAGGCATCGAAATCAGGCTCTATCAAAGCGATCCGGAAGTTGCCTGCGCCAAGGCGGAAGCAGCGGGTGCCATGATCCTGCAATTCCCTACTGACAAGCCGCACGGATTGAGAGAAGCATACATATTGTGTGAAAACGGCTACGCTTGGGTGCCAAGCCGCCGATTGCGACAGGAGGAAAGAGAATGACCGTTACCAATCTGCGACCCAACATGGATCACTGGCAGGAGCGTGTCGACCTTGCAGCCGCCTTTCGCTGGACTGCGCGGCTGGACATGCACGAAAGCGTAGCAAACCATTTCAGTCTTGCGGTGAACGACAGCGGCAGCCGTTTTCTGATGAATCCCAATCAGATGCATTTCAGCCGGATCAAGGCGAGTGATCTGCTGCTGATCGATGCTGACGACCCTGAGACCTATGAGGGACCGAATGCGCCGGACCCTACCGCGTGGGGTCTGCACGGCGGGGTTCATGCCGCATGCGCTCATGCCCGGTGCGTCATGCATGTCCACTCGATTTTCGCGACCGTGTTGGCGTGTTTGCAAGACAGCCGCTTGCCACCGATCGACCAGAATTGCTGTACGTTCTATAATCGCGTGGTGATCGACGAGGACTATGGCGGACTGGCGTTCGGGGATGAGGGCGCACGCTGTGCCGCACTGCTGACGGACCCGAAGCAAAAAGTGATGGTGATGGGCAGTCATGGCGTCATGGTCATCGGTGATACCGTGGCCGAGACGTTCAACAGGCTTTATTATTTCGAACGGGCCGCGGAGACGTATATCCGTGCGTTACAGACCGGTTTGCCGCTGCGGCGTATCCCCGACGGCGTCGCGGAAAAGACCGCGCGCGAGCTCGAACAATATCCAGAGCAGGACACGCGGCATCTGGCGGAATTGAAAGCCATTCTGGACGCGGAAGACTCTGATTATTCAAAGTGACGCGCAGGCCCTGCAGAGTGGGGCCTTTTCATTGCAGCGCGCGATCCTGCCACGGCGAGGCAAAGCGTTGTTGCGGGCAGCTTGAAGGCAAGGAATCGAGCATGAACTACGGACTGACCGAAGAGAACCATATGATCGCGGACACGGTGCGCCGGTTCGTGGAAAAAGAAATCTATCCGCATGAAGAACTGGTCGAGCGTACCGGCGAAGTGCCGCAGGAGATCGCGGACGAGATCAAGCGCAAGACGATCGAGCTGGGGTTTTACGCATGCAACTTTCCCGAAAGTGTCGGCTGCGCCGGTCTGAGCCATCTCGAATTCGCGCTGGTGGAGCGGGAATTGGGGCGCGGGTCAATGGCACTGAACCACTTTTTTGGTCGTCCGCAGAACATCTTGATGGCCAGCGAAGGCGAGCAGATAGAGCGGTATCTCATGCCTGCCGTGCGCGGCGAGCGGATGGATGCGCTGGCGATGACCGAACCCGGTGCCGGTTCCGATGTGCGTGGCATGAAATGCGCGGCGGTGAAGGACGGCGGCGATTGGGTGGTCAACGGAACCAAGCATTTCATCTCGGGTGCCGATCACGCGGATTTCATCATCGTTTTCATTGCCACGGGTGAGGACCTGACGCCGAAGGGGCCGAAAAAGCGGATCACGGCTTTTCTGGTGGATCGCGGGACAAAGGGTTTCACGATCCGGGACGGTTATAAATCGGTGAGCCATCGCGGGTACAAGAACATGATTCTGGAATTTGACGACTGCCGGTTGCCGGATACGCAGGTTCTCGGCGAGGTCGATGGTGGCTTCGATGTGATGAACACATGGCTCTATGCCACGCGGATCACGGTCGCGACCATGAGCGTCGGTCGGGCGCGGCGGGTGTTCGATTATGCGCTGACCTATGCGGCAGAACGTGAACAGTTCGGTCAGAAGATCGGCAAATTTCAGGGGGTTTCGTTTCAGTTGGCCGATATGGTGACCGAGATCGACGCTGCGGACCTGCTCACGCTCGCCGCGGCGGACCGGCTGGACAAGGCGTTGCCAGCCAACCGCGAGATCGCGTCAGCGAAGCTTTACGCGAGCGAGATGCTGGCGCGGGTGACGGATGCGGCGATCCAGATACATGGTGGCATGGGTCTGATGGATGATTATCCGCTTGAACGGTTCTGGCGCGATGCACGGGTAGAGCGGATCTGGGACGGTACAAGCGAGATCCAG
>JAGXFI010000009.1 GCA_024637305.1 Sulfitobacter sp.
GAATTAAGGCCTTGTTTGGTAAGAACTTGTTAACAATCCTCGGATAAAGCGCCTTTCGTCCGCCAATCGTTTACCCGGCGGTCAACTATAGGTAGAAGCTAGTACATTCAGACAATTCAAACGGTATAAAAGAATCGGTCAGGCTGTGTCAACGTCCGGTTGATTCGGTCGCGGCGACGCCTCAGCGCACCAAAATTGCCTCTTCCCGGATGAATTCTTCCAAGGTTCCGTTGCCGCCGTATCCGGAAATGTCCACGATCTCCACGTCAATGGTCATGTCAGTGGACGGACCGTATGAAACCATCGGACGGGCCATGAACATGCTGGCATAGCTGTTAACTTCATATTCAGTGGTCCCGCCGCCTTGCGCTGGACCGTTCCCGCAATCAATGATGGCACCCACAATGATGCGGCGATCAGGGATAGTCAGGTCCGGCACCACACTCGGATGGCCACAGTTGGGGGCGGCCATCTCGCCAGTATCAAAACCGCCGACCTGGTCGCCCGGCGCGCGGATCGACGTCCAGCCATTTGCAATTTCAGCCAGATAGACATCATAGCGCGACGGCGTGAGCCCGGTGAACGCACTGGTCACCATCGACGCATTCGGCGCGCCCGCACCCGTCCCGTAATTACGCGTGAAATAGGTTGTTATCGGCCAATTGTGATTTGCTCCGATCGCGGCACCCGGAACACCGGAATTCACCCCCAGCATGATGTTGTTGTCAGGAAGGCCATAGGCATTTTCGGTGATCCCATCGGCATTGAACCCGTCGGTAGCAGGATAAGCAGCGTGAAAAGCAGGATCATAAACATGGTCGTCGACGATTTGGGCCCCGTTGTTAGGCGAGTTGCCCAGACAATCGTCTATGCTGAGATTGGGCCCATTTAGCTGCGCATCGGGCAGTGCTCCCTTGCGGGTATTCTGCGCCGGTGTGATCGAAAAGTTAAGATTACCCATTTGATTGATTTGGTACGGCGCTTCATAGATATCAAACCGTGTGTTAATCCCCGCAGAAACTGAATTTTGCGCGCCTGGATTGGTCTGAACGGTGTTAGCGTCATAGCACGTTGGATTTCGCGCGCCGGCGAACATGGCGCGCAAGGCAGCTGCACTATTTGAGCCATTAACCTGAAGAAACCCGAAATTACCCGGGGCATGTGTACCCGGCCCTGGCGGGTGCAGACGGATCAGCCGCCCATGGAGATTGCCCGCATTGAATTCGGTCTGAAGCTGGTCCGGGGCATAGACTCCGCCACTGGTGAATTCGAACGGATTGCAGACATAGATCGGCGGAATGTCACAGGCCGCCGTCGTCCCCATCGCAACCGCAGACGCCACAACCGGCACATTTTCACGCAGGTAGGTCAGCGGATTGAAGAATGCGGTTGTAAGGTTACGCGATTCCGCGCGGACATAGACGTATTCGGCGTCCGGCTCCGTGGTCGCCTCATTTGCCGTTAACCATGCCGACGTCAGCGGGGTCGTATCGAGCGACGGTATCGCCGTAAGAAACTGGATCTGAAATTCATTCCCGTTCACGTCCTCGTAAACAAGCTCGATATGCATGTCCGGACCCGAAACCCCGAGCATGCTGACACTATTTGTCACCTCCGCCATCGCCGCCTGCGCCCGCGTGATGGCGTCAACGCCGCCATCCAGTTCCCGCGCGCCGGCCAGCGCCACGGCATCCGCCGCCGCCTGAAGGTCCGCATGGGCATTGTTCGCCCGGCCCATGTCAATGATGAGAAGCCCGAAACCGACAAAGACAGGCAGGATAAGTAACGTGAAAAGCAGGACAAAACCGTCTTCACAGCGGCGAAATAGAGTCATTTTTCAATTCCTAACGTCGCGCTTCGCTGAAATTGCCGCGAATTGCATAAAACTGGCGAAAATTACCACGAATGGTTAATTCACTCAAGAAGTTATGAAAACCCGCACAAGGATCGTGGGAATTGCGGCGAGCGACATCGGGACCGCATAAGGGGCCCGTCCGGTATCGCTGAATTCCCTGAGCTTGGGCCAAATACCCGCAATACGGGTATTCTTTGCCGATACTTTAATCACAAGTAGAAAAAGCACAGAAGCGGCGAATAGCAAAATTACATAAAGCAACAGATGGCCATAGCCGATAAAAAGGCCAATACCGAAATAAAGCTTTACGTCCCCGGCCCCCATCATCCTGAGAAGCCACATCACGAAGGCCACCGACGTCAGCGCCAAGGCCGCGACCAGATCGCCCTGCCAACCGGCAAATCCTCCGAAGGCAGCCCAAAGCAGATAAAGGATCACCAAAGCAGTGGCGTTTCTGTTGCGTACGATCATCAGGCGAAAATCATCGCGAATGACGATGCATAGCAACGCCACCGCAGCGAGCGCGACCAGTCCTTGCAAGATGTCCAATGCCATGGTGATCAGACTACCGCGTCACAGGCTCTTGAGATCGCCCGCCGCGCGCTTGGGGAAATTGACCGAGTTGCGCAGCAATTCGAGGTTGTTCGCCGCACGCTCGTTCGCAGGATCAATTTCGTATGCCTTGATAAAGTGGCGGCGCGCACCAACCAGATCGCCACGAAGCAACAGGGAATAGCCGTAGTTGTTGTGGTACTCGATCCGGTTCCCGATGATCGGCTGCAGCTTCTTGTATGCGCCATCCGCCTTGTCGAAGCGCCGCAGCATATCGGCTGAGGCCGCATATCCAAGCAAAGCAGCGGGATCATTCGGTTGAAGGCTCAACGCCTGGCGGAAGGCAGCATAGGACCGGCCATAGCTTTCTTCGCGGAAATACGTCTTGGCCCGCACGATATCATCATCATTCGGATAGTATTCGCGATTGGATGTATCCTGATTGCCCGCCAAGGTGTTTGCGAAGCTCGAAAATTCGCAACCGGCAAGCCCGCTACACAAGGTCAGTATTAATATTGCCCGAAACATGACGTTCCTCTAGATGCTTTTTGACGAGAAATTTTTATCGAGTTTCACGATAGCGCCTGAAACCGATCCGTCAGCCTCAGTTCCGCAGGTCGGGCAATATTGTTTCAGACTGCGGTTATTATGCTACATTCTTTGCAGAGATGGATCCCTCATCTGATCTCGGCGCAGGTAAAGACGTGCAGTTCGCGCGTTGTCCGCCCCCATCCAACCCTGACACGTTCGCCAGTCAGTCCCGGCACGGCGTCGTTCAGCACAAGAACATCGAGCTCCGGTGCCGCGCGGCATACCGTCTGCACTGTCTTCCAGTCAAGCGCATCATCCTGACCCGATTTCGTCCCTCCCGGGCAGACGGAATATTGGTTGAAGTCGATTGTATCCAAAGGTGCCAGCAGTCGCGCGCGGCGTTCGAACTCCGTCGCCTGACGGTCGAAGAACAGCGAACCGGCCCCCTGCTCACAGGAATAATACTGCGGCTGACCCAGTTTGATCCACATGACGCTCAGGCCGTCCTCCCAATAGACGGTCTTGTCCGCCAGATAGCTTTGCAGGCGCTGGGGAACCTTGTACGGGCCTTCGACGAACCGGGACCATCCATCTCTGGCATCATAGAGCGTAATGCTCCCCAACATGGCGAAGACCGCAAGCAATGCCGCCAAAAACGTCCGGTCCCTTGCCGCAGCAAACACAAGCCCCGCAATCGCAATCAGCCCGAAGCGCACAAGCATCTGCACGGCGTCCTGCGTTGTTTCATCAACCAACTGAATGTAGATGAGAGATCCCGCGCCCACCAATACCGGGACCGCAAGGGCCAGCACCGACCAGCGCAGGAACTTCCAGAAACGTCCCCGCTGGTCAAAGACCACCGCCAGCCCCAGCAATACCGCAAAGACCGGCGAAAAAATTGGCATGCGGTCCAGCATATGCTCGACCCCGCTTACCGCAATCGTCGCGATCAACAGAACGCTCAGGCTTTTGTTCGCCCCCCAGGTGACGACAAGATGCAGCGCCAGCAGATTCCCGATCAAGGTAAACCAGCCCAATACCCGCCAGAACTGTAACGCACCGATCAACCGGTTGCCATATATGTCAGCGCCCACGAACCCGATGGCGACCAACAGGAACGACATCAGAATGACAATCCGCGCAAGCTGCGCGATCTTCATGTTGGGTGATCCTGTCGCCACGGCCATAACGACGAAAGGCACCGCAAGCATCTGCAAGGCAGGCAGGCTCCAAAGGCTGATAAACCCCATTGAACTGCGGTCGACCAGTATTTGCTTCCAGGCCGGATCATATGTTTGAAGAAGCCATGTTGCCGGGTCGATCCCGGCATTTGCGGCGATCCAGACCGCTGCCGCAGCAATCAGGGCCGCGGCGATCACAAGGACAACAGATTTAAGCGTGAGCGCCGTCCAGATCGCCATCGCGCCAAGGGCCGTCAGCGGATGGAAAATAAAGCAAAGCGCCACGAACCCCAGCCCGACAACGTGCCGGTCACGCAACGCCAAAGCGATCGCCATCATTCCGAAAGCTTCGGCGAAGGGTCGTGGCGTCAAGAGGTTCTCGGCATAAGACAGCGGACCGTTGCCATAATGCGGAAACATCACAAGCGCGACCATCAACGCCCCAAGCGCCAGAAACCGGTCGACGTAGATCACCCTCGCAAGGAAAACAGCGCTCAGCAGCCACACTGCGGCACCGGAAAGCTGCAAAAGCAATACTGCCGGGGTCAAACCCAATTCGCGGATCAGGATGCCCTGAACCTGTGGAAAGAGCGAAAATGCGCTTTGGTTGCCGGAGCTGAAGAACAGATCGGCACTCAAATCATGGATGCCGGAGACCTGCAGCGCCTGCGCAGCATACAGCAGCCCGTCATGATACAGACCAACGTAGGGACGCGTCACCAGATAAAGGGACACGACAGCCAGAATACACGCGACATACCCAAAACCGGATATCTGGCCCGCACGCTTCACGATCTACACCTCCCGTCGCAGGAGGGATCACTTCTGCTCATGATATTCTTCTTCCGTATTGATCTCCCACATTTCGTGGCGCATGTCCCGCCCCTGCTCCAATCCGTCTACGGCGACCATCGCCGTCAAAATGGAATGGTCCTGATTGTTATAGCGATGCATTCCGTTTCTTCCGACGCAATATAAATTTGCAAACTGACTGACATAATCGCGAATGGTGTCGAACCGATCATAAGTCCCGAAATAGGCCGGATAGGCTTTTTTCGTGTGGACTACCGTGGCGTCAATGACATCCTTCACATCGGCGATACCCAGTTCGGCCAGTTCGCGTTTGGCGAACTCGATCATCTCGCCCTCAGGCATTGACCAGAAATCATCCGTCTCGTTCACGAAATACTCCAGCCCGATCCAGATCGTGTCTGGGTTAGCAACCAGATACGGGCTCCAGTTGTTGAAAATCTGGAGGCGGCCCACCTTCACGTCAGGTTCCTGCACATAGATCCAGTTGTCCGGCACCTTGTCTGCCAGCTCGTGCGGCGCGACCCCCTGCCCCAGCGCAAGCCGCCTGAGCAAGACGCCTACGGTGACGAAATCGCGATAGGTCAGCCCGTCTGAAACCGACTGGACCGCCTTTGGGGCCGGGGGATTCCACCCGGCAATCAGATCCAGCACCGGCATCGACGAAAACACCATATCGCCCGCGATCGTCTCAACCCTGCCGTCAGCGTGGCGCACCTCTATCGACACAATACGCCCGTCGCTATGGTTCACGCCGGTCACGCTGGTATTGAGGTGAACTGTGCCACCGGCCTCTTCGATCTTGCGCGCCACAACTTCCCACAGCTGGCCGGGGCCGTGCTTGGGATACAGGAATCGTTCAATCAGGCTGGTCTCCACATCCTTTTGCGCGACATCGCGTCGACGGGGGTCCAGCTTTTTCGCGGCGTGACGGATCAGCGCGGTAATGGACACGCCCTTGATCCGCTGCGCGCCCCAATCTGCGGGAATTTGTTCACAAGGCACGCCCCAGACTTTCTCGGTGTAATTCTTGAAAAACGTCTCATAGAGCGTTTTTCCGAAGCGATTGATGATGAAATCCCGCAAATTCACTTCGGGCCGTATGGGGCGCAGCCGGGCCTTGGCATAGCTTGCCATGATCCGCAGCGTCTTGGCTGCGCCGAGATTGGCAAATGTCTGGCGCGAAAACTTGATCGGATAGGAATAGAACTTGCGCCCAAAAAGGATGCGCGACACCCGCGAGCGCACCAGCATTACCTCATCGTCACGGTCAGGGTCGGCACCCCCTGCCACGCCCCCGATGGTGCGGCTCTTGCTTTGGTAGGAAATTGTCAAATCTTCGCCTTGGGTTTTTTCCAAAGGCAGTATTTCAGCCCACCAATCCATCACCCTGTCGGATTTCGAAAAGAACCGGTGCCCGCCGATGTCGATCCTGTTTCCCTTGTAATTGACCGTCCTGGAAATACCGCCCACCTGGGCGTCGGCCTCGAAAATGATCGGGCGAATATCGGTCCGCTGCGTCAATTCATACGCAGCCGTCAGCCCCGCTGGCCCTCCCCCGATGATCAGGGCGGTGCGCGATTGCGGCATCCGCCCTAGCTCCTGCGCGCCGAGATCGCAGGCAGGGCCATCTGCTTCGGCTTGAAGGGCAGCACAGCATCCCGGTGCCGGAAGCTCACGTATTTATGCCCGAGAAACGAATAGATCGCCGTCAGGCCCACCGCCAGAACATGTGACATTGTATGCGCCGAAAACACCGTCCCGCTGAGCGTCTGAAAAACGCCCTGCCCCGCCGTGACAAAGAAAAGCGACAGTACCGTGGTCAGGCAGACACCACCCAATGACACAGCAAGGAAACTGCGCATTTCGGAGCCGATATGCCGGTCTGTCCGCGCAAAGGTATGGTGCCGGTTCAAGACAAAGCTGACGCCCATGCCGCAAAGGAACGCGACCGCCACGCTGAAAGCATAGCCTACAGGACTGTCCAGCCCGACCAGATCATACAGCAAAAATCCGACCGCGATGTTCACGCCGGCCGCGATGCCGGAACAAAATATAAATACATGAAACATAAATAAGTCCAAAACCGAAATGAAAGGCTAACCCGGAGCGCTTTTTCACTCAAGCCCGGATGAAGGGAAACAGTGTTTCCAATTCCGCTCCACAACCACAGGTTATTTGCCCGCAAGATCAGACGGCATTATTTCCGCCTTTGTCGCGAAATACACATTCCCCAGCGGCGTGCACCCAGTCTAATTTCGACCCTTCAGCCACCCTTTCGGCTTTGGCTCAGCCCCTGCCTGATCGTCACGGCTGCTCTTGCTGACGTTCTTCCAGGCTATTTTCAGCATGTCATCGGTCAGCTCTGCCGTGTGGTCGAGGTATCTGCTGATGGCTTTTATGTGCTGGATCAGAAAGCGCGGATGGGCACCGGACGGCACGATGCTCCGATCCTCGTATTCCTCGCGATAAAAGCTTTGCACGACGTCGGGCCGCCAGGTGAGCCCCTGATCTTCGCAGGCATCTTCGAAAATCTGCAAATAATCGGACGGTGTCGGAGAGGGGATATGAATCTTGAAATAGATCCGCCGCAACGACGCCCCGTCGCCCAGTTCTTCGGGCAGCATGTTGGATGAAAAGACAACAAGCTGATCAAAGGGAATGTTGAACTTCTTGCCGGTGTGCAGCGACAGAATGTCAAAGCCCTTTTCCAAGGGTACGATCCAGCGGTTCAGGAATTGTTGCGGCGTCGCGGCCTGGCGACCGAAATCGTCGAGCACGAAAACACCCCCCAGCGCCTTGAGATGCATCGGTGCTTCGTAAAAGCGCGATGTGGGCTCGAATGACAGGTCCAGCATATCAAGGGTCAGCTCCCCTCCCGCGATAACAACGGGGCGCTTGCAGGCAACCCAACGTGCATCGGTGGGCGGGGTATCCTCGGATACATCCGCGACCTCATGCAGCGTCTCGTCGAAAAAGCGGATGATCTGATTGCCGATCACGATCGCATAGGGGAAATAGATTGTGTCCTTGAACGACTTGCCCAACGCCTCGGCGATGGACGTCTTGCCATTGCCCGGCTCTCCATAAAGCAGGACGGAACGGCCCGAATTGGCCGCTGGCCCCAGTTGCGCCATCATCCCCTTGGGGATCACCAGATGGCTCAGCGCGCCTTCCAGCGCGTCGCGGTGGATTTCCTCGTGATTGATCGATTGCCGTCTTATCTGGTCTTCGAATTCTTCGAGCGAGACCGGCGCGGGGCCGATATATTGCGACACCAGCATCGCCTCCAGCGCCCATTTGCGGCCAGCGTCGGTAAGCGAATAGCGAATGTCGGACTTGATATCCGCACTTTCGAGCCCTTGCGATTCAACGAGGCTGAGCGAGGTCATTTCCGTAATCATCTGGCGGCACACGACGCGCGGCAGGCGAATGACCGCCGCAATCTCGGCGGGGGTCATCGTGCCACCCTCATAAAGGATTTTGCTCACAAGGCCGATCAGAAAAGAACGGTTCAGCTTGGTATCTTCAAGTGTCTTGGGAGGCTGGTTGCAGTCAAAAACGGTCAAAATCGGCTCCTGTCAAATAGCAGTGGCCCCACTGTGCGCGTTAACCATTCTCAATCAAGGCTTTTATGTCTCATATGGTTACCACATGGCGCAGAACTGCAAGCGGCAAGCCCGCCGGTTTTCGCTGGACGCGGGTTTTGCACCCATTAGAACGGGGTATTCCTTGTCTGGACAGCTTCATGACACCGCACACGCTGACCTCCCTGCCTTCGATCGCCGCGATTGGTGCGGATACGATCATCGACGTGCGCTCACCTTCGGAATATGCCGAAGATCACATTCCGGGTGCGATCAATCTGCCGGTGCTGTCTGACGCCGAGCGTGCGCAGATCGGCACGATCTATACCCGCCAAAGCGCATTTCTGGCCCGCAAGCAGGGCGCCGCGCTGGTCGCCCAGAACGTCGCACGGCATTTGCAGGGGCCGCTGGCGCACATGCAGGGCGACTGGCAACCGTTGGTGTATTGCTGGCGCGGCGGTCAGCGGTCAGGGGCATTTGCCACAATTCTCGATCAGGTCGGCTGGCGCGTGCATCTGATCGAAGGCGGCTATCGCAGCTATCGCCGACAGGTCGTCGCGGCGCTTTATGATACGCCGGTAACACACCGGATCAGGCTGATCGAAGGTGGCACCGGGACGGCCAAGACGGCACTGCTGCATCATCTGCGTGATGCGGGGGCGCAGATCGTGGACCTTGAAGCACTGGCGGAACACCGCGGGTCGCTTTTCGGCGCGCTGGACACCCCGCAACCGTCACAAAAGATGTTCGAGACACGGCTCGCCCTCGCCCTTGGTGCGCTGGATCCTACGCGCTTGACCTGGATCGAGAGCGAAAGCAGCAAGATCGGTCAGCGGGTGATCCCCCCCGCGTTATGGGCGGCGATGAGCACCGCCCCGCGCATAGAGGTCACAGCCCCGTTGCCCGCCCGCGCCGCATTCCTTGGGGGGGCATATGCCGATCTGATCGAAGACACCGAGGCATTGCAACGCAATATCGACCGTCTCCGCCCCTACCATTCCGCTGCCACGATCGCGCGGTGGCACGATCTGGCGGCAACGGCGGACTGGAAAACCCTCGCGTCAGAGTTGACGGCCGATCACTACGATCCGCGCTATGCCAAATCGCAAAGGCGTGCGCCCGAACAGATCGCGCTGGAGGATCTTGATCCGCAGACCCTGGCCCGAACGGCAAAGGCGTTGGTCGCAAGGTTCAACTGACCTTTACCGGCCCCGCCCCCGCGCCAAGCCGCCCGATGATCCAGCCTTCTGCACCCTGATCGCGCAGGTCTTTCACCGCCTGTTGCGCAGCTTCTGGTCGCAGCGCCGCCAGAAGCCCTCCCGCCGTTTGCGGGTCGTGCAACAGCGGATCATGAATGCCTTCGGTCGGTGCGTCGTCGATATTGGCCTGCAACAACGATGACTGCACGCCGCTATCCGACAACGCGCGCGCCCCGTCATAGATCGGCACTTCGTCGCGCCGGATTTCTGCCTGCACCCCGGAGGCACGGCAGATCGCCTGAATATGCCCGATCAGCCCGAAACCGGTGATGTCGGTCATCGCATGCGCTTCTGCCAGCACCCGTGCGGCAATATGCTGGGGTTCCTGCATTGTCGCCAGCATCGGGGCCAGCACGCGGGCGGGTGCCAGCCCCGCCATGCTTGCGGCAAGGATGACGCCGGATCCGATGGGCCGCGTCAGGACCAGAACGTCGCCCGCCTGTGCGCCGGCGACCGTGACGGGCATCCGGTCGCGCACACCTGTTACGGTGAAACCGATCGTCATTTCCGCGCCCATCGTGGTGTGCCCACCAACCACAACCGCGCCTGCCTGAGCAAAGACGTCGCGCGCCGTTGCGGTGATCTCGCTCAGGGTGCGTTCTTGCAACGCGGCTGACATGCGCGGCACTATAATGCTGGACAGCGCAACCTGCGGCGTCGCGCCCATCGCCCAGATATCGCCAAGCGCATGGACCGCCGCGATGCGGGTCATCTGGACGGGGTCTTCGAC
>JAGXFI010000052.1 GCA_024637305.1 Sulfitobacter sp.
AGCAATCGGAAACGCAGTTTTTTCAAGAATACACCAATGACGCAGACCGCACTTGCCAATCAAACAGGTGGGGCAGTGGCTTCGTTTTGCATTTTTCTCTTGACCACAAACGCCCTGTTACGGAAGCGGCTTTGCGCGTTGGGCTGGAAGCTGCTGCCACAGCGATCAGCATGCAGGGCCGCAGTGCGGACGAAGCCGCCGTTTTATTGCGGTAATCCGCGGTGATCGGTTTGGCAGCGGTTGCGGGTAATTGACGACTCGAAGAACTTCAAGGACTGCGATATTGACTGAAGGCAATGGGGCGCGGCCGGTTGTTCGGAAAGGGCAAGTGAAAAAGTGCTATCGCAGAGCGAAGCTGCAAAGCTTGAATTAAAACTTAAGACGCATGGCTCAATTCCCGCAGCCCTCGCATTGGCGCGCGACGCGGTAGAAAACTTGACCGAAAAACCAGAAGCCATGCGTGCGCGACGCGATTATATTCTTGAACATGAACATAAAGGCAGCCGGGAGGTCGTCGGGATACTATGTCTGATTTCAGCTTACTTGGGCGACTACAAGTTCTGCGACCATTTCCTCGAAGCCGTTGAAAGCGCAGGGGATCCTTACTTCGGTTATGAACTCTGCAGGATCTTGCGGTCTCAGCAGGCCGATCCGTCCAAATCTCAGGAATACCTGCGCAGGTCTGCACGCGCGGGTTACTTGCCGGCTCGCAAAGAATTGGTCCGCTTGAAGATGCGGCAACTTGGCCCCGTTGGCTGGATCGGAAATGTCGCTCATTCTGTGTATCTTAGTATGATCGCAACATTGCTGTTTTGGCGCGATAGTCGCGACAGGAGGCTCCCGAGGGTCTAACGCCGTTCGTCATACAAACGGCGAACGCTTCGCAGCAGCGTAAAGCGGTCCTTTGACTGCGGCCCACTAGGGGGGCTCGAGTTCGGAATAGGAAGAAGTCTATGCGAGTCTGCTGTGGGCTCGAAGCCGTTATCTGAATTTTTCTGTCGGTTAGCTGCTTTGCCGCGCTGAACGGACTTACGTTCTGTTTTGGCTGCGGAGTTCCCGCTCCCAATGTATTAACTCATCGAAAATCTGGTTCGATGTTTGTACCTTCAAGTGTACCAAAGGCTTCGCAGCGGCGAGGTCTGCCACAATCTTCGGGCTTGATTTGAATGATGCGGCGTCTGCGCGCATATCAAAGACAGTTTCGAAGAAATTGATTCTCTCAAATGTGGCGATGATTTTAGGAGACTTGCACCAATCTACGAGCGAACGGCCGATTGGTTCTGACATGCGAACGGTCTTTTGACATTTTGCGCGAGAGATTCACACATCGAACCAAAAAATACCGCTAATTCTGGCGTTTCTGATTTGGAAACATTTAACCCTGTGAAAAGCGCGAAAGAAGGCACAATCTGCCGTTAATCCAAAAGTTTATGATCAATCCGGGGATAGGTGATCTGCCCTGCGGGCAATCTTCGCGTGATGCGTGTGAGCTGATTCACGCATTAACCACAAATTTGCCGCAAATGATATCGGATTTGGTCACCTTTTGGTCACTTTACCCTTTGTCGGAGGGACGGGTGCCAGTATGTATGAGATAGCCCAACTGGGGGGCAGTGTCTGTAGGTCACAGGGGCGACCGCGTTTGAGCGTACCATGTCGGTGCGGGAGAATCGCGCATGTCGCAGCTGATGCGTTCATGCTCGCGCTTGATCCGGGGAAGCTCCCCTAATCCGGCGTTTGCCTTCCGTATCTGACACGCGTTGACTGCGGTCGCCTGATCTATACGTCGTTGCCGCCCCGGGCGTGTGTTTGGAACGGAGACGACAGATGGACCGCTTTGCAACTCAGCTTGCCGAAGTGCCACCGATATTTTGGGGGATCATCGCTGTCCTGCCGTTTCTTCACCTTTTCACCAGTTCGCCCGCGGTATCCGCACAGGAGATTTCCCGATGATCAAGACACTCGATTTCAATGGCTTCATGGCGGGAACGATTATGCGCACCCAAGTCGAGGGGGTCACCATTTCGGCGGTCGGCGGTAGCGGCGATGCCATGATCTTCGACACTAGTGCGCCGACGGGCGGGGACAGCGATCTGGCGACGGACAATCTGGGCGGTGTGTTGATCGTCTCCGAGGATGGCGACCGTTGTGACCCGGACGACAACGCAGGCGGCGGCACATTGGTGTTCGAATTTGACGGTGCGGTAAAGATCAAGTCGCTGACCTTCCTCGATATCGAGGAAACTGCCCGCATGAATTTCTACGATGCGGACGGCAACATTATAAGTCAGCACTTCGTCGAGGCGACGGGTGACAACGGCCAGGTCGAGATTTCTCTCTATGTTCTGGATGTCGCCCGTATGGAAGTCGTCCTGAAAGGGTCCGGCGCGATCGACAATCTGGTCTATGACGATGCAAATGGCGTAATCGTTACGGGCGACGGTATCGTTACCGGATCCGATGGCGATGATCTGATCGACCTCGGCTATGATGGCGACGCCGAAGGGGACCGCGTCGATGCAGGCGATGCGCTGATTGCGGGCGAGGGACCGGATGACGACATCATCGACGCCGGTCCCGGAAATGATAAAGTCGCGGCGTTTGTGGGCGACGATGAAATCTATGCTGGCAGCGGTGACGACGTGGTCGACGGCGGTGTCGGTAACGACATCATCTATGGCGACAGCAATCTTGCAGACGGTGCCTTTGGCGACGGCGTAACGGCTGGAAATGACTATCTGAATGGCGGTGACGGTGACGACGTGATCTTTGGTGAGGGTGGTTCGGATACGTTGATCGGCGGGGCCGGTGCTGATCAAATTTCGGGGGGGGACGATGCGGATTTGATCATCGGCGGCACAGGCGGTGATGCGGTTGACGGCGGCGCAGGCGGGATCGACAACGACACGCTCGACCTCTCCGGATCAGGACCGTTGCGGGTGCTGTCCCAGACGGTCGATGCCGATGGTAATTCCACCTCCGGGATCATCGGTTTTCTCGACGTGGACGGCAATGTTGCCGACACGATGACTTTCACCGAAATCGAGAACTTGATCCTGCCTGAAAACAGAGCGCCCGTTGCCGTGGATGATACCGCCACGATGGACGAAGACGATACGGCGACAGTTGACGTTCTGGCCAACGACAGCGATCCCGATGGCGATCCGCTCACCGTGATCTCGGCAACATCTCCGGACGGGGCTGTGACGATCAACGCAGACGGTTCGCTCGATTTCGAACCGAACCCCGATTTCAACGGGAACGCGGTGATTACCTACACCATCGACGACGGCAATGCAGGGACTGATACCGCGCAGGTGACCGTAGAGGTTGCGCCGGTAAATGACGCGCCGCAGGCGCGTGACGACCGCGCAGAAACGGCGTTCGATACACCGGTGACGGTGGCGGTTCTGGCCAATGACATAGATGTCGACGGCGACCCGCTTGCCGTGACGTCCGCGACCAGCGCGGATGGCGATGTCACGATTAACGCTGATGGCACGATCACCTTTACGCCCACCCCCGGTTTCTCGGGCGGTGCAAGGATCGACTATACCATTCAGGATCCTGACGGTCTTACCAGCGGTGCCAGCGTTCTGGTGACCGTTGCCGCAGATACCCGCGACGGCATTGTCGACGGTACCGCCGGGAACGATCTGATCGACATCGCCTATGACGGTGACCCTGATGGCGACCGCGTCGATGCGGGTGATGCAATCCTGCCCGGCGAAGAAGGCGACGACGATATCATCCGCGCAGGCGATGGTGACGACACCGTTCTGGCCGGCAACGGCAATGACGAAGTCGAGGGCGGCGCTGGCGACGACAGCATCGAGGGCGGTGCGGGCGACGACGAATTGCTGGGTGGAGACGGGAATGACACAATATTGGGGGGCGACGGAAATGATTTTATCGACGCGTCCGGCGGGGACTTGGCTCCCGATCTCGGCTATCCGAGCGCTTCCACAGATCCGCTGGCTTTTGACCCGGATTCCGACCCTGAAAACGACCGCGACTTTGTTGACGGGGGTGCCGGGGACGATACCATCATTACCGGCGATGACCGCGATACGATTTTCGGCGGTGCGGGGAACGATGTCATCGACGCAGGCATTGACGATGACGTAGTTTATGGGGGTGACGGTGGCGACCGTATCGTCGGCGGCGAAGGGAACGACCTGATACGCGGGGGGGACGGAAACGATACCATCTATGCTGGCAATGATCCCGATCTCGGGCTTGATATCCTGGACATTCCGGATGAACCGACCGCGGGCAACCCCTTTGCCCCCGACCGCGAGCCGGGCAATGGCCGCGATACCGTCTATGGTGGCGCGGGTGACGATGTTATCTACGGTGCCGACGACGACGATCTCCTGATCGGGGGATCGGGGAACGATTTCATTGACGGCCAGATCGACGACGACACGCTCGAAGGCGGCACGGGCGATGATACGCTTGTCGGCGGGCAGGGCAACGACAGCCTTTCGGGCGGTCTCGGCGCGGACGATCTGCACGGCGGGGATGGCAACGATACGCTGCGCGGCAACCGCGATGATGATGTGTTGAACGGTGGTGCGGGCGATGACCTGCTCGACGGTGGTGGTCAGAACGATCTTCTTTTTGGCGGCGATGGAAATGACACGCTGATGGGGGCGACCGGCGACGATACGCTGTCAGGTGGCACCGGTGACGATCTTATCATGGGCGGTGCCGGCAACGACCTCATCGAGGGCAACGAAGGTAACGACGACATGCGCGGCGGTGCCGACCGCGATACGTTCCGGAATGTGAACGCCGGCGATGTGGTGGACGGCAACGAAACCGGCGATGATTACGATACCCTTGATCTCGGTGGTTCTGCCCCGGAGGGCGGTCGGATCGAAGTGGTCTATGACCCTGACAACGCTGAAAACGGCACGGTCTTCTACTTTGACGAAGACAATATCCCCGCCGGAGAGCTGGTTTTCAGCAATATCGAAAACGTGATCCCCTGTTTTACCCCCGGCACGAAAATCGCCACACCCAAAGGCGAACGTCTGGTGGAAACGCTGCAGGTCGGCGACCGCGTGATTACACGCGACAACGGCATCCAGACGATCCGCTGGGTCGGTGCCCGCGACATGACGGGAACCGAATTTGCGCAGGCGCAACATCTGCGCCCCGTGCTGATCCGTCAGGGTGCGCTTGGCAATGATCTGCCGGAGCGTGACATGATGGTGTCCCCCAACCACCGGATTCTCATCGCCAACGACAAGACGTCGCTCTATTTCGAAGAAAGCGAAGTTCTGGTCGCGGCCAAGCATCTTACGGGTCTCGATGGGGTCGACATCGTGGAGGTGTCGAACACCACCTACATCCACATCATGTTCGATCAGCACGAGGTCATCCTGTCCGATGGCACCTGGACCGAAAGCTTCCAGCCCGGTGACAATTCTCTTGCCGGGATCGGTGACGCGCAGCGCGACGAGATTCTGGAACTGTTCCCCGAGCTTGCTACACGCGAAGGCATAGACGCCTATGCCGCCGCGCGCCGGTCCCTGAAAAAGCACGAGGCACGTCTCATCACCGAATGACCGCCTTCGCGCTTTCCTGATATGCAGCAGTACCCGGGGGTTCGTGATCCTCGGGAACACCCAAAAGCGGTACAGTATCCTGTGCCGCTTTTGTGTTTTCAGTCAGGGTTGGCAGCGTTCCGCGCGCCAAGCGGCCCAATCCTCGGGTGTGTCAAGATCTCGGCGCGCGCGGTTGCCCGGTAGCCGGACAAGCACAGTCCTGTCCTTGGCACTTGCCACGATGTCGCGCCCGCCATTGTCCCCCGTAAGCACGGAAAAGGCCGGGAAAAGCGATGCGGCGAAAACGACGGGATGACCCGGCGCGCCGTCTTGCGTGGCACCGCGCCAGATCAACGTATCACCGCCTAGCCGCGTTGCATCGGCGACACGCATCAGGTCACCGGCCTGCAGCTCTGGCAGGTCCGCAAGCAACAGCATGGCGCAAGGCGCATCCTCCGGTAATGCAGCGAACGCAGCGCGCAGGCTGGCATTCATGCCCTCCTGCGCATGGGGGACAGGCAGCGTGGTGACATGCAGCCCCTCCAGCACGCCATAGCGCGGATGCGGCGCGACGGGCAGGGCGACGATTACCTCACCGGATGTGACCCCCCGCGCCATTGCCGCCTGACGGCGCAGCAACGGCGCGCCGTCGACAACTTCCATCAACTTGTCCCGACCGCGCATCCGCGATGACTGACCGGCGGCCAGAATGATGATCGGAAAGGTGAAAGGGTGCGCCATATGTTCACCCTAAGGATGGTTTCGCCGTTAGGAAAGTCAGCCCCGCATCCGCGCCCCGTCCGCATCGAACAGCGGTGTCGTAATCAGCGTTGCCGGGCGCATCTGACCAAGGATCTCGATCTCGACCTTGAGACCGTCCTCGACCTTGCTTGTTGGCACGAACCCCTGCGCCAAGGATTTTCCGGCAAAGTGCGAATAGCCCCCCGAAGTGCAAAATCCCACGACCTCCCCATTCAGCCAGATCGGTTCGTAGCCATGCACATCGGCGTCATCGGCATCGACTTCGAAAGCGACAAGTTTACGCGCGGTTCCGTTCTTGCGCTCTTTCTCGGCGGCATCCCGACCGATGAAGTCTGTGTTTTTCTTCCAGCTGATGAACCGGTCCAGTCCGGTTTCCGCCGCCGTATAATCCGGCCCGAACTCCAGCAGCCAGCCGCCAAAGAACTTGTCCAGCCGCAGCGACATCATCGCGCGCATGCCGAATGGCACCATGCCGTGCGGTTGCCCTGCCGCCCATAGCGTCGCCCACAACTGTCGCTGTGCCATCGGGTCGCAGTATATCTCGAACCCCAGATCGCCAGTGTAGCTGACGCGCTGCACCAGACAATCGGTCATGCCAACGGTCATCGGCCAGACGTCGAGGAATTTCATCCCCGAGATATCCGTCCGAGTACAAGCTTGCAGCACATCGCGTGCCTTTGGCCCCGCGATCTGGAAACCGGTGCGCCGATCCGAGATATTTTCGACGCACACGCCGTCCATCGCGTTCTGGTCGAACCATCGGCTGTGGAATTCCTGCGCTCCATAGGACGCGGTCAGCTGGAATTCTTCCGCACCCAGACAGGAGATCGTGAAATCCCCGATCAGCTTGCCCTTGGGCGACAGCATCGGTGTGAGGCTGATCCGGCCTTGCTGCGGCACGCGACCCGCCATCACGCGATCAAGCCAGGCACGGGCATTCGGGCCAGTGACGCGGTATTTGCCGAAATTCTGCACTTCGTTGATGCCGACGCCGTTGCGCACGGCCTGTACCTCGCGACCCGTCGCGGCGAACGCGTCGGAACGGCGGAACGACGGCGTCTCGAATGTCGGCTCACCGCTCTGTGCAAAGTAATTCGGCACCTCAACCCCGTATTGCGCGCCCCACACGGCCCCCATCGCGCTGAAGATGTCGTACATCGGCGTCGTGCGGTTGGGTCGTGCGGCCGGCAGTTCTTCGTTCGGATAGGAAACGCTGAAGCGTTTTTGATAGTTCTCGATGACCTTCGGCAGCGTATAGCCCGGGCTGATCCATTTGCCGAAACGGGCGACGTCCATGGCAAAGACATCGCGCTCCGGCTCGCCTTCGATCATCCATTGCGCCAGTGTCAGCCCGACCCCGCCACCTTGCGAGAACCCAGCCATGACGCCGCATGCGGACCAGTAGTTGCGCAGGCCCGGCACCGGACCGACCAGCGGATTGCCGTCCGGCGCAAAGGTAAACGGTCCGTGAATCACGTTTTTGACGCCCGCGCGTTCCAGGTCGGGAAAGCGCTTGTAGGCGAATGCGATGCTGTCCTCGATCTTGTCGAAATCGTCTTGCAACAAGTCCTGGCCGAAGCTCCAGGGGGTGCCATCCACGGCCCAGGGGCGGCAGGTTTGCTCGTAAAATCCGATGCACAGGCCACGGCCTTCCTGACGCAGATACGATTCGCCCGCCGGGTCCATCACATGCGGATGCTCTATCCCGTCCTTCATCATCTCGACGATCAGCGGAACCTCTTCGGTCACCAGATACTGATGTTCCATCGGGTGCAGCGGGAAATAGACACCTGCCATCGCCCCCACCTCGCGCGCCCAGAGACCGCCCGCGTTGACGACATGCTCCGCGTGGATCGTGCCCTTGTCGGTCACCACGTCCCAGGTGCCGTCGCTGCGTTGGTTGGTTTCGCGCACCATGCAATGGGTTTCGATGGTCGCGCCGCCCATACGCGCGGCCTTGGCATAGGCGTGGGTCGTTCCCGACGGGTCCAGATGACCGTCGAGAGGATCGTAAAGACCGCCGATGATACCGTCGAGATTCGTGACAGGCGCGATCTTGGCGATTTCTTCGGGCGTCACGATTTGGGTGTCCAGCCCCATGAAGCGATGCTTGGCACGCTCTGCCAACAGCATGTCAAACCGGTCGCGGTTGTCCGCCAGCGTCACACCGCCGACATGGTGCAGCCCGCAGGACATGCCGGTGATTTCTTCCAGTTCCTTGTAAAGCCGGATGGTATAGCCCTGCAGTGCCGCCATATTGGTGTCGCCGTTAAGCGTGTGAAACCCGCCCGCCGCATGCCAAGTCGATCCGCTGGTCAGCTCCGACCGCTCCAGCAGCATCACGTCTGACCAACCCAGTTTGGTCAGGTGATACAACACGGAAGCGCCAACGACGCCTCCGCCGATAATGGCAACGCGGGTGGTGGTTTGCATGGCGATCTCCCTAGCTTTTGGCCGGACACTCGCGCATCACCCTGTCCCGATCATGGTGGTTTCCGACGCAATTTGTCGATTTTGCCACATGAGTTCGTGAAGAAGGCCAGAAACGGTGGTTTGTCCAGGTAGCCTGATATCCGGCGCGCAAGTGAGGCAAAAAGGGCGACAAGGTCTATTGGACTGAAACAAACACGCGCTATGCTCCTGACGATGGACATCTCGTCATTCAACCCGCAAACGATTCTGCGCAAGCTGCGCGAATATAGCCGCAAACTTTGGGTGCGGGTTGTCGCCATGGGGCTGATGTCGATTGTTGCGCTCGGGCTTACACAACTGTTGGGCGGCTTTTTCCCAAGTGAACTCGATAAGATTCTGACCGAAAACGCCACGTCGTATCTGCTGGATATCATCGCCAATGCAATGTTGGCTGTTACGATCTTTTCGATAACCATCATGGTGTCGGTCTATCAGTCATCGTCGACGCAATGGACGCCACGCGTGCATCGCCTGATCCTTCACGATCCGACAACCCAGAATACCATGGCGGTTTTTATCGGGGCCTATGTCTATGCGCTGATTGCCATAGTCCTGATGGAAACCGGTGCCTTTTCCGGCAAGCGGTCCTTTCCGTTGTTCTTGATGACGGTTCTGGTTCTGGTGCTGATCGTTTACTCCTTGATCCGCTGGCTTTTGCATTTGCAGACCTTTGGAAGTCTGATCAACACCACCCGCCAGATCGAAGAGGTCACGGTGCATCAATTCGAGGAACGCCTCAAGAATCCCTGTTTGGGTGCCAACTCTTTGACCTCGGACGTGCCCGACGACGCCGAACCGATCCGCGCCGAGCAAAGCGGTTATATCCAGAACCTCTATCCCGAGGCGCTGGATGAAATCGCCCATGACTGCGGGGTCGAATTGTATCTGATCAAGAATATCGGTCATTTCATTTTCGTCAATGAAACCTTGGCCATGGCCGTCAGACGGGCCGAGCCAAAGGATCAGGACCACGACTGGGAGCGATTGCAAAAAGGTGTGCGCGCCAACATCAGTATCGGCGACCTGCGTACCTTTGATCAGGACCCGCGTTTCGGACTGGTTGTGATGGGCGAGATCGGATCAAAAGCATTGTCGCCAGGCATCAACGATCCGGGAACAGCCATTGACGTGATAACGCGGATCGGGCGCATTCTGTCCAAATACAAGGACGAGACGCAAAACGAGGCGGAAACCAAGCTTGCGCATCTTTATGTGCCCCCCATTGATCCGGCCGACCTGATCGAGGACGGTTTCGGGGCGCTCGCACGCGATGGTGCGCCTGTGGTCGAGGTGCAGCAGCGGTTGCAGGCGGTTCTGTCAGGGCTCATGCGGCATCCTGACGACGGGCTGAACCGCGCCGCCCGCGCCGCCGCTGAAAACCACCTGCGCCGCGCGCTGCAGTCTACCGATTTTGCGCCCGACCGCGCCCGCCTTCTGGCATCGGCCCGCTCGGATATCAGGGAAGCGGTGCAAAAGAATGTCAACGACAGCACCGGTTGAAACATTCCTAGTCTCCCTTCTTTCCGTAGCTAACCGCTCGAAGCAACCGGTATTTTCGACACGCAGCAGATCTCGCGGACGCATTTGTCAGCCTGCGACTGATGATGTCGGGAACGGGCAATCGAAAGGCCACGACCACCGGCAGGGTGCGCGGGACGGTTCATCTATGCAAAGGCATCCCTTCCATGCGCACCCAC
>JAGXFI010000053.1 GCA_024637305.1 Sulfitobacter sp.
CGGCACACCGCCCTCCGCCTGCTTCAACACCGCCATGATCTGTGCGTCGCTATATCGTCCATTCTTCATCGTAAATCTCCTCAGATATCTTGCCGAGAAAATTCTACTTGTGAACACCACTAATTTTAGGGGGGATTACCGTGCGACTTCAATCTGGGAAGGGTTCAGCTCGTCGAGGGCCTTTAAAAAAGCGAACTTTGTGGTGTAGCAAGGGCATGCTCCGCTAATTGTGGACACCCCCTTTCTATTTTCGCACAGTCGCTGTTTGCTACTGGGCCTTGCGAATTCTCGCCACCGGCTCAATTACCGGTGGAGAGAATTACACAAGGACGCAAGCGATGGCACGTTACAAACTTCTAGGGATTTCAGGTTCGCTCCGGAAGGACGCGACGAATACGCGACTGATGGGCGAGGCGGCACGGCTGTTCGGTGATGCCGACTACAGTTTGGCGGATATCCGTTTTCCGCTTTACGACGGCGATGACGAAGCCGCGAATGGTATACCGCAGGCGGTCCATGATGTGGCGGAGCAGGTTCGCGCAGCTGATGCGGTGCTTCTTTCGACGCCAGAGTACAACAAGGGGCCATCAGGTGTGATAAAGAACGCGCTCGACTGGATCAGCAGGGTCGAAGGCAATCCGTGGGATGGCAAACCCGTTGCGGTCATGTCCGCTGCCGCCGGTCGCGCCGGCGGCGAACGGGCGCAGATGATCCTGCGCAGCTTCATGGGGCCATTTCGCCCGCTCATCCTGCAAGGGCCGGAAATCCACCTTGCCGCAAGCGTCAAGGAATTCGATGCGACAGGCCAGTTGACCGGTGAGATGTACGTCAAGGAACTGACCGCGTTGATGCAATCGTTGAAACTTCAAATCGACCTGTCCGGATCGCGCTGAACGCTGACTTCGATCAGGTTGCGGTCCGGATCGCGAATATAGACCGACATAAGCGGGCCGGTGGCACCGGCCCGTTGCACGGGGCCTTCCTCGATCTCGACCTGATGGATCGTCAGATGTCTGATCCAGGCCTCTATGGGGGCTTCGCTGAGAAAACACAGATCGGCAGAGCCGGGTGTTGGCGTTTCGGCCTTGGGGTCGAATTCGCGGCCTTTTTGATGCAAGTTGATCTTGGCGCGGCCATAGTTCAGCGCCCACCGGCGGTCGCCGTTCGACGTCTCGAATTGTTCGCCGCGCATGCCGAGAACCTGCGTGTAAAAGCGTACTGTCCGGGGGATGTTCGTCACTGTGAGGACCAGATGATCCAGCATGCGCACGCGGCATTGAATATCTGTTTGCTGCGTCATGCGGGCTCGCTTAGTTTTGCTTCATGCAGTCTGACCGACCCCTCACAGTAAGTCAAAGCGATCTGATGGATCCGTCGCGCGCGGCAGCTTTTCAGGCGTCGTTGGGGCAGGTCGCCACGATAGGAACGGGCGATGCACTGCCGCCATTCTTTCACCAGCTCTACTTCTGGAACGCTTTGCCACCGGACGGGCTTGGGCGTGACGGTCATCCGAAAACCGGCGGTTTGATCCCCGACATGGGCCTGCCGCGGCGTATGTGGGCTGGAGGACGGTTGATGTTTAACCGCCCCCTGCGGGCGGGCGTCAAGGCCGAGCGGTTGAGCGTTTGCGAGAGTGCCGTGCGCAAGGAAGGCCGGACTGGGCCACTTGCGTTCGTGACATTGCGCCATGAAATCAGTCAGGGGGACGCTCTTTGCCTGACAGAATGGCAGGATCTCGTTTACCGCGAGGATCCTGACGCGGACACACCGGCACCGGTTCCATCAAAGGCCCCGACGAACGAAACGCATGCGCAGGAGATTTCGTTTTCCTCCACGCTGCTGTTTTGCTATTCGGCGCTGACCTTCAATGGCCACCGCATACATTATGATCAGGACTATGCGCGCCATGTTGAAGGATACCAGGGCTTGGTCGTGCACGGTCCGTTATTGGCCCAATTTTTGATGCTGATGGCCGAAGAGGCATTCGGTCCGTTGGTGACATTCCGGTTTCGTGCGACTGCTCCGCTCATGCATTTCGAGACGGCCACATTGTGCCGGAAGGGCCGCAACCTGTGGGTTCGCGGTCCCGACGGGCGTCTTTGCATGGAGGCCGAAGCCTAGAGTGAGGCTTCGACGTGAAAGCCTTCGGGAATCGTGTCGCTGCCGTCCAGGACCAAGTCGGCCATGACCTGCGCCACTTTCGGAGCCATGCCAAAGCCGATCTTGAAGCCCCCGTTGGCGATGAAATGTCCATCCCTGTCCGGCCATGCGCCCAACATCGGCGCGCGGCTGCGGGCGCGGGGGCGCACGCCGGCCCATCGGTCGATGACTTCTGCTTGCGCGAGCGCAGGAACAGCTTCGCGCGCGGCTGCAACAACCGCGTCAAGCTGCGCATCGGTGCCGGCCGCTTCGTCATATTCCCGCTCCGAAGTCGATCCGACGGCCACGGTCCCGTCCGAGTGCGGAATGATATGCACACCGTCTGCGAATATCTGGGGGCACCCGGTCGCATCGTGACGCAGCAGGGCGGCTTGTCCCTTGACGCCGTTTCCGACCGGTCGTCCACAGCTTTCGCTGAGGGCTTGCAGGCCGTGAACACCTGTTGCCCAGATTACGGAACCTTTGTCTTCGGATTTTTCCCGGACGGTGATGCCCCTCGACGCCAATGCGGCCACAAGTGCCGCGCAGGCAGACCGGGGATGCAAATGTGCGCTGAGGCTGTCGCGGATCAGCAAGCCGGTGGGCGAGAGCGGTGCCCAATCGCCGTCGGCTTCGCAGATATCCCATGTGGCATTATCGCCCCACAGGTCCCGTGCAGTAAGTGCGCGGCGGCGCGCCAGCGCAAGTGCCGCCTGATCGGCAATAGGTTGCAAACGCCCTGTTCGCGCGTATCCGGGATCGACACCGCCCTCCTGATGCACGTCGTGCCAGAAGGACCGGGCCATCAAAAGGCTGTCGAGCTGAAACGCTTTCTTCGGATTCCAGTTCTCCGGCACATGCGGAGCAAGCGCGCCGACGAGGCCGCCACTGCTTCCTGCGCCGGGGCCGAAAGGATCCACGACCGTGACCCGCGCCCCACGAGAGGCGCAGACCCAGGCGATGGAAAGGCCAAAAATTCCTGCGCCTCTAACCGTGATGTCGGCCATTGCCTCGTCCTTCGTTTGCGCGCAGTGTCGCGTCGTTGGGTGCTTTGTAGCGGGTGAAGTCGTGCGAAACCAGACAGCTCGGGTCGAATGGCGGGACGGGAATATTCCCGTCTCTACGCGTTTTGATGATCCGTATTTCAGCCTTGAAAACGGCGTCGCGGAAACCGGCCATGTGTTTCTCGACGGCAACGACCTGCCTGCGCGCTTTGCCCCCGGATTTCATGTGGCGGAGCTGGGGTTTGGCACGGGTCTCAATCTTCTGGTCGCGTGGGAGGCTTGGGATGCTGCCGGACATGCCGGTCCGCTACGGTTCACCAGTTTTGAGGCCTATCCCATGACCCTGAACGACATGGCCCGTGCGCATGCGTCATTCCCCGATTTCGGCGGGCGGCGCGATGCGTTGCTGGCCGCGTGGCACGAGGGTCCGCGGATGGCCCTGGAGGGTGTCGAGGTCAATGTCATCATCGGTGACGCGCGCGACACGCTGCCGGGTTGGCGGGGCCATGCAGACGCTTGGTTTCTTGACGGGTTTTCGCCTGCCAAGAATCCTGAGCTTTGGTCATCCGATCTGATGCAGGAAGTTGCGCGGCACACCGCCCGAAGTGGCACGGCGGCGACCTACACGGCGGCGGGCTTTGTCCGTCGTGGGCTGGCCGATGCAGGATTTCAAGTGACCCGCGCCCCCGGCTATGGTCGCAAACGACATATGACACGCGCGGTGCTGGCGTGAGCCAGAGCAACAATATCCCGCTGGGCATTGCGTTGATGGTGGCGACGACGTTCGTTTTCTCGATGCAGGACGGATTGTCTCGCTATCTTGCGGGGGAATACAACACGATCATGGTCGTGATGATCCGCTACTGGTTTTTCGCCGCTTTCGTAATCGCGATTGCCCGTCGAAACGCAGGCGGATTGCGCCGCGCCGCGCAAACCTCGCAGCCGGTGCTTCAGGCTTTGCGCGGTCTGCTTCTGGCGGCCGAGATTTGTGTCGCCGTCATCGGGTTCACCCTGATCGGACTGGTTGAAAGCCATGCCGTATTCGCCTGTTACCCTCTGCTGATCGCGGCCCTGTCTGGCCCCGTGCTGGGCGAGAAAGTCGGCTGGCGTCGTTGGCTGGCCATCATCGTGGGATTGGTCGGCATCCTGATTATCCTGCAACCGGGCGCGCGGGTCTTCGACGTTGCGTCCATCGTGCCGTTGGTGTCGGCAGCAATGTTCGCCGTCTATGGCCTGCTGACCCGCTATGTCGCGCGGCGTGACCGTGCCGCCACGTCATTTTTCTGGACCGGAACGACAGGAGCGGTCGCGATGACCGTGGCGGGCCTTTGGTTTTGGGAACCGATGGCACGCGCTGACTGGATCTATATGGCCGCCCTTTGTGTCACGGGCGTGCTTGGTCACTGGCTCCTTATCCGGGTCTACGAGGTCGCGGAGGCCAGCGCCGTGCAACCCTTTGCCTATCTGCAACTGGTCTTTGCCTCCGCGCTGGGCGTTTTGGCATTCGGTGAAACCCTGCAAAGTAACGTGATCGTGGGTGCGGCATTGATCGTGGCGGCGGGGCTATTCACCTTTTGGCGCGAACGGCAGCAACGTTGAGGATATCAGCTCTTCGGAGAACGGTACCGGCAGCGGATCAAGCCCCAGGCGCGCACGGTATACGGGCAGGCTTTCGGTGACGCGCATCACGTAGTTTTGCGTCTCGCGAAATGGGATCATCTCGATCCAGTCGACCACGTCGATATCGCCTTCACGCGGATCACCATAAAGCGCCATCCAGCGATCAGGTCGTGAGGGGCCGGCGTTGTACGCTGCGGACATCATCACGACATTGCCCCCAAAACGCCCGGCCATCTGGCTAAGGTATGTGGCACCCAGTTGCGCGTTGTACTCTGGGTCAGCGGTCAGACGATCCGTGGTGTGCAATGCGGCGACACCCAGATCGCGGGCCACGTCGCTGGCGGTCCCAGGCATCAGCTGCATCAGGCCGAGCGCCCCTGCATGGGATTGCACGCGCGGATCAAATTCGCTTTCGCGGCGCGCAATGGCAAGAATCATCTCAGGTGCCATCGGCAGGTCAAGTTTGGCCGCCGCATGCAATGGGTAATAGGGCGCGGCAACCGTCAGCCCGCGCCGGGCCGCACGTTTGCCGACCATCACGGCCAGATGCGGACGGCTCATATCAATGGCGGCCTGCCCCAGCAGTTCGAGATCTTCGGTCAGCAACTGATCGGCAAGATGTGTCCAGAACCATTCGGCAATCGAAACCTCGCCCGAGGCTTGCAAAAGCATACCCGCTTCGAAAAGCGGTGCTTTGGCCAGTGGGCTGGTACGCCAATCGGTCAGCGGTGCGCGGCCTGCCAGACTGGTATCAAATGGCAGCCCCGCACGTTCAGCGGCAAGCAGGCCGTAGAATGAGGTCTGATATTTCGCCCCCTCTGAATAGGCTTTGTCGGCGGCGGTCTCGTCGCCCATCGCCTCCAGGGCGCGGCCCTGCCAGTAACCGGCACGACCTAGGCTGATCGGCGACTGTACGGCACCGGCATGGGCCTGGAAATGTTCGAGCGCGCGGGCCGGGTCGCGCAGGAAGCGCAAAGCGATGTAGCCTGACAGCCATTCCAGGTCCGCAAAGTCGGATCCATCGGTCAGAAAATGCCGCGACGCCATCTCATAGGCGCGCTTTGGGTCGCCACTGCGCATTTCGTCGCGCGCGAGCGCACGGCGGCGATTGCCCCAGGCTGCGGGCTGGCCGAGGATTGTCGCACTGACTGATCGTTCAAGCAGCATCGCTTTTGCGTCGTCTTCCAGACCGGCACGGATGCGCCATTCGAACCGGTCGTGCGACAGACCGGCGTCCTGCTGGACGTTCTCCGGCAGCGCCCGTACTCGCGCAGAGGCATCGTCGTCACGTCGCTGCAGGGCGATCCGTGCTTCGGCAAGAGCCCGCGTTTCGCGGTCCACCAGCTCCAGCATCTGGCGCGCATCTGCATGCTCTTTCTGCCAAAGCATTTCCTTGAGCCTGGCGGCGTGGTGCGGTTTCAGCAGTTTCTCGTGTTCGGCAAGGAAACGGCCCTGATCAGTCAAATCCATCGCCATGCTGCGCCATGCCAGAACAAGGTTGGCCTGTGCATCGCCGGTATCTCCGCTGCGGGTCAACGCGGCAGCGTGACCCAGGATGGCCCCCGGTGTCTGGGGTGGTGTCGTTTTGAAAAATGACAGAATCGCAGGGTCGCCCGCATCCAGTATCGCTGCTTCGGCACGGCGGCGCAGATAGGTCTCTCCCGGCCAGTCGCGGCGGCGGTCGAGAAAATCCATGACCTCGGCCACGTTTCCCTGTCCTGCACGCAGGCGATGCCATTCCACAACATCGCGCGCCACCGGCCCATCGCGTTCGGCGATACGAAGGGCCGCATCAAAATTGCCGCCGCGCATGGCGTCGATCGCCCAGCCCAACGGGCGTGGGCGCTCTGCCGCTGCTGGCTGTGCCAGCGCAAAAACCAGTCCGATAAGGATCAGTCCGCGTCTCATCCCTTGCATTTCCACCATCGCTGAGGCTAGTGCGTTGCAGCATAATCGAAGTGCGCGGAGATTCAATTCAACTTCCCGCGTGTGAACCCACCGATCGGGCCAAGTCCCGACCAGCGCAAGAAAAGGAGCGTGCAAATGTTCAATGGCTCAATGCCTGCCCTCGTCACGCCGTTCAGAAACGGCGAGCTGGATATCGAGACGCTTAAAAAGCTGGTTGAATGGCATATCGGTGAAGGATCGAATGGGCTGGTCCCGGTCGGAACCACCGGCGAATCGCCGACTTTGACACATCGCGAACATGAGACGGTCGTCGAAGAGGTCGTGAAAGCCGCTGCCGGACGCGTGCCGGTGATCGCCGGTGCCGGATCGAACAATACGCTCGAAAGCATCCGCTTGGCACAGCATGCAGAAAAGGTCGGCGCAGACGCGATACTGGTCGTCACGCCCTATTATAACAAGCCAACACAGCGCGGGCTGATCGCGCATTTTACGGCCGTGCATGATTGCTGTGAGGTGCCGATCATCATCTACAACATTCCGCCGCGTTCCGTCGTGGACATGTCACCGGCGACGATGGGTGAACTGGCCAGGTTGCCGCGGATCGTTGGGGTCAAGGATGCCACCGGTGATCTGGCACGTGTGTCTGACCAGCGGATAACCTGCGGCAAGGATTTCATCCAGCTTTCAGGCGAGGACGCAACAGCGCATGGTTTCAACGCGCAGGGCGGCGTGGGGTGTATCTCTGTCACGGCGAACGTTGCACCAAAGCTTTTGACCCAGATGCAGGCGGCTTGTGCTGCGGGCGACTATGCCAAGGCGCTGGAAATTCAGGACCGCCTGATGCCGCTGCACAAGGCCATCTTTACCGAGCCGGGGTTGGTCGGCGTGAAATACGCCATGTCGCGGCTGGATCTGTGTTCCGAAGAGGTACGGCTGCCTTTGACAGGCTTGACAAATGCGACCAAGTCACTGGTCGATGACGGACTGCGCCACGCAGGATTGTTGAGCTAAGGCGTTCTTGCGCAGAGCCGGCCGCTGAGCCGGCTTTGCGCCCGTAGCTGATAGAAAACCCCTGTCTCGTTAGCCGGCCTGTGTCCGCGCGCCATAGTAAAGGCCGACGACGTGCTCGGCCTCTGCAAAGAACAGCCAGCGTGAGGTGAATACGCCCGCGACATGGGACACCACGGCCAACAACGCGAAATAGTGGTTGAATGGCAAAAGCAACAAGAGCAGCGGCAGGACGACCATCAGCAGCCCTGCGATGATCCGCAGTTTCTGCGCATGCTTGCGGGCGATGACGTAGACGAATTCGCGCTTGAGATAGTTGGTGCCGGTATGGGGCGGCTCAAACGCCCGGACCTTGCCGATATTGCCCAGCCGCGTCGCGCTGGCGATGTCGGTCCCCGATTGCGCAAACGCCTTGTCGCCGATACCCCAGGTAAATATCTGGATAACGCCCGCGACAAGCAGCAGGATCACGGCCCATGTAACCTGTCCGGCCAGCAGCGCACCACCGGCGATGCAGAGCGACAGGAAATAGGCGGGCGTCAACGGGCTGTGCCAGCGGGGGACCGTCTTCATCTGGGCATAAATCATGGAAGTGGTGAAAACGGTCGCCAGCGAAAACAGCGCGCCAACAATGCCGAGGATTGTCCAACGGGTTTCAAGGAACACCAAGCCCGCCCCGTAGGTCGCCATGAGCAACAGCGCAATCACGGCGCACCAGGCCTCGCGCGAGAGCCAGCTGGTTTGCCACTGTGTGAACGCCTTCAGCGCCCGCTCAGGATGGCCAAGGTGGAAAGTGGACGAGATCAATCCCCCTACGGCAAGGATGTAGGCGATGGCGAAGAACGCGAATGCACTCCATCCCGTGACGCCGGGATAGCCGAGGCCGAGAAACACCAGCAGGCCAAAGCCAAGGCCGGAAAAAGTGCTGAAAAAGATGACGGATAGTGCGGGATGCATCAGAGTTTCTCCAGCGTGCGGTCAAGCCATCCGAGAAACCCAGTGGCCTCTTGCGCGACAGGTTCGAGGAAGGGGGCGAGAATGTCGATATCTTCTGCCGACGCTGCCGCCAGGCGGTCCTTAGGGCGTGGTGGCAGGTATTGATTGACCGGCTTCGTGCCTTGTTCTGGCATCAGATCCACGCCGCCCCGGTCCGCCACGAGCTTCGACACGGCGCTGTCGGGGTCGCCCAGATCTCCGAAATGCCGCGCACCGGCGGGGCAGGTCCGCACGCAGGCGGGTTGGCGGTCGATCTCTGGCAGGTTCTCGTTATAGATACGATCCACGCAGAGGGTGCATTTTTTCATGACGCCCTCGGCCACGTCCATTTCGCGCGCACCGTAGGGGCAGGCCCATGCACACAGGCCGCAGCCGATGCAGTCGCTTTCATTGACCAGAACGATGCCGTCTTCGGTGCGTTTGTAGCTGGCACCGGTCGGGCAGACAGTGACGCAGGGTGCATCCTCGCAATGCAGGCAGGACTTGGGAAAGTGGATCAGCTGCGCTTCACCCTGATTGGGCTGTACCTCATAGCTGTGGACGCGGTTGAGGAAGGTGCCCGAAGGGTTCGCGCCGTAGGGGTCCTGGTCTGACAGCGGCGCGCCGTAATTTTCGGTGTTCCAGCCCTTGCAGGAGATCACGCAGGCATGACAGCCGACGCAAGTGTCGAGGTCGATGACGAGGCCGAGCTTCTTGTCGGTTCTGGCAGGCAGTTGGGTCATGCGATGGACCTTTCGGTGTTCGGTACAAGACCAATCGGGGCTTCGTTTTCAGCATCCCATGTCGCGACGAACCAGATGAACGAACTCACCATGAAAGCGACAAAGATCGCAACGACCAGAAGGGTTCGTGCCGTCCCGCTCATTTGCCGACCTTCCATGCCAGTTTGTTCGGACCCTGTCCGACAGGCGATTTGATCGCATCGAATTCAGGCTTTGAGTCCGAAGGTGGTGCGGCCTTTTCGATTTTAACCTTCAGGTCGAACCATGCGGCCTGTCCAGTGATCGGGTCCGAATTGGACCACCGCAGTCCGTCACCTTTGGGTGGCAACAATTCGTGGATCAGGTGGTTGAGCAAGAAGCCTCTGGTCGCTTCGGGTGCGTCCTTGTCGAGCGCCCATGCGCCTTTGCGCTTGCCGATGGCGTTCCATGTCCAGACGGTATTCTGGTTCAGCGCCGCCATTTCCATGACCGGCACTGTGATTTCGCCATGCGGCGAGGTCACGCGCGCCCAATCGCCATCCTTCAAGCTGTTTTCCTGCATCAGCTTGGTTGGCAGATAGAGCGGGTTATGCCCATGCAACTGGCGCAGCCAGGCGTTCTGGCTGCCCCAGGAGTGATACATCGCCATCGGACGCTGGGTGAGCGCGGTAATGGTATAGCCGGCATTCCCTGTTTGATCGGTTTCGTACCAAATCGGCAGGGGTGACATCGTTGCCTTGATCCGGTCGCGCAGGTGATCGGGAGGCTGGCGGTCACCGTGGCCTTCGGCAGCAAGCTGGAACTTGCGCATCGGTTCAACGTAAAGCGAGAACAGATAGGGCTGCGGCGCATCAAAGAGGCCCATCTTGACCGCCCATTCCTGGTAGGCTGTATTCCACGGTTTGTAATAATTCGCCCCCGCCGGAATATGCTCGACGAAGAAACCGCCGTTTTCGATATACCGATCCAACTGGTTTGGATTTACCTCGCCACGGCCCGATTTGGTGCCATCCTTGCCCCGAAATCCCGCCAGAGGTCCGATGCCGGGGCGGCGTTCGTGGTTGGTGATGTAATCGGCATAATCCGCGTATTTCTGGCTGCCGTCTTCATTGACGAACGCCGGCAAGCCCAGTTTGGCCCCCAGATCACAGAGCGCTGATTGGAAACCGCGTACGTCGCGGTCAGGTTCTACCACCGGCCATCGGATCGCATCCGCCGCGGCATCCGCTTCGCAGATCGGGCGGTCGAGCAGGGAAATGCAGTCATGGCGTTCCAGATAGGTGGTGTCGGGCAGAATGAGGTCGGCGTAGGCCACCATTTCAGAGCTGTAGCTGTCGGAATAGATGATCCGGGGGATTACATAATCTCCGTTTGCGTCCTTGTCCGTCAGCATTTCCATCACGCCGCGCGTGTTCATCGACGAATTCCAGGACATGTTGGCCATGTACATGAAAAGCGTGTCGATCTTGTAGGGATCGCCCGCATGGGCGTTGGAGATGACCATGTGCATCAACCCGTGCGCGGACATCGGGTTTTCCCAGGTAAAGGCCTTGTCGATGCGCGCGGGCGTGCCGTCTTCCTTCAGCGCCAGATCGTCCGGGCCGTGGACAAAACCCAGATGCGGACCGTTCAGTGGCGCCCCTGCATTCACGCCGACATGCGGCTTGGGATGTGCTGTCGCGGGTTTGGGGTAGGGGGGCTTGAACCGGAATCCCCCGGGAACCTCCACCGTGCCAAGGATGATCTGGAGCGTATGCAGCGCACGGCAGGTCTGAAAGCCGTTCGCATGCGCGCTGATCCCGCGCATTGCGTGAAAGCTGACGGGGCGACCTGTCATCTTCAGATGGGTCTCGCCGCGAAAGTCGGTCCAGGCATGGTCCAGTTCGAAAGCCTCATCGAAGGCGACCCGCGCCAGCTCCGCCGCGATCGTGCGGATGCGCCGGGCTGAAATTCCGCAGCGGTCGGCGACGGCTTCGGGGGCGTACTCATCGCTGAGGTATTTCTCGGCCATCTGATGAAATACGGGCCGGTGGGTGATGCCCTCAGCCGTGTAAGTGGCGGACAGATCTGGCCGGACGCCGGGTTGATCGAACGGTGCCAGCTTGCCGGTTTTCCGGTCGATGACCTGCTGCTTGCCATCTTCGTCGCGCAAGTAAAGGCCATAATCAGAGGAGTTTTCGTCGCCATTCAGCAGCACGGGTGCATCGGTGTATTGGGCCAGATAGTGCAGGTCGATCTTGCCTGCTTTCATCAGACAATGAATCATCGCCAAGATGAACAGGCCGTCCGTCCCCGGAGTAATGCCTACCCAATCATCGGCCACGGCGTTATAGCCGGTGCGGATCGGGTTGACGCCGATTATCCGCGCGCCACGCGCCTTTATCTTGCCGATGCCCATCTTGATCGGATTGCTGTCATGGTCTTCGGCCACGCCGAACAGCATGAAGAGCTTGGTATGATCCCAATCGGGCTGACCGAACTCCCAGAACGCGCCACCCATTGTATAGATGCCGGCGGCCGCCATGTTGACCGAACAGAACCCGCCGTGCGCCGCGTAATTTGGCGTGCCGAAACTCTGTGCCCAGAGGGACGTGAAAGACTGTGATTGATCCCGCCCCGTGAAGAACGCCAGCTTTTCCGGATTCTTCGCGCGGATCGGCTCCAGCCAATCCGTCGCGATCTGGAGCGCCTCGTCCCAGGTGATTTCTTCGAACTCTCCCGATCCGCGCGGGCCGACACGCTTGAGAGGGGCGCGTAACCGCGCGGGCGCGTTGTGCTGCATGATCCCTGCGGACCCTTTGGCACAAAGAACGCCCTGATTGACCGGATGATCGCGGTTGCCTTCGATATAGGCCACCTTGCCGTCCTTCATGTGCACGTTGATCCCGCAGCGGCAGGCACACATGTAGCAGGTCGTCTTGCGTATTTCATCGCTGACCTTGGGGCTGAGGTCGATGACTGGCTGTTGCGTCATGGGGTATCCTTTGCGGCGGCTTGCAGAGTTGTTACCGCGATCATATTCATCACGTCCTGGGCGGTGCAGCCACGTGACAAATCATTCGCCGGCTTGGCAAGGCCCTGCAAAATAGGGCCAATTGCCTCGCAACCGCCAATCCGCTGGGCGATCTTGTAGCCTATGTTGCCGGCATTGAGGTCTGGAAAGATCATGACGTTTGCGTGGCCCGCAACGTCCGATCCGGGTGCCTTGGAGACGCCGACTTCGGGGACGAAAGCCGCATCGAACTGCAATTCGCCATCCGCGTTCAGCTCGGGGTAAAAGCGATGTACCAGCGCCAGAGCGTCGGTCACCTTGGTCGCGGCGGCGTGGCGGGCGGACCCTTTGGTAGAGAACGACAGCATCGCGATCTTGGCCGCATCACCCAGAATTTGCGTGCAGGACGCCGCAGAGGCGGCAGCGATAGCGGCAAGCTCTTCCGGTGTCGGGTCGATGACCAGACCGCAGTCCGCAAAGACCATCGCATCACGCCCCGAAGGATGTCCCTGAGGCAGAACCATCAGGAAAAAGCTGGACACGATAGGTGCCGTCTTGGCCTTGCCGATGATCTGTAGCGCTGCGCGGACGGTCTCGGAAGTTGTCGCAACGGCCCCGCCAATGGTTCCGTCTGCAAATCCGTTGCGTACCATCGCTGCCGCGAAAATGAGCGGTTCGTGGGCCTGAGCCTGTGCAACCTCGCGGCTAACGCCCTTGTGCTGGCGCAGATCGAAATATGTCTCTGCTACTTCGAGCGTGAAATCGGAGGTTTCGGGATCTTCGATGTTGATGTCGTCGCGGCTTGTTGCGTTCAGTTCGGCAAGCCGCGCGGTAACTTCGCCTTCTGGCCCGACCAATGTGACAGGCCCCATACCGGCATCAAGCGCCGCAATCGCGCCGGCCACAACCCTTGGATCGTGACCTTCGCTCAGGACGATATGGGCAGGCCGCGCAGCGGCGCGGGACCTTAGCCCCGCAAGTACGCTCACGGCCTGCCCCTTTTGTCTGATGGTCTGAATTTCACGCGGATCAGACGGCGGGTTCGCGCATGTCGTCAGCGTCGATCCCTGCCACGCTGACCGGTTTCTTCATCGCATCCCGGCGGAAGGGTTCGCCCAGTTCCTGATTGATCATGGCTTCGATCAGCGTCGTGATCCCGTTTTCCATCTGGTCCTTGATCGCCTGATTCAGGGCGGCGGTCAGTTCATCCTGGGTGCGCGCGATGACCCCCTTCAGGCCGCAGGCTTTCGCGATCCCGGCATATGAGACTTCCTCGTCCAGTTCCGTGCCGACGAAGTTGTCATCAAACCAAAGGGTCGAATTGCGCTTTTCCGCGCCCCATTGGTAGTTGCGGAAGACGATCTGCGTGATCGCGGGCCAGTCGCCTCGGCCGATAGCGGTCAGTTCGTTGACCGCGATACCGAACGCGCCATCCCCGGCAAATCCGACGACCGGTACGTCAGGCTGGCCGATCTTGGCACCTACAATGGCCGGCAATCCGTAACCACAAGGTCCGAACAGACCCGGTGCCAGATATTTACGCCCCTCAAGGAAGGAAGGATAGGCGTTGCCGATGGCACAGTTGTTGCCGATGTCGGACGAGATGATCGCATTTTCGGGCAGCGCGGACTGGATCGCGCGCCATGCCATGCGGGGGCTCATCCAGTCGGGCTTGGCCTTGCGGGCACGTTCGTTCCATGTCGTGCCGGGGTCGTCCTGTTCATCGGTCATCGACGTGAGTTCCTGCGCCCAAGCAGATTTTGTCTTGGCGATCAGGTTCTTGCGATCTTCGCGACCGGCGTCGCCCGCGCCATCGGCCAGTTGTTCAGTGATCGCATTGGCAACCTTGGCGGCGTCGCCGACGATGCCCACGGTGACCTTCTTTGTCAGGCCGATGCGGTCAGGGTTGATGTCGACCTGAATGATCTTGGCGTCTTTCGGCCAGTAGTCGATACCATAGCCGGGCAGGGTCGAAAACGGGTTGAGCCGCGTGCCTAGGCACAGCACGACGTCAGCCTTCGAGATCAGCTCCATCCCCGCTTTGGACCCGTTGTAGCCCAGAGGGCCGGCAAACAGCGGGTGATTGCCAGGAAAGGCGTCGTTGTGCTGATAGCCTACGCAGACAGGCGCATCGAGCCGTTCGGCCAGGGCCTTTGACGCGTCGATGCCGCCTTTGGCGAGAACCACGCCCGCGCCGTTCAAGATGACAGGGAATTTCGCCTCGGAGAGCAGCTTTGCCGCATTGGCGATGGCCTGTTCGCCACCTCGGGGGCGTTCGAATTCAACGACTTCCGGGATCTCGATGTCGATGACCTGCGTCCAGAAATCGCGCGGGATGTTGATCTGCGCGGGACCGGAGGCGCGTTTAGCCTGCATGATCACGCGGTTGAGCGTCTCGGCGATGCGCGTAGGGTCGCGGACCTCTTCCTGGTAGGCGACGCAATCGGCGAACAGGTTCATCTGTTCCATTTCCTGGAAACCGCCCTGACCGATGGTCTTGTTGGCAGCTTGCGGTGTGACCAGCAGCAAAGGCGTATGATTCCAGTAAGCGGTTTTCACTGCCGTGACAAAGTTGGTGATGCCCGGACCGTTCTGCGCGATCATCATCGACATCTTGCCGGTCGCGCGTGTGTATCCGTCGGACATCATGCCAGCGGATCCTTCGTGCGCACAATCCCAGAACTTGATCCCGGCCTTGGGGAAAATATCCGAGATCGGCATCATGGCAGAGCCGATGATCCCGAAGGCATGTTGAATGCCATGGCGTTGCAGTGTTTTGACGAAAGCTTCTTCGGTGGTCATCTTCATGGCGATAGTCCTTATTAATTCGTGACAGGTGCGAATCCGGGTTGCTGCGCAGGATAGGGTTTTGGGGCGCTGCGGGTTAGGGCCAGTTGACCTTACCGGTTAGAGCCAGCGTTAATCGCCTCGGCGACCATGGACAGACCGTCGGATATCCGGGAGGCCGCGATGGAAGAATACCCCAGACGATAGAAGTTCGTGGGCTGTTCGTCACCCCCAAAGAAAGACCGGCCAGGTTCGATGAGAACACCGCGTCCCTGCAGCTTGCGCGCAAGGTGTTCGGTATCGATACCTTCCGGTGCGCGCATCCAGAAAGACGATCCGCCATGTGCGCCTTGTCCCGCAATGGTCAGTCCATGCTGGGCAATCGCTTCTTCCATCTGTGCGCGGCGCTCGTGGAGAACGCCGCTCATCCGGCGGATCAGCGCATCGTAGTGGCCGAGCGACAGGAAGTAGGACGCGGTGCGCTGGATGTGGCCGGGCGGGTGACGCAAGACTGACGCCCGCAGCGCGCGCACTTCTCGGATGAACGGTTCCGATCCGACAAGGTATCCGAGGCGAAGACCGGGAAAGAGCGACTTGGAAAAGCTTCCGACGTAGATCACCCGCCCGTCGGTATCGAGAGATTTGAGCGCGGGTGAAGGTGGTCGCAGGAACGAGGTCTCGAATTCGTAATCATCCTCGACGATCAACGCGTCTATTTCGCGGGCGCGCTCCAGCAGGGCGCGGCGGCGTTCAAGGGGCATGGTTGCGTTGGTCGGGCATTGGTGGCTGGGCGTTGTGAAGATCACGTCGGTCTTGGGCGGCACGGCTTCTGGCGGGAGGCCGGATCGGTCAACGCGCACGGGCGTGACGTGACATCTGGACTGGATCAGGATTTCCCGCAAGGCGTGATAACATGGATCTTCAAGCGCCGCGTTCCGGCGTTGCGTCAACAGTACCTGCGCCGTAAGCCAAAGCGCGTTCTGCGCGCCCAATGTGATAAGTATCTGGTTGGGCGACGCGGTAATGCCGCGCCGCGGCAGGGTGTGGCGCGCGATGAATTCGATCAGTTGCGGGTCGTCCTGATCGTAATAGTCGGTCGTCATCGAGGTAAAGTCACGCTGGCCGAGCGCTTGCAGGGCGCAGAGGCGCCAGTTGGCGTGGTCAAACAGCGTCCGGTCGGCCTGTCCGTAGACGAAGGGATAGCGGTAGTCGGCCCAATCCTGTGGTTTTGTCGGGGTCACGCCACCACTGTAGCGCTGCCCAATGGCGCGGGTCCAGTCTACTGTATCCGTCGCCTCGGGGGATGGGCTGAACAGAGGTGGGGTGGGGGCATTGTCGGAAACAAAATAGCCGGAGCGTCCCTTGGAAGTCAGGTAATCATTCGCAAGAAGTTCCGTGTAGGCGATCGTTACGGTGATGCGGCTGACCCCCAGATGCACGGCCATCTTGCGCGTGGACGGAAGCTTTTCCCCGCGCTCGAACCTGCCCGATAGGATGCCTTGCGCGATCATTTGCTGGATCTGCGCCTGCAACGTTCCCTGTGCATCCGGGTTCAGAAAGAATGTTTCGACTGGAAGAGACATGGGCACAACCCTACACTGGACTTACCTGTGGTGTAAACTGGCATTATTTAAACACGAATTGAGCCGCGATCAAAGATCGAGCCTATTACCGAATGCGGCAGATCGTACAAAGCGAAAGGTGAAGCCTTAAGAATTTTCCTGATCAGGGTTTCAGCACAGATACGCTTGATTTTGAGACATTGAGTTTCAATATCTAAAATTTGCGCCATTTGCAAGCAGTATGGTCGCGGCGCTTCGGATTGACCTGTCAGATCGGGTGTTACGACCGCGCCTTGCGGCAGACGATATTTCACCGCGCAGAGGTTATGGGTCTTATTTTCGCGGAACGGAGTTCTATTTCGGTACGAGACCAAAGGAATAATTCATGGACTATCTTCTTGTCGTCGTCGGGTTGCTCGGGCTTATTCTGGGTGGCGAAGGGCTGGTGCGTGGCGCGGTGGCGATTGCGGCGCGCTACAAAGTCTCGCCACTGGTCATTGGCGTTACGTTGGTGGGGTTCGGCACCTCGATGCCTGAGCTGGTGACCAGTCTGCAGGCCGCTTTGAGCGGATCACCGGGCATTGCCGTCGGAAACGTTGTTGGCAGTAACATCGCAAATATCCTGTTGATCTTGGGCTGTGCAGCGCTTTTGGCCCCGATCGTGGTAAAAGCCAACGAATTCCGGCGCGATGGCGTCGTTCTGATGGGTGCCACGCTGCTGTGTCTGGGGGCAGTGCAACTGGGCGAAGTCGGTCGGGTGATCGGCGGTTGCTTTGTGATCTTGCTGCTTGGCTATCTGGTGTTCACGCTGTTGAAAGGTGAGGCCGGAGAAGAGCCCGAGGTTGCACCCATGCCGATAACGCACGCGATTCTGTTCATGGTGGGCGGACTTGCTGTCACGATTTTTGCCGCGCGACTGATGGTCGGCGGGGCGGTCGGAATCGCCGAGGCGCTGGGGGTCTCTGAGGCGGTTATCGGATTGACCATCGTGGCGATCGGGACGTCGATGCCCGAGTTCATCACCTCGGTCATCGCGGCGCGCAAGGGTCAGGTGGCGCTGGCATTCGGCAACGTGGTCGGCAGCAATATCTTTAACATTTTGGGGATTTTGGGGATTACAGTGCTGGTCAAGCCGTTGGTCGTGCCGCCGCAGATCATGGGGTTTGATATCTGGGTGATGCTGGCCGCTACAGTTGCGTTGTGTGTATTTGCGGTCAGTGGCTGGCGATTGACCCGGACGGAAGGGGCATTTCTGGTTGGCGGCTACGGAGCCTATCTGACCTATCTGGTGGCAACCCTCTAGCCCAACCAAACGAACAAGGCCCCGCGGGATATGCGGGGCCTTGTCATGTCCGTGATCCGTCAAATGCCTTAGCTGAACACGCGTCCCAGCGCGCCGTCTACGGCGGTGATGATCTGGTTTATGTCGTCCTTGGTCGCAATCAACGCCGGCGAGAAGCACAGAGTGTTGTTCTTGCCCGGAAGGGAGCGGTTGGTCATGCCGATGATAACGCCCTGCGCCATGCAATCCGCCACCACCGCCTGCGCCAGCTTTTCGTTGACGGGTTCGCGGCTGTCGCGGTCGGACACCAGTTCGGCCCCCAAAAACAGACCCTTGCCGCGCACCTGACCGATGACCTTGTGCCTGTCGGACAGCGCATGGAGTTCATCTAGCATGTACGCGCCCATGCGGGTGGTATTTTCCAGCAGGTTCTCGTCTTCGATGATCCTCATGTTTTCGATGCCCGCCGTCGGACCTGCGGTGCAGCCGCCGAAAGTCGAGATGTCGCGGAAGTAGTTCATCGGGTCCGACGCGTCATCCTTGAACATGTTGAAGACTTCTTCGGTGGTCACTAGGCAGGCGATGGCGGCGTAGCCGGATGCCACGCCTTTGGCCATCGTCACCAGATCGGGCTTGATGCCGTAATGCTGATAGCCAAACCATGTTCCGGTGCGGCCAACGCCACAGACAACTTCGTCGATGTGAAGCAGGATGTCGTACTTCTTGCAGATTTCCTGCACACGATCCCAGTAGCCATCTGGGGGCGTGATGACGCCGCCGCCTGCTGTCACCGGCTCAAGGCACAGGCCGCCGACTGTGTCTGGGCCTTCGCGCAGGATGATCTTTTCGATCTCGTCTGCGGCCCAGACGCCGTAGTTTTCCTGTGGCGCGCCATCCTGTTCAAAGCTGCGGTATTCCAGGCAATGCGGCACCCGGATGAAGCCATCGGTGAAGGGGCCGTATTGCGCATTGCGCTCGTCCTGGCCTCCTGCGGACAGACAGGTAATTGTCGTGCCGTGGTAATCGCGATCGCGGTAGAGGATCTTGTGCTTCTTGCCACCGTAGCGCTTGTGGGCGATCTGGCGGACCATCTTGAAGCCCTTCTCGTTCGCTTCCGACCCGGAGTTGCAATAGTATACCCGCGTCATGCCGGGCATCTTGTCGATCAGCATCTCGGCGAAGTTCGAACCGGGGATGGAGCCGGCGGATCCAGCGAAGTAGTTCAGTTTGATAAGCTGATCGCGCACGGCGTTGGCGATGGATTCGCGGCCATAGCCGACGTTTACCGTCCAGACGCCGCCGGAAACGCCATCGAGGTGCTCCTTGCCCTTCTGATCCCAGACCCGCATGCCCTTGCCTTCGACAATGATGCGCGGATCGGTTGTTTCATAGGGTTTGTGCTGGCTCAGGTGATGCCAGATATGCGCGCGGTCAGTTTCGACTACGCGGGAGATATCGTTTTCGTTGAATGTGCCGTCCATGGTGCGAGCCTTTCCAAAACATGGCTGAACGCGGGGTTCCGCATGAATTCAGCGTGTTTAGACAGAGTGATTATCATACATGACAGGGATTCCCAAACAAGAGATAGGGCCAAGAGGTCTGGAAGTATGGCGCCAGATTGAGCGTCTGGCGTCCGAATTCAGTTGGATTCGGACCGGGTTGTGGCTCTGACTTCCTGCATAGGGGGCTGGCCTTGATGATCTGGACTTATTGGGCTGGATAAACTGGTCCTTTGATTCAGGACGCATGCTGCCAAGGCTGCGGGCGCTGCAAAAGCCAGTGGGCAGGTGTGAGCGAAACAGGCCCATTGATCCGTTAGGGGAAAAACGACATTGTATTAGCCGAGCGACAATTCAGTCGGGAACGACGACAATCCCGCCAAACCGGCGGGTTTCGGTGTCTGAAACGACCGCTCGATAACAACACGACCCACTGGGGCCGCAAAGGTCTCAGGGTAATGATCACAGGGAGAACACAAATGATCAAGAAAACAACATGCGCATTCGTTGCTGGCGCGGTTATGGCAATGACATCCAGCGCCGCGACGGCTGGGGGCCACGAAGAAATCACAGTAGCGTATTTCCTCGAGTGGCCGATGCCGTTTCTGGCGGCCAAGGCCTCTGGAGCCTATGACGAGGCCTTGGGCAAGAAGGTCAATTGGGTATCCTTCGATACCGGCACCGCGATGTCCGCCGCGATGGCGAGCGGTGATGTGCAGATCGCCGTTTCACAAGGCGTGCCGCCTTTCGTCGTGGCCGTCTCCGGCGGGCAGGACCTGCAGACGATCGACGTTGCGGTCAGCTATGCCGACAATGACAATTGCGTTGTCGCCTCCGCGCTGGAGATCGACAAGGAATCCGCCGGGGAGTTGGCGGGCAAGAAGGTCGCCGTGCCGCTCGGGACGGCTGCGCATTACGGGTTCCTGCGTCAGATGGACCATTTCGGCGTGCCGCTGGAGAGCTTGCAGGTCGTCGATATGGCACCACCCGAAGGTGCCGCTGCATTGGCGCAGGGTGCCGTGGACATGGCCTGCGGCTATGGCGGATCGCTGACCACGATGAAAGAACATGGCAACGTCTTGCTGAACGGTTCAGAGAAAGAAGAGCTGGGCATTCTGGTGTTCGACGTGACCTCCGCCCCTGCGGCGTTCATCGCCGAGCAAGGCGATACGGTGGCCCAGTTCCTCAAGGTGACGGCAGATGCCAACGCCCGCTGGAAAGAAGAGCAGAGCGAAGAAATGCTGGAAGTGATCGCCAAGGAATCCGGTATGGATCTGGAAGCCACACGTGCCTTTATCGGGACAATGAAATTCCCATCCGTCGAAGAGCAGCTTTCCCAAAATTGGCTGGGCGGCAATGCCGCGACCTTCATGAAGGGTGTGGCCGAGGTGTTCGTCGAGACGGGCAGCATCGATTCGGCGCTTGGCAGCTATGAGGGAACGGTTAACACCGGACCGCTGGAAGCTGTGAGCGAGATGGGCGGTTCCTGACCATTCCGCGGAGGCCCGGCAGAGATGCCGGGCCTTTTGTACTGCCAATGACAAGCCGGCAGAAAAGCCGCGCGAGATCGGAAACTGATCTGGGGACAGGGACATATGACCGGACTTAATATCGAAAACCTCTCGATGCGCTTTGATCTGCCCGGTGGCGGATCGGTGCAAGCGCTCAAGGATGTTTCTATCGACCTGAAAGCGGGCGAATTGCTGAGCGTGCTGGGGCCGTCAGGTTGCGGCAAGACCACGCTTTTGAATATCGTGGCGGGCTTTCTTGCGCCGTCAGGCGGCGTGATGACGTTGAACGGGCACAAGATCACAGGCCCCGATGCGGAACGCGGCATGGTCTTTCAGCAAGGCGCGCTTTTCGAATGGATGAGCGTGCGCGAGAATGTCGGTTTTGGCCCCTCGATGAAAGGGATGCCCAAGAACGAAAAACGCGAGATCGTGGATCATTTGCTGGATGTGGTCGGCTTGCAGGACTTCAAGGAAAAGGCGGTCTATGAGCTGTCCGGCGGGATGCAGCAGCGCGTGGCGTTGGCGCGGTGTCTGGCCAATGACCCTGATGTGATCCTGATGGACGAACCGCTGGGCGCGCTGGACGCGCTGACGCGTGAAAAGATGCAGAGCCTCGTGCTGAAGCTGTGGAAAGAAACAGGCAAGACGATCATTCTGATCACCCACTCTGTTGAAGAGGCGCTGTTGCTGGGGGAGAGGTTGATCGTGATGGCGCCGCGACCGGGGCGCATCCACAAGGAATACCGACTGCCGTTCGCGGAACTTGGCGTGAATGCTGACCTGCGGGAAGTGAAAAAGCATCCTGACTTTGCGGTGAAACGCGAGGAAATCCTCAATATGATCTGGGATATGGAAGAAGAGATCATGGGCACCGCGGAGGCAGACGCATGATTATCCTTGGCATCTACGTCGGCATCTTTGTCGCGTCCTATTTCATCATCGGCAAGCTGGTCTCGGCGGCGCGGGGCAGCGATTATACCTCGCTGAAGACAGTGACGTTCGGAGATGAAAGCACCGTCCGGCCCAATCGCTGGGCCGGTATCATTTCTGTCCTGACGATTTTTCTTTTGTGGGCGATGTTCACCGGATCGTCGTTGATTCCGCGCTTCCTGCATGCGCCGGGGCCGTTCGAGGGTGAAACTTCGTTTACCTATACGGTTTCCGCGAACGGTCAGACCGACGATGCCACGGTGACAGCCATCGTGCATGATCGCGAAGAGGACCCCGATTTGCCCGAAATCGATCCAGGCGACGGAATTGCCAAGAATGACATCATCAAGGTGGCGCAATGGCGCAACCAGTTGGTGCAGTTCGACCGCAACGACGAGGTCAAGCGGGCTGACGGTGCCGAAATCATTGCGATCAATGGCCAGATGGTGAGTCCAGGTGACGAGGTTCAGGTCAACGGCGGGTCGGTCACGATATCCGATAAGGGTACGCCCAATTTCGAGCCGTCGCGCGGCTGGCAAATGGAGCCGTTGTACTTGCCCTCGCCCGAGGCGGTCGTGGAACGGACCTGGAAGGTCGCAAACGAAGGATTCCGTGGAACGTCGCTGTTCGGGCATCTCGGCTGGTCGTTGTTCCGCGTCATTGCGGGGTTCGTCTGCGGTGCCATTGTGGGCATTCCATTGGGCTATGCCATGGGGCTTAGCGACTGGTTCCGCGGTTGGTTCGATCCGATCGTCGAGTTCATGCGCCCCGTGCCACCGCTGGCGTTGATCCCGCTGGTGATTATCTGGGCGGGTATCGGCGAGGCGGGCAAGATCATCCTGCTGTTCCTCGCGGCGCTCTGGATCATGGCGATTGCAGCGCGGTCGGGTGTGTCGGGCGTCAAGATATCCAAGGTGCATGCGGCCTATTCACTTGGGGCGTCCAAGTGGCAGATCATGCGGCATGTCATCATCCCCAACTCGTTGCCGGAGATTTTCACCGGTGCGCGGGTGGCGATGGGTGTTTGCTGGGGAACTGTCGTTGCGGCCGAATTGGTTGCGGCGGAGAAAGGGGCGGGTATGATGATAATGGTCGCGTCCAAGTTTCAGAACACCGATATCGTCTTGTTGGGGATCATCCTTATCGGGGTCATCGGATTTGGTATCGACATGCTGATGCGCGCGGCCGAGCGGATGCTGGTCCCCTGGAAGGGCAAAGGCTGAGGCAGGAGCCGATTTTTTCAAAAAATCGGTGCGGAATTTTTGAAAATTCCGGTCAGCCACACTAACGGTATCAACAAAAACGCCGGGGTTTGCGCCCCGGCGTTTTGCTATGTGGCCGCTTGTTCGGTGAACATTTGCGAACCTGAAGTTAGTCCTTGTTCCCCGGTTTGGGACGGGCGTTCGGTTTGCCACCCTGCTTGCCGATCTTGTTGGGCGGGGTAAAGCGTTTGGACGTATCGGCGGCTCGCTTGTAGGGTTTATGGCCCGGTGCGGCGTCTGTTTTGCGGTCCTGAGGTTTGCCCCCTTCGGTCTTTTTCCAGGCAGGTTTCGCCTTGCCCTTTGACGGCGCTGCACCATCGCGTGGTTTGTCTTTCCACGCGGGCTTCGCCTTGGCGCTTGCGGGCGCGTCGTCGCGGGGTTTGTCTTTCCAGACGGGTTTTGCCTTGTGCCCGGTGGGGGCAGCGTCGCGGGGTTTGTCCTTCCATGCAGGTTTGGCCGCGACCTCTTCCGACTTTGGTCTCGGGGCAGCGTGCGGCTTCATCGGGCTACGCTCGGTCTTGTGCGACTTTGGCGGGCGCTCGCCTTTCTTGGCGCGGGGGGCGTCAGGTTTGCCTTGCGGACGCGGGGCGCGTTCGGGGCGTTCTGCTCGCTCGGTCCGCTCTGCGCGCTGCGGCCGTTCTGTCCGGTCGGGACGCTCTGCGCGGGGGCCTTTCGGGCCAAAATCAGGCGCGGCGTCGAGACGTGTAAGGGTCATGCCCTCCTCGGCTTCGATCCCGGTGCCGAGTTTCGCGGCGGCTCCTTCCGCGACTTCGATGAAAGAACTGCGCGGCTGCACGCGGATCGCGCCGATGTCATCGCGTGTAAGATCACCCACGCGGCAGATCATTGGCAGCAACGTGCGCGGCTCTGCGCCGTCATTCCGGCCCGTGCTGACGGAGAACCAGACCGATGGCCCAAAGCTGGAGCGGGGCCGATCGTCCTTGGAATTGGCGTCAGACAGATCCTCGGGTGCTGAGGCCCGCGCGCGGTAAAGGTTGACGAAAGCGGTCGCGAGTTGCTCGGGCGTGAACTTTTCGGCCAACGTGGCCACAAAATCGACGGCGTCCTCGGGGGTTTCCTGTGTCCATGCAGCGTCCGACAAGAGCCGCGCTTCGTCAGCGGCGTTGACCTCTGCCGCAGAGGGAGGGTCGGCCCATTCCGCCTGAAGGTTGGCCCAGCCCAGCAGGCGGCCTGCCTTGCTGCGCATCTTGGGCGGCACGATCAGGGCGGAGACACCTTTGCGTCCCGCACGGCCCGTGCGGCCCGAGCGGTGCAGCAGCGTGTCGGCGTTGGTGGGCAGATCGGCATGGATCACGAGTTCCAGATTTGGCAGGTCGATGCCACGTGCGGCGACGTCTGTCGCCACGCAGACGCGGGCGCGCCCGTCACGCAGCGCCTGAAGCGCATTTGTGCGTTCCGATTGCGTCAACTCACCGGACAGCGCGACCACCGAGAAATTCCGGTTCGTCAGTCGCGTCGTCAGGCGCGCGACGGCGGCTCGGGTGTTGCAAAAAACGATGGCGTTCTTGGCCTCGTAGAATCGCAGGACGTTGAGGATCGCATTTTCGGTGTCGCGCGGATGCACGGCCAGTGCACGGTATTCGATGTCGGCATGCTGGCGCGTTTCGGACTGGACGTTCACGCGTTGGGCGTCGCGCTGATAGCTTTCTGCCAGCTTGGCGATGGCTGCCGGAACGGTCGCGGAGAACATCAGCGTGCGGCGGTTTTCGGGGGCTTCGTCGAGGATGAATTCCAGTTCCTCGCGGAAGCCCAGGTCGAGCATTTCGTCCGCTTCGTCCAGCACTACCGCGCGTAGATCGCTGAGGTCTATGTTGTTGCGTTTGATGTGATCGCACAGCCGTCCCGGCGTGGCTACAACCACATGCGCGCCACGGTCCAGCGCACGGCGTTCGGTGCGCTGATCCATGCCGCCGACGCACGTGGTGACGATGGCACCGGCCTTGCCGTAAAGCCATGTAAGTTCGCGGCTGACCTGCATCGCCAGTTCGCGCGTGGGCGCGATGACCAGCGCAAGCGGTGCGCCAGCGGGTGCAAAACGGTCGGCATCGCCCAGCAATGTGGGTGCGATGGCGAGGCCGAAGGCAACGGTCTTGCCTGATCCGGTCTGTGCGGAGACAAGCAGATCGGCCTCGGCCAGTTCGGGTGTGCAGACGGCATCCTGCACCGGGGTCAGGGTTTCGTAGCCTTGATCGGCAAGGGCGTCGGCGATGGTCTGGATCACGGGAGTAGTCCTTTGGGGGCGGAAAGTGTCGCACTATCGCGTTGTGGCGCGAATGTATATGGGCGAAATGTGTGCCGCTACGTGCAAACCCTCTCGTCACGGATGATCTTTTCAATTAGAACAAAAAGTGAACATTATGGAGGGATGTATGATGATCGATTCTCCCTTGGGTCAGGTGATAGCCCTGAACGACAAGCATCTCGTCCGCAAGGTGGAGGAGATGGAAGGTCTGCCTGCACCTTATCTGGGCGGAGGTGTATTGAAGGACGCCGTGCTGGAGCAACCGTTCGATGCGGCTGCTGCGGGATTCGTCTTGGCGTGTCTGCCGCGAGGCAAGGGACCGGTGTTGTGGGTGCAGGATCGCGCGTCACGGTTGGAGAATGGGCGGTTATATGGACCGGCGCTACCGCAGCTGGGGTTTCACGATCCGGTGTTGAGGGTAGAGGTGAGCCATGCGCGCGATGTGCTCTGGGCCATGGAAGAGGGCGCTTCATGTGGCGGGCTTGCGGGCGTGGTGGGCGAGATTCACGGCGCGCCGCCAGTGCTGGATTTCACGGCGACACGGCGGCTTGCGTTGCGTGCGGAACGGTCGGATGTGTCAATCTGGTTGATCCGCTCGGGCGATCCGGGCGCCTTGTCGGCGGCACGCGAACGCTGGCGGATTGGGTCTCGCCGGTCAATGATGCATCCCTTCGATCCGAACGCGTCGGGCGTACCGGTCTGGGAAGCAGAGCTTTTCCGGGCGCGTGCGCGTGGTCCGGGCACATGGGAGGTGCGTCATGACGGCGGCGCGCGCGACCCCGCGGATCGTTTGCGTTTTCTTTCCCGATCTGGCGATGGATCGCTGGCGGCGGATCACAACGCAACATCGGACACTGCCAGCGGCTGAGGTGCCGCTGGTGCTGGCGTGCGAGGGGGCGCATGGCCCGGTGGTGCATGCGGTAAATGATGCGGGACGGGCGCATGGTATCGTGCCCGGCGCGCGGGTGGTGGACGTTCAGGCGATTTATCCCGATTTGCATGTAGAACAGGCGGACCTTGCGGGAGATGTCGCGTTGGTCGGACGTTTGGCGATGTGGGCGCGACGTTGGTGTCCCTGGACGGTCGCCGAGGCGAACGGTCTGGTGATGGATGTGACCGGTGCGGCGCATTTGTTTGGGGGCGAGGGTGGATTGCTGCGCGATATTGGCACCCAGTTTGCGATGCAGGGGGTACGCGTGCGCCTGGGTCTCGCCCCGACGCGGGGGGCGGCGCGGATGTTGGCGCGATTTGGGCCGGGCGGTGTGATCTGTGGGGCCGATGACCTGAGCGAGGTGCTGGCCCCGTTGCCGGTGGCCGCGCTGGAATTGCCGGAGAAGACGGAGCAGTTGCTGGTTCGGTTGGGGTTGAAAACGCTGGGTGCCTTGGCGGACGTGCCG
>JAGXFI010000054.1 GCA_024637305.1 Sulfitobacter sp.
CCACCTTGACCAGCCCCCCAAACCGCTACATATCCTGCACCATGACACCGCTTTCACATATCCGCAATTTCTCCATCGTCGCGCATATCGACCACGGGAAATCCACGCTCGCTGATCGTCTGATCCAGCAGACGAACACCGTTTCCCTGCGCGAGATGAAGGAACAGATGCTCGACAGCATGGATATCGAGCGCGAGCGCGGGATTACCATCAAGGCGCAGACCGTGCGGATCAACTATACCGCGCATAACGGCGAGGATTATGTTCTCAACCTCATCGACACCCCCGGTCACGTCGATTTCGCCTATGAGGTCAGCCGGTCCATGCGTGCGGTCGAAGGATCGCTGCTGGTCGTGGACAGCACCCAGGGCGTCGAGGCGCAGACCCTCGCCAATGTCTACCACGCCATCGACGCGGACCACGAGATCGTGCCGATACTCAACAAGATCGACCTGCCCGCGTCCGACTGCGACCGCGTGGCCGAACAGATCGAGGATGTGATTGGCATCGACGCCTCCGGTGCCATCCGCGTGTCGGCCAAGACCGGGCAGGGGATCGTCGAGACGCTGGAGGCGGTCGTCCACCGTCTGCCCGCGCCCAAGGGCACGCTCGACGCGCCGCTCAAGGCGATGCTTGTGGATTCGTGGTACGACAGTTACCTCGGCGTCATCGTGCTGGTCCGGATCATGGACGGCCAGTTGCGCAAGAACGACAAGATCCGCTTCATGCAGAACGGCACCGTCCATCACGTGGACCGCATCGGCGTTTTCCGTCCTGCCATGACGGAGATCGACGTGCTTGGCCCCGGCGAGATCGGGTTCCTTACCGCCTCGATCAAACAGGTCCGCGACACCCGTGTCGGCGATACGATCACGCATGAGAAAAAGGGCTGCGACAAGGCGCTTCCCGGCTTCAAACCCGCGCAACCGGTGGTGTTCTGTGGCCTTTTCCCGGTGGACGCCGCCGAATTCGAGGACTTGCGCGACAGCATCGAGAAACTGGCGCTCAATGACGCGTCGTTCAGTTTCGAAATGGAAACCTCCGCCGCGCTGGGCTTTGGCTTTCGCTGTGGGTTCCTCGGTCTTTTGCACCTCGAAGTCATCCGCGACCGGATCGAGCGCGAGTATGACATCGACCTCATCACCACGGCACCGTCGGTCATCTATCATATCCACATGAAAGACGGCGAGATGCAGGAACTGCACAACCCCGCCGACATGCCCGACCTCACTTTTGTCGACCATCTAGAAGAGCCGCGGATCAAGGCGACCATTCTGGTGCCGGACGAATATCTGGGCGACGTGCTGAAACTCTGCCAGGATCGGCGCGGCATCCAGATGGATCTGACCTACGCGGGATCGCGCGCGATGGTGGTCTATGACCTGCCGCTGAATGAAGTGGTGTTCGATTTCTACGACCGGCTGAAAAGCGTGACCAAAGGGTACGCGTCATTCGACTATGCCATGATCGGCTATCGGCAGGACAATCTGGTCAAGATGAGCATTCTGGTGAATGACGAACCAGTGGACGCGCTGTCCACCATGGTCCACCGCGACCGCGCCGAAACGCGGGGCCGGGCGATGGTGGAAAAGCTCAAAGACCTGATCCCCCGGCACATGTTCAAGATCCCGATCCAGGCGGCCATCGGCGGCAAGGTCATCGCCCGCGAAACATTGTCGGCGATGCGCAAGGACGTGACCGCAAAATGCTACGGCGGCGACGCCACCCGCAAGCGTAAGCTGCTGGACAAGCAGAAGGCCGGCAAGAAGAAGATGCGCCAGTTCGGGAAAGTCGATATCCCGCAGGAAGCGTTTATTTCAGCGCTGAAGATGGACAGCTGAAAGCGCCCATTTTTGTCGCGGATCAAAGGCAGTGCGATGAGAATCTCCCGCAGCGGGGCGAGGTCACGTGTCGGTGTTTGTAAAAGTGAGTGTTTTAGACGCAAAAGCGTGCGCTTGAGGTGCCTATCACGTCACTCTGGTGCCTTATCGACGAGCCCATGTTTTCCCGAACTCCAGTGGCATTGCCCCACAAAGAACCAAATTTCCGAGAAAAAAGTTTCTCTGAAACTTTCCCCACCCCCAATACGTGTCTTCCTCGCGATCAATAGAAAACAAGGAGCGAAACGATGACTTTTTCCAAGAAACTTACGACCGTCATGCTGGCCACGGTTCTGACTGCCGGGACCGCTTTTGCCAAGGGTCATGACCAGAGCAGTGGTGCCGACGGCGATTCGGGTGCGAACACCGGCTCCGAAACCGTTGGGCCGGCGCAGGGGCTGGGGGCGGCCAAGGGTAACGGTCAGGACAATTCCGGCAAGGACCGGGGTAACTCCGACGAGGCTGGCAAGCCCGGCGAATAATCTCAAATATTCACCGGGCCGGAGGGAAGCCTTGGGCCCGGTCCCTTCCAGGGGTTTGCAATCCGCAGACGCAGCCTAGACAATCCCGACGCGGTGCATTCCTTTCGCACAGATGTCGGTATTTTAACGGACAGTCGCAGGTCGCAAAAAAAACCGCCGAAACGTTCACCCCGGCGGCCTGCATCTCAGCATGGCGGTGAAGCTACTCCGCTTCTTGCTCGATCGCGGCACCGGCTTTCTGGACATCCTGTCCGAACCCTTGTGCCGTTTCGCAGGCAGCGAGGGCGAGAAGGGCGGCGATCAGAGTTGTAATCTTGAACATTGGGGTTCTCCGTTGGATTTATTCACCCTTACAACGTTCGCAAGCGCGCGGTGGTTCCGTCCATGCGTTCCGTGCGCAGCTTGACTCAAATCAAAGCGCGCACCGCTGGCCCGCGTTATCGCTCCTGCAAACAAAGGCATGAAAGGATCTCACCATGCTCCGCCTCGCTGCAATGCTCTATGCCATAATCGGAACCAGCCTGGCCGGTGCCGGTGTCATCGCGGTGCTTACCGCTGGTTATGGCACATGGGTTCCCATCGTCGTTGCGGCGGCTGTGGGTGCAGTTTTGGCGCTGCCGGTCACCTATGTCATCAGCAAGCAGATCACGGGTTAAGTCAGCATCCTAAGGGGCATATGATTGGTTTCAAACGATCCCGTTCGGGGTCCGCTTTTCTGCGCCTTATCGCTTTCAGGCCTACGGGAGCGCGCCTTCGTATCTCGACAAATCTACCGGTTCCGCCCCGCCTTCGATCAGCACTTCAAGGCATGCCGCCGTGAACGCCCAGATCGCGCGGTCGTGCGTCAGATGATGCGTCAACAGACCAAGCGGTTCTTCCGTGTCGGCAGGGCCCAGACGTCTATCGTTCAAAAGCCCGGTGATTTGCGCCACGATTTTGGCCGGTGGCACGAGGCCGCCGCCGTCGCGCCAGAAGATCGGGTCGATGTGGGTGTTGACCTGCACCACCCCCGGTGCAGCCATGCGCGCTGTGCGGGGCGTTATGGTCGATAGTGAAGTATAACCGAATTCGGCCAAAAGCGGCAAATGCACATCGGAAAAGTTGTTCCAGGGCGGCACGAACATCGGCAAAAGGCGATCACCGAACATTTCCCGGCTGGTCGTCATTGCCGCTTCCAGGTCGCGCGCCACGCCGTCGCGGGCTTCACCGAATTCGGATTTCTTCTGGCCTGCTGGGTTGTGGTTCTTATGCTGCCAGCCATGCACGACAGGGATGAGGTTGGGGTATTTTGCCATATAGCTGGCAAGCGACGGCTTTGCCCGCTGCGGAATGACGGCGACGTAAACAGATACGCCTGTTTCGGTGGACAGCCTCTGCAACTTTCGCAACGCGGCCGTTTCCTGTGCCGCATCGTCGTCGCGCCACCAGAAGGGCAGCCTGAGACCTGAGCGCCGCCAGATCGAGAGTTCAGTTTTCAGCGGCGACCAGTCAATCTTCATATCTTACCTTCAAGCAATCGAACGCAGATGTCGACAGTCCGTGCCGCACCGTCAAAGCCTGCTTCTTGCGGAATACGCCGCGGCGAAGACTGCGCCGCCGTGATCTTGGCCATCAGGTTTCGGGCATTCAACTCTTTTGTGGCGAGCGTTTCGATCCCGTCCAGCCCGCCAAGCGCCGCCGCCCGCAGACCCTGTTCAACTTCATCGCCACCGTCGAAGGGGACAAAGACTGCCGGAACAGAGCTTTGCAATATGTCGAGCGCGGTGTTGTAACCGCACATCGACACGGACGCTGCCGCGTGATGGAGCATTTGGCGAAATTCGGGGCGTGCCGCTTCGACGATTACGTTCGTCGGTGCAAGGGTCGCAAGTTCAGCGATCGTTGCCGGATCCCGTCCACCGATCAAAAGGTGCCAGCGCAGATCGGCATCTGCTCGTGCTGCCGCCATTGCCACGTCGAATAACGGGCGGCCCACATTGCCACCGCCTGCACTGACAAGAATTTCGCCCGCCCCAAAGGCCTTTGGATGCGCCGATGCCGGTGGCTTGGCGACGAACCCCGTATAGTGGATCAGCGGGTGCATCCTTGGCGTCAACGGCCAGCTTGCCCCAAGCGGTATGACAGAGGCATCGGAGTGAACCAGCACAGCATCATAATAATGCAGCAGCAGATCTTCGGTCTGTTGGGCTTTTGCGGGGGTCGAGGGCGGTGCGAGGATATCGCGTATGGTGGCGACGATCAGCGGCGCGTGGTCGCGACGGTGTGCTGCCTGCAGAAGCGCAAGGAATTCCGCTCGCAAGCTGCGGCGACCAAAGGGGAACAGTTCTGTCAGCAGGACATCGGGACCAAAAGTGTCGAATGCACCAAGCAGCGCGGTTTGCCGCGCGGCGTGATACTCTGCCGTGGCAAGCGTGCCATCCGCGCACAGCAGCCGCGAAAAATCGGTGCCGCTCGTGTGCAGGGGCGGCAATTGCACTAGCTCAGCCTTGCCGGCTTTCAGCAATGGAACCGGCATGCCACCTGATACGACGCAAACCGAATGGCCGGCACTGGAATAGGCCTGCGCCAGTGTCAGGGCGCGCACCAGGTGCCCGGTGCCCAGCAAATGTGTAACGACGATCATGACCCGCATCAGCACTGCTCTTTCAGGCGGATGGGGTCTGGCTGCATCGACCATTTGTCGCCGTCGACTTCGATCACGTAAAGCCGGTCGCGCTTTATCGCGAACGGGGCAGGCCCGGCAAAATTCCATCCGGTGGCATGGGCCAACAGGACCCGCATCACCCCGATATGGCTGACAACGACCGCATCCCGGCGCACTGTCGCGGCCCATTCCATCAGTCTGGCACGGACCTGCGAAGGGCTTTCGCCGCCGGGCGGGCACCAGTCCCAGCCCCAATTCTCTATATCACGAAAGCCGCTGACAGGATCGGCGCGAAGGTCGGTACCGCGCAGCCCTTCCCAATCGCCCCAGTTCATTTCTATAAGCGCATCTGACACGAGCGGCGCGTGGCCAGTGACAAGTCGGGCCGTTTCAACCGCACGGCAAAGCGGGCTCGACCACAGGTCGGCTTTGTCCCAAGATGGAGGGAGCGTCTGTCTGCGCAGACCAGCGCGCGCGGCATCGTCAAGCGCGATATCGCTCCGACCCTGTATTTTGCCGGCGCGATTCCAGGGCGTATGCCCATGCCGCATGAGTGCAAGCCTGGTCATTGCACACCAACCCGCGCCAGCCCCTGCATCAGCGTGTCGCGTGCGGCGGGCAACAAGTGGTGCGCCGCGATATGCGCACGAATATCGGCGGCGGCGGGTGGTGTCTGTGTCAGGCACTTCAGCAAGCCTGCGGCCCCCTCTTCAGGAGACGGATAAGGGCGTGGGAACAGCACGTCGCGCACGCCGGGGCGATCTTGTGCGACAACCGGCAGACCGTGCGCCTGCGCTTCGAGATAGGTCAGGCCGAACGCCTCGTTCACACCGGGCCAGAAAAGCAGTCGGGCGGCACCATATGCCGCAGCCATCCCGTCAGCGTCCAGTTCCCCCAAAAAGGTCACCTGCTTGCCGAACGGGGCCATGAGGGCCTCGACAGCGCTGCGCGCGGTCCCGTTGCCAGCGATCAAAAGCCGCCAGTCGCGGGCTTCGATCAAGGCCAGCGTCTGCGCGATCAGCGCATAAGACGCGAGCTTGTCGCCCGGGCGCATCATACCGACCGCCAGCATCGCACCGCCGGTGCTGGCTTGCGGTAGCGAGGTCCGCGCGAGAAAAGGCGGTAAATGGATCAGGTGCTGCCCTTCGGGCACGTAGTTTCGCAGCGCTTCGGCGTCACGGGCGGTCAGGTAAAACACGACCTCCGCCGCATCGGTTGCTGATTCAGATGCCTCGGCAAAGCGGGCCCAGGGACCGGACAGCCGCTTGCGCGCGCGCGTTGCCTCCACCAGCAGATAAGGAATGCCAAGAGCAAGGCAAACAGCAGGCCCCAGAAGGTCAGGGGCCTTGTAATAGTTATGATAGGTAAGCCAGGCTTGCCAACCGGCTACCCTGCCGCGTGCGACCAGGTCAGGCACCAGCGCTTTGGCCTGTGTTATCAACGCGGCTTGCCTGCCTGCGTTGCCGTTCCCGTCGCGCGATTGCAAACAGCTGGCCAGATCCACGCCGACCCCTCCGGTCTCAAGCGCGGCGATCAATGCTTGCGCCATTGCGCGGTCTCCGGAAGGTACCGGATGCGTTGGTGGCTTCATCGGGGCGTAGAAGGCCAGTTGCATCACCTTCCGTCCAGAAGCCCGGTCAGACGGCGATGCAGATGCGCGATCCCCGGCTGCATCGTGAACGCGGCATGAAGGCGGGCAAAGGCGGCCTCTGCCAGCCGCGGCGCAAGGGAGGGGTCGTCGGCCACGCGGCATATCTCCGCGGCAAACGCTGCGGGTGCGTCGTCACTCAGCAATCCGTGCTCTCCGTTGCGGATGAATTCCGGTATCGCAGATACCGGCGTGGACAGAATGGGCAGTTTCTGGCTTGCCGCTTCCATCAGGACGTTGGGCAGGCCGTCGCGATCGCCGTCGGCGGCGACCCGTGAGGGCAAGACGAAAAGATCGGCTTCGCGCATGGCGGCGACGACTTCGGGCTGATCGCAGGCCCCGCGCCAGGCAATACGGTCCGCAACCCCGAGGGCCTGCGCCCGCGCTTCCAACGCCGGCCCAAGCGCGCCGCCGCCGATATGCGTCCAGTGCCAGTCCAGCTTTTCCGGAAGCAGCGCCAGCGCTTCGATGAGGTTGTCAAACCCCTTCTTTTCAACCAGCCGCCCGACGGACAACAGCCGCAATCTATCGTCCGGGACCCGCAAGCGCCGGTTCGGGGGAGCGGGAAATCGGGCAAGGTCCAGCCCGTGATAGACCAGATCGACCCGGTCAGGGTCGTCTGCCAACGTTCGCAGATGCGCCGCCCCGAAGGCGGTACAGGTCGCGCCGAATGCGGCACCGTGATGCGCGGCGGAGAGCTTTTCGCGCAGCTCCCACGCTGGCGAGGTCCAGATGTCCTTGGCATGGGCCGAGAAAGACCACGGCACATCCCGCAGGATCGACGCATAGCGTGCCACGGATGATGGCGTATGCAGGAAATGAGCGTAGAGCGCGCGCAAACTTGCGGGTGCTTCATGCGCCAGAACGCAAGCCTGACCAAACCGGCGGTGGCGATTGGGAGTATCGTCGCGCGCAAGGTCTGCCTCGAATGCGGCGTTCGCCGCCTGATAGCCGGGCAGCTTCTCCGCCGCCGACATTGCGGTAGCGACCCGGTCAGGCTCGTCCCGCAGATATTCCGGCAAATACCGCACGCGCGCTTGCAGACGGTCATGCAACGGGTGCGTCTTGGTATCCGTCGGATGGCGCAGGGACCAGATCTCGAACGCCAGCCCTGCTTCTTCCAATGCCACCAACTCTTGCGCGATGAATGTCTCGCTCAGGCGCGGCCAGCCCTTGACGACGACGGCAAGCTGCGCGGTCATTGCCTGCCCATAAGCGCGCGACCGCGTTCGACCACAACGTTCAGCCCGTCCAGCAACCCGTCTGCGCCCGCTTCGGATGGCCGGTTCTGTTGCGGCAGGTTGCGAATGGCGGCAATCATGGAATCGCAGGTCAGCCCGTCGCGGGTCTCATCCAGCATGCGCACCAGCCCCAGCTCTTCGGCGCGGCTGGCTCTGATCCATTGTTCAAGACGCGGCACCGTTCGGGGCACGATCACTGCGCGCTTGTCGAAACTCAGGACTTCGCAGAACGTGTTGTAGCCGCCCATGCAAACGACGCCCTCGGCACCGTCGAACAGGGTCTCGATCCGGCTTTCGAAACCGACGGCGGTAACCCGGCCGTTCAGGCGCGCCACCCGTTCGTCAAAGGCATCGCGCACCTCACCGGACAGAAACGGGCCATAAACCAGCACGGCCTTGGGGCTAAGTGTCGGGTCGGATTCGTAGGCCTGAAGCACCAGCGACACCATCGCCTCGCCGTCGCCGCCGCCGCCGGGTGTGATCAAGATATAGGGCTCAAGCGCCGGATCGGCAGGCTCTGTCATTTCGCGGCGCAGATAGCCGGTCCAATGCATGCGGCTGCGCGCCTTTTCCGACAGGGGCAGACCGGCGGTCGGGTCATAGATGTCGCGCACGCCGTACACCCATGTTTCGTCATAAAGCCGTTCTGTCGCCTCCACGGCACCCTTGCGCGCCCATTCCGCGGCCAGCACCTTTGGTTCGTCCAGCACATCGCGCAAACCCAGCACGGTGCGCGTCCGACCTGTGATGCGCAGCCACTCCAGCGTCGGCAGTAGTTCTCCGCGAAAACCGGTCGGCTCCTTGTCGACGATCAGCAGATCGGGTTCGTATTGTTCTATCGCCGTCTGGATCAGGCCAGCGCGCAGGCTTGTTGTCTCGTCGATGTCGAGTCCCAGTGTCTGGCTCACGTAACTGCCGTCGGCCAGCTTTGTCACGCCGGGCAAGCGGATGTGATCAACCCGTTCGGCAAACGTGAAGCGACCGGCAACGGGCGATCCCGTCAGGATGATTGCGGAGGCTTTGTCATCCCCTTCGGTCAGGGCGGCGGACAATGCGCGCGAACGACGCAAGTGGCCCAATCCGAAAGTGTCATGACTGTAGAACATCACGCGCCGCGTTGTCGAAGCGGTGCGGTTATGGCGGTTGGCCGAATGCGGCATGGCGATCTGTCCCGTTCCGGTCGGCTGATCCACAGGACCCCGGGACGCACCCGGTCTGCCGTAATATAGTCGGCCCTGCATAGCATGGTCCCCGAAATGGTTAACGCGGGGACTTGGGCGGTGCTACCGTTTTCCTACCGAGGGTGTCGCGCAGATCACGGTCTTTTCAAATGTGCCACGAAAACGGCGTCGGTGCAAAGCCCGATGGTATCCGCCATGCGCGAGTTGAATTGCAATAAATCAAAGCGCGGCATAGCGTCAGACATTGCCTGATCTACCTTGAACGGAATTTACATGCGACGTTTCCTGGCCGGACTGATTATCTGCGTCGCACTGATGCTGTTCGGCACCGAGAATGTCAGGGCACAAGGCCTTGGATCGCTCTTTCCCTCCGACGCGATATCAACGCAAGAACCCGAAGCTTTGGCCGACGCCATCAGGCAGGCCGCCGACGATGGGGCCAGCATTATCGTGATCGGCGCGGATGGTCGCGTTACAACCGCTGCATCGCCCGATCCTGTCGAAAATATCGATGCTCCGGCTGCCGTCGAACATTCCGCCCTGATGCGGGCACAGGAACGTGCCGTGAGATTTCGCGCGGCGCTGCTGGAGCGGCTAGTGCAGCTGCCGAATGCCACGCAGGAGGTGATCTACATCCTGCGCGCAGCCAGCCCGGACGGCACGATCATGGCCTTCGTAAAGGCGTTTGTGGTCAGCATGTTGCTGTTTGGCGTTGGTGCGATCGTGGAACGCGAGATTTTCGGCAAGCGGATCGCCCGCCGATTTGTTGTGGCGCGGATCAAGGATGACCCCAAAGGCTATACCGAAAAGATGCCTTTCCTTGTGTTCCGCTTTTTCATGGGCGTGATCGGAATTCTGGTGTCGATGCTCGTGGCCTATATTCTGGGCGCGGCCATCTATGGCACGCTCGACGATACGGCGATGCAATTCACCGTCACGCTTATCAACATCGGCTATTTTGCCTGCCGCTTTACCGCAGGGCTTTGGCGAATGATCCTGTCCCCTTTTCTGACGCAGTACCGAATTCCGCCTCTCGGTGACCGCGATGCAAAGCGCTTGCACCGATGGATGTGGGGGATCGCCGCGCTTGATATCTGTTTTATCCTGTTTGGCATGTGGATCTGGGAACTGGGCCTGAATTACGAGGTCTACGCCTTCCTGGCTTCGATGATGTCGGCCCTGATGGTGCTGCTCAACATCCTGCTGGTGCTGATCAATCACCGTGCCATCAGCAACGCATTGCGCAAGGGCAAGCCCTACGCGCAAACCAGTATGCTGATCCGCTTTCTGTCGCGTGCCTGGGCACCGGTGGTCATCGTCTACGTCATCTTTGCCTGGTTCGAGCTGACTTATGATCTGGTGCTGGAAAACCCCGGTTCGATACCGCTGATTGCCGGGGCGTATGGCATCCTGATTTCGATCATCGTCGTCTACGGTGTCATCAATTACGTGATCGAACGCAGCTTTGCGCGCGCCCGCGCGATCCGCCTCATCAATGAACGCCGGGCCGAACGGGAGGCGGCAGAGCACGCCCATGCCGAGGCCCGCGCAATGGCTCTGCGGCAGGTGCAAGAAGACGGACCCGACGAAGATGACCCGGACGCCTTGCTGGAGGGTGACAGTGCCGCCGGTCCCTTGCGCGACCGCGTCCAGGCAGCCGAAAGCGCGCGCATCGACGCGGGGCCGGGGCCATCGCAAGACGATATTCAAACTTTTCAGCCCGACACCCTGCAAACACGTGATGCCGTTGACGCCTCCGACATGGAGCCGCGCCGGGTTCTCGACAGCTTTGAGGCGTTGGCACGACGTGTGGCGGGTATTCTTGCCTTCGTCGCTGGTATCTATGCGTTTTTCTACATCTGGGACAACGACGGCGCGCGGATGGTCGAGAACTACGCCGACCGGATGCTCGACATCATGGTCATCATTTTCATCGGTTATGTCATCTACCACGCTTTCCGCATCTGGATCGACACGAAGATCGCGGATGAAACGGGCGACGAGGAAGAAGGTGAGCTGGGCGACGAAGGCAGTGGGTCAAGCGCTTCCAGACTGGCGACGCTGCTGCCGTTGTTCCGCAATTTCATCCTGATTGTGGTGGTCGTGACGATCCTTTTGATTGTTCTGATGGAAATCGGGATCAATGTGGGCCCGCTGTTCGCTGGCGCGGGGATCGTCGGCGTGGCCGTAGGGTTTGGTTCTCAGGCCTTGGTGCGCGACATTTTTGCTGGCGCGTTCTTCCTTTTCGACGACGCATTTCGAAAGGGCGAATATCTGGACGTCGGCGGCGTGAAAGGCACGGTCGAGAAAATTTCCGTCCGGTCATTTCAACTGCGCCACCACCTCGGCGCGCTGCATACCATTCCGTTCGGTGAGTTGCAGGTGATGACAAATTATTCACGCGACTGGGTCATCATGAAATTACCCCTGCGCGTCACCTATGACACCGACGTCGAAGCGGTGCGCAAGATGATCAAGAAACTGGGGGTCGCGCTATTGGATGACCCGGTTATCGGCGAGAATTTTATCCAGCCGCTGAAATCGCAAGGCGTGATCGAAATGCAGGACAGTGCCATGATCATCCGTGTGAAATTCATGACCAAGCCTGGTGACCAATGGCTGGTGCGCAAGAGGGTCTATGAAGAAATCCGCGAGCTGTTTCAGCGCGAAGGGATCAAGTTCGCGCACCGCGAGGTGACGGTGCGGCTGGCAGACGGCAAGGTGGAGGAACTGACCGAGGAGCAGCGCCGCGCCGTGACCGCGGCCACACAAGGTATTGCTGAGGCACAAGAGGCTGGCGCTGACAATCAAGGCGGTGAAGATCGTTGATGTTGATTGCGGTTTTTTCCGAGCTACCATTTCAGATCTGAGAATAAATCAAGGAGCCCCCGAAAATGACACAGACTCGCCGCCATTTTCTTCATACTGCTGTCGCAGCCACGGGTGCGGTCGTACTGCTGCCCTATGCCGCGCGTGCGGCAGCCCATTCCGGCGACATGTTCGAGACGCCCGCAGGTCCGATCACCGTTCATCCGGTAAGCCATGCGTCGTTCGTGATGGAAACGCCCGTCGGCACGATCTATGTCGATCCGGTGGGTGATCCGGCAAGTTACGCCGATTTCCCGACGCCTGACCTGATCCTGATAACCCATGAGCATGGCGATCACTACAACGCCGAAACGCTTGCTGCACTGGCCGGTGACGGGACGCGCCTCATTACCAATCCCGCCGTGTTCGAGATGTTGTCCGACGACCTTCGCCCACAAGCCAATGAGGTGCCGAACAACAATCTGGCTCAGTTCAACGAAATCGACATCGAGGCGATCCCAGCCTACAACATTACCGAAGAGCGCAAGAATTTTCACCCCGAAGGCCGGGACAACGGGTACATTCTCAACTTCGAAGGGTTCCGGGTCTATATCTCGGGCGATACCGAAGACACCCCCGAGATGCGCGCGCTCGAAAACATCGACTTGGCTTTTGTCTGCATGAACCTGCCATTCACAATGGATGCCAGCGCAGCGGCGTCGGCGGTATCGGAGTTCGCCCCGACGTTCGTCTATCCGTATCATTACCGCGGTCGCGATGGCGGGACGCAAGACCCAAAAGAATTTGCGTCGATGTTGGAAGGCAGCACAGAGGTCAAGATGGGAAGCTGGTACTGAACAGGTTCCCGACTGCTGCACGGCCCATATCTGCAGGCGACCCGCGCACCTCGGATTTTCGCCGTGCGCGACCATTTCTGGATCAGCTCTTGTAGGGGTCCAGCGAACTGCGCAGGCCGTCACCGAGAAAGTTGAAGGCCAGCACCACGACGATGATCGGCAGCATCGGAATCGCCGTCCAGGGGTAGATTTCGATGCTGGCCAAATTCTGCGCGTCGTTAAGCATCACCCCCCAGCTGACCGCCGGTGCGCGCAATCCCAGGCCGAGATAACTCAGCGCGGTTTCCCCGAGGATCATCGCGGGGATCGACAGTGTGGCGCTGGCGATCAGATGCGACATGAAGTTGGGGAGCAGATGGCGACGAATGACGCGCCCCGGTCGCGCGCCCATCATTTCGGCGGCTTTCACGTATTCCTCTTCTCTCAGGCTCAGGAATTTCGAACGCACAGCGCGTGCCAGGCCGGGCCAGTCGAGGATGCCGAGGATGATCGAGATGATGAAGAACACCGCCACCGGCCCCCAATTTGACGGAACAGCCGCCGAAAGCGCCAGCCAAAGCGGCAATTCGGGCAGTGACCGCAGGATTTCGATGGCGCGATTGATGATCCAGTCGGTCTTGCCACCGAAATAGCCTGCGATGGCCCCGAAGAAGATGCCAAGCGTGAAGCTTACGGTGATGCCAATCAGACCAACGGTCAAGGAAAGCTGTGCGCCATAAAGGATGCGGCTGAACACATCGCGCCCGAGGCGGTCCGACCCCCACAAAAAGACCGTTGCCCCCTCTGGTGCACAGAACAGATGGGTGTCCGACGGGATCAGGCCGAACAGGCGGTATTCGCGCCCCTCGCAGAAAAATTCCAGCGGCATGGGGCGCGTCGCGTCCGTCACGTAGGTCCAGCGATAATTGACAAGGTCAGGCTCTGCCACCGTGGGATAGACGAAGGGGCCAATGAAACTGCCATCGTGCCACAGGTTGATGCTTTGCGGCGGGTGGTAAAGGTAATCTGCGCTCCGTTCGTTGGGCGTGTAGGGGGCGATGAACCCGGCAACAGGCAACAACAGATAGCACAGCAGCAGGAACAACCCCGAGATCAGCCCCAGCCGGTGCCGGCGAAACTTGCGCCAGGTCAGTTGCCATGCCGACGCGTCGAAATCCGCGCGTTCAGGGGCCGAAAGGTCATCGGCATCCACCCAGGGTTTGGTATCGACAAAGCGGTTATCGGGCTGCGTGCCGCTCATCGTTTGCGATCCCCGTAGCGGATCCGGGGATCAAGCAGCACCAGCAGCATATCTGAGATCATCGTCCCGATCAGCGTCAGCAGCGCCACGAACATCAACACGAACCCCGCAAGGAACTGGTCCTGGGATTTGAGCGCCGTCAGCAGGTAGGGGCCGATCGTCTGCAACCCCAGCACGACCGACACCAGCACCGAGCCCGAGACCATCGCAGGCAACAGGTTGCCGATATCCGCCACGAACGGATTGAAAGCAACGCGCAAGGGATATTTGGTCAGCATTCTGCGCGGCGACATTCCCTTGGCTATGGCGGTTTCGACATAGGGTTTGTCCAGCTCGTCCAGCATATTGGCACGCAGTCGCTGCATCATTGCCGCAGCGCCGGAGGTGCCAATTACGAAGGTCGGCACGATGAGGTGCAGCAGTATCGATTTGACCTTGGGCCAGGACAACGGCTGCCCTTCGAATTCAGGGGCCATCAGACCGCCGATAGGCAGGTCGAAATACTTGTGCCCGTAGTAGAACAAGATCAGCGCCAGCAGGAAATTCGGTGTGGCCAGCCCCAGATAACCTATGAAACCTGCCGTGTAGTCAGCCCATGTTTCGGACCGTGCGGCCTGCAAGATACCCAGTGGCAGCGCCACGGCGTAGACGAACAGCACAGCCGAGAGGTTCACCAGAACCGTCAGCCAAAGTGCGTCACCGACGATTTCCGCGACCGGTCGGTCAAATTCGAAAGACCAGCCGAAATTGCCTTGGACAAGGCCCGAAAAGCCCTGCGGCCCGGGCGCAAATCCGACCCAGATCAGGTATTGCTGATAAAGCGGGCGATCGAGCGCATATTCGCGGCGCAGGAATTCCGCCTTGGCGACGCCGTCGGCCTGACCTGTCGCGCGCAGTTCTGCGATCTGATTGGAGAGGTAGTCGCCGGGGGGAAGGTTGATGATGATGAAAACCAGTATCGACACGACCCAGAGCGTCAGCAGCATCGTGGCAAAACGGTAAACCGCATAGCGCAGAAACATCATTGGGTCACCTGCTGGAACGCGTCTTCGAAATAGAACTCGTCGATACGGTGAATGCCGAAATGCGCGCCGGGGTCAAAGGTCCAGATGCCGTTCTCCGGGACATTTCGCAGGCGCTTGGACACTACGACCGGCTGCGGTGCTGAGGACAGGATGCCAACCGCAAACTGCTGATCCGCATGAATTTGCAACATCTCCCGCCATAGCGCTGTGCGCTCGGTATTGTCCTGGGTCTGCATCCATTCACGGTAGAGCGTCATCAGGCGGCGCGCCGCCGGCAGGTCGGGCACTTCGCCCGCCTGGCCCTTGGTCTGGTAATACTGCCCCCATTTCGGCCAGGCAAAGAATTCCTGCTGGGTAGGTGCGACATAGGCCGGTGAGGTGTCAGGGCCGGGTATTCCATTATCCCAGCCGTACCAGACGGCGGCCATGCTGGTGCCTGCATAGATCCGGTTGCGCAGGATGTCGCGGTCAAGCGGACGCATGACAAGGCGGATGCCAAGCTCGCGCCAGGTGTCGGCGATGATCGCCAGCGCGTTCTCTTCTTCCTGACGTTCACCGGCTGTTTCGACGACGAACTCCATTGGCCGCCCGTCGGGCAGTTTGCGCAGGCCCGATGCCGTTCGATCCGTCAATCCCATCTCATCCAACAACGCATTTCCTTGCGCGATATCCAGTTGCGACCATGCATAGAGGTCATCCTCGCGGTGCAGCGGGCTGATGTCGAGTGCTGCCATCCCGCCTTCTTGCGCCAGTCCGAAATAGAGTGCGCGGTTTATCATGTGCCGGTCGATGCCAAGGCTGAGCGCGCGGCGAAACCGTACGTCGCGCATGACCTCGCGCCAGACCGGATCGGCGAAGTTGAGGTTAGGATAGATCGCGATCTGGCTCGCGACGCCGTTCGACCAAAGAAAGGTGCGGTAATCGCCGCCATCCGCTTCGCCCTTCTTGAGAACGGATACATCGCGAAACTCCAGCCCACGCGCTTGCAGATCCACTTCGCCCGCATTGGCCTTGGCAGCGATCAGGCCGCCACTGACAACCGTCATCTCGACCACGTCAATATAGGGAAGCTGAACGCCGCGCGTATCGATGCGGTGATAATAGGGATTGCGCACAAAGACGCTGCGCGAGGTTTCACCGCCGGTCGCATTAAGCCACGGCTGCAACGTCGGCTGATCCGGGTTGTCGAATTTCGACATGTTGTCGAGCTTGTTATGCAGCGCCGCCCAGGAGTTCACCCGCGCCTCACTGACCGCTTCGGCAAGCGGCTCCGGGTCGGCAAACGCTGCGTGAAATTGTTTGAGGTAATGCGCCGGGCGATAGATGAACGGCGGGGTCGCCTGCGCCAGCAGCGCCAGGAAATTGGGGTTCGGGTCGTCCCATTCGAATACCACCGTCGCAGCGTCTGGAAACCGCACGCGGCCGCGTTTGCCGCCAACATACATGAAGTCCGGCGGGCCGGTGGGCGTAATCTCTTCGTTGAGAACGATACTTTCCCACCAGTACCGGAAGTCATCGGAGGTAAATGGCGTTCCGTCCGACCATCGGTGGCCTTTTCTGAGGTGCAATGTAAAGATACGGCCTTCCGCGACCGTGACGTCGCGCAGGATGTCCGGCTGCAATGTGTAATCGGGCGCGTAGCCCACAAGCCGCGCATAGCCATAGACGCTCATCTGGCGGATATCCTTGGACCGGGAAACCAGTGTGCGCAGCGTTCCGCCCTGCGCCCCGAAACTGCGCCCCTTTGACTCCAGATCCACGATCAGAGGCTCTTCGGGAATACGCTCGGTGACCGGGGGCATATCGCCCCGTTCGACCTCCATGGACCAGAAGGTCGATTCCTGCAAATCCGGACCCGCTGATACGGGAAGCGCAAGCACGGCAAACAGGAGCAAAAACCTAAACATGACAACGCACCATGTGACCGGGGGACAATTCGCGAAGAACAGGTGCTTCAGTGCCTTCAAAGCGGAACATCTCGGGCCAGCCGGAAGGCTCACCGGCCCCCTGGGCGACCAGATCCAGATCAATCGGGCGCGAAAGATCCGGTTCCGGCTGGGCGGCGATCAGCGCGCGGGTATATGGGTGGCGCGGATCGTGGAACAGCGTTCCGGGCGGGGCCTGCTCTACGATGACGCCCGCACGCATTACCGCGACCTCGTCGGCGATGCGCGCGACGACGGCCAGATCGTGGCTGATGAACAAATAGCTTAGCCCGGCTTGGTCGCGAATGTCTTCCAGCAGGGTCAGGATCTGATCCTGCACGGACACATCCAGCGCCGATGTCGGCTCGTCGCAAACCAGCAGTTTTGGATCCAGCGTCAAGGCCCGTGCGATGGACAGACGCTGGCGCTGCCCGCCCGAGAACGCATGCGGATAGCGACCCAGCATATCCGGGCTCAGGCCCACAAGCTGGAGCGTCTGCGCTGCCTTCTCGCGGCGTTCCGCGCGGTTTCCGATTCCGTGGATCTCCAGCGGTTCTGTCAGGGCTTGCTGTATACGCATCCGGGGGCTTAATGACGAAAACGGGTCTTGAAACACCATCTGCGCCTGACGCTGGAAGCTGCGCCTTTGGGTCTCCGTCATGTTGTGTACGTTGATCGGTTCCGCGCCCGGCACTGGACGAAACAGGACCTCGCCGCCGGGGTCCGGCTGAACCGCCCCCAAAGCGACCTGCGCGCAGGTGGTTTTACCCGAACCGCTTTCGCCCACGACGGCAAGCGTCTTGCCCCGTTGCAACGACAGATTTACATCGCGGCAGGCAGTCACTGCAACCGGTCCGCGCCAGCCACCTGCGCGCATGGTAAAGCTCTTGGAGACATTGCGGATGTCGAGGATCAGATCGTCATGCGGCATCGCGCGTGCAGGGCTCGGCGTGGCGGGGATCATCGGGGCCGCCGCGAAAAGTTTGGCGGTGTAAGCATGTGCCGGCGCACCCAGGATATCCGACGCACGCCCCGATTCCATCACGCGGCCCCGGTTCATCACGACGACCTCGTCGGCCATGTTCGCCACAACACCCAGATCATGCGTGACAAGGATGACGGCCATGCCGATCTCGGCCTGCAATTCCTTGATAAGGCCCAGCACCTGCGCCTGTGTCGTGACATCCAGTGCCGTCGTCGGTTCGTCGGCGATCAGCAGCTCGGGCCGACCGACCATCGCCATCGCGATCATGGCGCGTTGGCGCATACCTCCCGACATCTCGAACGGATAGCTTCGCCATGCCCGTTCGGGATCTGCAAAGCCGACCCGGTCGAATTGTGCCAGCACCTGTCGCTTGGCCTCAGCGCGGCTGATGGATTGATGCAGGTGCAGGACTTCGGACACCTGATCGCCGAGCCGGTGCAGCGGCGATAGCGAGCGCATCGGTTCCTGAAAGATCATGGAAATCTGGCTGCCGCGTAAATCCCGCATCCGGCGCTCCGGCAAAGTCAGCAGGTCCAGTGCAGCGCCGTCAGTGCCAGGTGTCCAGCGTATGCTGCCACCGCGCAACTGCGCGGCCTTGGGGAGGATTCGCAGAATCGACCGGCAGGTCAGTGTCTTGCCCGACCCGCTTTCGCCGACCAGCGCCAACGTCCGCCCTTTTTCCACGCGAAAGCTGACGTCTTCGACCACGGCGGCCGCATCGCCAAATCCAATCGTAAGCGATGATACGTCCAGCAGTGCGGCCATGTCGTCCTTGATCCTTGTCGGTTAGAGTGAAACCGATATTTTGCGCTGCGTCCAGTGGCGCAAAGACTGTCCGTGGGTTAACTTTGGGTCGACGATCCATCTGCTATGGGTCCAAGCATGCGAGGAGCATCTATAATGAGCCGACTGGATCATTTCATCGCCCGAATGGTGTCACAACGTGCGTCCATAGACTTTGCCGTTGCAAAGACGGCCCATCTGGACGGACCGGTGTTCGAATTGGGTCTGGGCAACGGGCGGACCTACGATCACCTTCGGTCGCGCGTCGAAGGCCGCGATATTTTCGTGTTCGAGCGCGCTATCGCCTCCCATCCTGATAGCACGCCGCCCGAGGGTCGGGTGATCCTTGGTGATGTGCATGATACGCTTCCTGCGGCGCTGAAACGTTTCGGGCCGACAGCGTCCTTGGTTCACGCGGATCTGGGGGGGCACAATCCAGCGAAAAACGATGCTTTCGCGCGTGCGATTTCACCGCTGGTAGAGCCGCTGCTGGCACCCGGCGGACTGATGGTCGCAAGCGACCGAATGTATTTTGACGCCCTCGAAGACGTCGATCTGCCAGAGGGCGCTATTCTCGACAGATGCTTCATCTACCGAAAACCGGGCTGACGTTCGCCGTCAAGCTGCGCTGCATTCTTGGCTTGCGCGAAGTTGCGACTCCTTTTAGCTTCGTCTCAAATAGCGAAACAGCGTTTCGCTATGCAAAATTGCCTCTGCGGGGAAGGGCGGCGTCAGTGCGAATAATCGATCTCGCGTTTGACCTGTGCGCTTTGCCAACCGAGCCAGAGTCCGCTCCGCGGGAGTTCGGGCAAAAAGGATACAACCAACCGCTGGGGCAGGGGTTTACCATCACGCCCGCTTCGCTAGGTTGTGCGGCGATAGTCAATGCCCTGCTGCCTTGGACGCGCGGCCCCAAAGGCCTGCAGCGTCCAAGGTGGACCCCACGCTGCGTGAAATGCTGCATGCAGCAATATACAGCCAGCGCGGTTGTCCTGCGCAAGCGCGGATAAAAGATAAAGGAGAGACGAGGTGAGCGATACCGTAAGCTATACCAGAAAGGATGACGTGGCGATCCTGCGCATCACCAATCCTCCCGTGAACGCGCTTAGCCAAGCGGTGCGTGCCGGTCTGATGGATGGGATGGACCGCGCCGAAGCCGACGACGGGGTGCGTGCAGCCCTGATCGTAGGCGACGGGCGTGCCTTTATCGCGGGTGCCGACATCACCGAATTCGGCAAGCCGCCGCAGACGCCTTACTTGACCGAAGTTTGCAACCGGATCGAATCCTCGCCACTGATCTTCGTCGCTTCGATGCATGGCGTGTCGTTGGGCGGCGGGCTGGAAATCGCACTGGGTGCGCATTACCGCGTGGCGCAACCGGACGCCCGCGTCGGGCTACCCGAAGTTCATCTGGGCCTGATCCCCGGAGCAGGTGCAACACAACGCCTGCCACGGCTGATCGGTGTGGAAAAATCGCTTGATCTGATTACCAGCGGTCGCCATGTCAAGGCACCGGAGGCGCTTGAGATGGGTATTGTTGACCACGTCGTTGACGGAGATCCGCAGGAAGTGGGACTTTCCTATGTGCGAGAGCTGCTTGACGGAGGCGCGGAACGGCGTCCCGTCAGCGCCATGGACAAGCCTGCCGCAATCGATTGGGACGGGGCCTATGAGGCGGCGCTTGCCAAAGGACGCGGGCAGGTCGCGCCGGCCGAGGCGGTGCGTGCCGTGCAGGCCAGCGTCGAACAACCGTTTGACGAAGGCCTCGAGACTGAACGCCGTATCTTCATGGAACTGATGGAAACCGATCAGCGGCAGGGCATGATCCATGCGTTCTTTTCCGAACGTGCCGTGGGTAACCTGCCTGAATTAAAGGGGGTAGAGCCGCGCGCCCTGCAAAGCATCGGTATCATTGGCGGTGGCACGATGGGGGCCGGTATCGCCACGGCGGCGCTGTTGGCGGGCTTCAATGTCGTGTTGATCGAAATGAAGAACGAAGCCGCGGAAGCGGCGCGCGAACGTATCGCCGGCAACCTTCAGGGCGCGCTGAAGCGCGGCAAGATCACGGATGCGAAATACGATGCGATGCTGACCAACGGCCTTGAGGTGTCGGTCAATTATGACAGCCTGGCATCTGTGGACATGGTGATCGAAGCGGTGTTCGAAGACATGGGCGTCAAAAAGGATGTCTTTGGCAAACTTGACGCGGTGTGCAAGAAGGGTGCCGTGCTGGCGACGAACACCTCTTATCTGGATGTGGACGAAATCGCGGCCAGCACGTCGCGCCCCGCAGATGTGATCGGGCTGCATTTCTTCTCGCCCGCGCATGTGATGAAACTGCTCGAAATCGTGGTTGCGGATCAGACTGCGCCGGATGTCGTGGCGACCGGCTTTGCGCTGGGCAAGGCGCTGGGCAAGGTCAGCGTGCGGGCGGGCGTGTGCGACGGCTTCATCGGAAACCGCATCCTTGCGACTTACCGCACCGCTGCCGATCATATGGTGCTTGACGGCGCGTCGCCCTATCAGATCGACAAGGCGCTGACCGACTTCGGCTTTGCGATGGGGCCATTTGCGGTGGCCGACCTTGCGGGGCTCGACATCGGATGGGCAACGCGCAAGCGAAAAGCCCCGGATCGTCACCCGGACGAACGTGTGCCGACGTATATCGACTGCCTCTGCGAACAGGGACATTTCGGCCAGAAGACCGGCAAAGGCTATTACATCTATGAAAAAGGTGCCCGCCGTGGCGTCCCGAATCCAGAGATCGAAGATCTGATCACCGCAGAACAAAAAGAGCTTGGCATCACCCCCCGCGACTTTACCGACGCGGAGATCCTGCGCAGGTACATGGCCGCAATGGTCAACGAGGCCGCCAAGGTCTTGGGCGAGGGCATCGCCCGCCGGCCGCTGGATGTGGATATGACACTGCTCTTTGGCTACGGTTTTCCGCGCTACTGGGGTGGGCCGCTGAAATGGGCGGACCTGCAAGGGCTCCCCAATCTTCTCGAAGACATTAAATCCTACGCCCGCGACGACCCGTGGTTCTGGCAACCCGCCCCGCTGCTAGAGCAACTCGTGGCCGAGGGCCGCAATTTCGACGATCTGAACAAACAGGCCGCCAAGGCTTAACCGAAGGGAAACATCATGGACCTGAGCTATACCGACGAGGAAAAGGCCTTTCGTGAAGAGGTACGCACCTTTCTGGCGGAGAAACTGCCCGAAGACCTGAGCGCCAAGATCAAGGGCGGCAAGGAACTGGTCAAATCGGACGTCGAGCGTTGGCACGCGATCCTGAACGAACAGGGATGGCTTGCGCCGAACTGGCCCAAAAAATTCGGCGGTGCCGAATGGAACGCCGTGCAAAAGCACATTTTCGAGGAAGAAGCAGCGGCGCATCACGCACCCCGCATCGTGCCGTTTGGGCTTGGTATGCTTGCACCTGTGTTGCAGAAATTCGGCTCCAAAGAGCAGCAGGATTACTGGTTGCCCCGTATCCTGTCCGGTGAGGACTGGTGGTGTCAGGGCTATTCGGAGCCCGGTGCCGGATCAGACCTCGCATCGTTGAAAACCAGCGCGGTGCGAGAAGGCGATCACTACATCGTCAACGGGCAGAAAACCTGGACCACATTGGGCCAGCACGCCAACATGATCTTTTGCCTTGTGCGCACCGACAAGGATGTAAAGCAACAGGAAGGTATTTCGTTTCTGCTAATCGATATGGATACGCCCGGCGTCGAAGTTCGCCCGATCATCCTGCTTGACGGCGGGGCGGAGGTCAACGAGGTCTGGTTCACGGACGTCAAGGTCCCTGTCGAGAACCTTGTGGGCGAAGAGAACAAGGGTTGGACCTATGCCAAGTATCTGCTGACGCATGAGCGGACGAACATCGCGGGCGTCGGGTTTTCCCAAGCCGGTCTGACGGCGGTGAAACGCATCGCCAAGGCAGAGATGGCTGGTGGCAAGCCGCTGATCGAGAACCCGCATTTCGCCGCACGCGTCGCGCAAGTGGAGATTGACCTGATGGCCATGTCCACCACCAACCTGCGGATCGTCTCCAAGGCGGCGGCGGGAACAGCGCCGGGGGTGGAATCGTCCATGCTCAAGGTCAAGGGGACGATCATCCGTCAGGAAATCAACGACCTCGCGCGCCGCGCAGCAGGCGTCTATGCTATGCCCTTCGCCTCAGAGGCCATCGAGGGATCAAACGAAGCTTTGCCTGACCCGTTGGCCGCCGGCCCCGTGGCGGCACAATATTTCAACAACCGCAAACTGTCGATCTTTGGCGGATCGAACGAGATCCAGCGCGGGATCATCGCCAAAGTCACGATGGGAGGGTAAACCATGAATTTCGAACTGACCGAAGAGCGGCAAATGCTGCAAGACAGCCTGCGCCGTTTCCTGCGCGACCGCTACGATACGGCAACGCGCAACAAAATACTGGAGTCAGACAGCGGCCTTTCCGAAGCGATCTGGTCCGAACTGGCCGAACTTGGCGTCATAGGGGCGCTGTTTACCGAAGAGCAGGGCGGCTTTGGCGGCAAGGGCTTCGACATCACGACCGTGTTCGAAGAGCTTGGCCGTGCGGGCGTCGTGGAGCCGTTCATGGAAACTGCCGTTCTGGCGGGCGGGCTGATCGCCGACCTCGGGAACGAGGAACAGCAAGGCCATGTCGAAGAGATCATCAGCGGTGCATTGCAACTGGCCTTTGCCCATGGCGAACCCACCAGCCGCTACGATCTGTTCCGCGTGTCAACGACAGCCACTGTCAAGAGCGATGCGGTCGTCTTGTCGGGTCGCAAGGCCGTCGTGCTGAATGCCGAGGCCGCCGATATGCTGGTCGTTTCCGCCCGCGAAAGCGGTGATGTGGCAGACGAGGACGGCATTTCGTTGTTCCTTGTGCCCAAAGACGCGAAAGGTCTGACGGTACAGGGCTATGCGTTGCTGGCCGGTGGCCGGGCGGCCGAGGTGACGCTTGATGACGTTACCCTGCCCGCGTCGGCCCGCCTCGGTGCGGCCGGCAAGGCGGCACACGCCATCGAAGCGCGCATCGCCGCTGCGAATGTCGCCCAGGTGTCCGAGACCTTGGGGGCAATGGAAACCGCAACCAGGCTGACCAAAGACTATCTTGGCACCCGCAAGCAGTTTGGCCGCCCGATCGGGACGTTTCAGGCGTTGGCACACCGCATGTCGGACATGCTGATCGAGATGGAGCAGGCCCGTTCTGCCGTCATCAACGCCGCAGGCAACCTTGAATCGGACCGCAAGGTGCGGGAAAAACATGTCTCGGCTGCCAAGAACCTCATGGGCCGCACCGGTCGTCTGATTGCCGAAGACAGCATCCAGATGCATGGCGGTATCGCGATGACGCAGGAATACGAACTGGCGCATATCGCCAAACGCATCGTCATGGCCGACCACCGGTTCGGCGACACCGATCACCATCTGGAGCGTTTCATTGCCTTCTCCGCTGCCTGAGGACGCCAGCCTGATCCGCGACGAAACCGGCACGCAAAGGTTGATCGGATACGTCGCGGACGTGTCCGACCCCGCCTATGGTCGCTGTTATCTCGACGTGGGACCGCAACATCTGAACCGCCATGGGGCGTTGCATGGCGGCATTGCCGTGACGATGCTTGATAATGCGTCAGGGCTTGCCGGGTCGCTGACCGTCGATTCCACCGGGCGTGCGCCATTCCTGACCGTTTCGATGAACACACAGTTTATCGGGTCCGGAAATCCGGGCCGCGTCACGGCGACAGCGCGTGTTACGGGCGGCGGTCGCAGCATCATCTTCATTGACGCGGAACTGGTTCATGAGGACGGAACAGTGATCGCCAGATCCACAGGCGTGTTCAAACGGGTTCCACAGGAGAAATTGACATGACCGCAAGGCTAGAGGATGCGGGTGACCGCCTGATCGTCTGGAACGGCAATACCCATAAGCGGGGCGCGCTGTCCGAAGACCTGTATCGTTGCATCATGGAGGCGATGGAGGGTGCAAGAGATCCCAAGATCCGCAGTGTGATCCTGACCTCCGAAGGTCCGTTTTTTTGCGCCGGCGGTGACCTCAATGTCCTGATCGCCCGGCGCGACCTGAGCGAGGCGGAACGCCGCGACAAGATCGAGGGGCTGCACGATCTGGTGCGCGCGATCCGTGCCTGTCCCGTCCCTGTCATCGCCGCCGTCGAAGGCGGGGCCGCTGGTGCCGGGCTTTCGCTGGCGCTGGCCTGTGATCTGATCGTTGCGGCCGAAGACGCGAAATTCACGGCCGCCTATGTCAAGGCCGGGCTGGTCCCCGATGGCGGACTGACGGCGCATCTGGCGCGTGTCCTGCCCCGCCCGCTGGCGATGGAGATGTGTCTGCTCGCCCGTCCGGTCGAGGCCGCGCAAATGCACAGTCTGGGTGTGGTCAACCACCTCAGCGCATCTGGTCAGGCAATGGCCCTGGCCAGTGCGCTTGCCGATCGCCTTGCCGCGGGTCCACGCGCCGCGCAAACTGCGATCCGCAAGCTGGTGTCGGACGCCTACGAGACATCGGAGGCAGAGCAACTGGATCATGAGCGTGACGCGATGGCACATGCCTCCGGCGCGGATGAAGCCGCAGAAGGCATTGCCGCTTTTCTCGAAAAACGCGCACCGAATTACAGATAGGATCAGCCGAATGGCCCATGTGCAAGAATATCTCGCCACGCAGGTCGTTGCCCGGCCCGACGCCACCGCGTTGACCGACAGCAGCGGTGTCCGGTGGAGCTATGCCGACCTGGACCGCGCCAGCGGAGCCTTGGCGCAAGTGATGCGAGAGGGCGGTGTCCAGCCACGCGACAGGGTTCTCTTGCTGTCGGAGAACTGCGCCGTGGCGGTTGCCGCCTTGTTTGCCGCATGGAAAATCGGTGCCGTGATTCTGCCAGTGAATGCCCGTCAATCCCCGGTGGAGATCGACCGGATCGTCACGCACGCCGAACCGGCGATGATGCTGGCGACTGCGCATGTCTCCCCTGATGCCGCTGCGCATGCCGAACGCCTGAAGGGGCGCGAAATTTCCGGCGATTTCGGAAGCCTGATGATGGCGCAGCCCATGGGTTCCAGTCCCGATCCCGATTTGCATGATGTTGCGGTCCTTTTGTACACTACCGGCACGACAGGGGACCCCAAGGGCGTCATGCTGACCCATGAAAATGTCCGCTTTGGCGGCCGGTCTTCGGCAAATCTGCGCGGCATGACACCGGATGACGTGATTTACGGCGTTTTGCCGATCACCCATGTCTTTGGCCTTGCTTCGGTTGTGACTGCGGCGGTCTATATCGGCGCGCAGGTCCGCATGGAGGCGCGATTTTCCGCGGCCAAGCTGTTTGATGCGCTGAATGACGGGGTGACGCTGCTGTCTGCTGTGCCGCAGATGCATGCGCTGTTGATGCAGCATACCAAGGAACAGGGCCTTGCGACGCTGCAATCGCCACATCTGCGCTATGTGTCGTCGGGGGCCGCGCCGCTCGATCCGGCATGGAAGCGCAAGGCAGAGGCGTTTTACGGCGTGGCGATTCAGAACGGCTATGGCATGACCGAAACCACCGCCGGCGTCTGCGCCAGCCGCAATCCGCTGGGATCGCCGGATATCTCCTGTGGGCCGCCGTTGCCGGACGTCGAGGTCAAGATCGACGACACAGGCGATGGCACCGGCGAGGTCCTGACGCGCGGACCCCACATCATGAAGGGTTATTTCCGCAACCCGTCAGAGACCGCCAAGGCGCTTTCCGACGACGGCTGGTTGCGTACCGGCGATCTGGGCAAGATCGACGAACATGGTCACCTGCACATTCTGGGACGCTCGAAGGAGCTGATCATTCATGGCGGTTTCAACGTCTATCCGCCCGAAGTCGAGGCTGCCTTGAACGATCACCCGCAGGTCATTCAGTCCGCCGTGATCGGACGCACCAAGGATGGCGACGAAGAAGTCCTGGCCTTTGTGCAGATTTCCGAAGACGACGCGCCTGCTGTCGAAGATCTCAGGGCCTTCGTGAAGGAGCGCCTGTCTGGCTACAAGCGGCCCAGCCACATTATCCTGACCACGAGCCTGCCCGCAGCACCGACGGGAAAGCTGCTGAAGCACAAGCTGCTGGCGACATTCGCGGATCAGCTGGACTGAGGCGCAGGATGGGGTTGTGAACCAGGCTGCGTCAGGCGTAGGTGCCTAGCGCGGCGTCACGTATCGCCTTGATATTGGTCCCGTAAGGTGCCGGATCGGTGACGGAGCCCCCTTTGAAAACGGCAGAGCCTGCGACCAGCACATCGGCACCGGCCGCGACGACTGAACGGGCAGTCGTGGGGTCCACGCCGCCGTCGATCTCGATATGGACGGGACGGTCGCCGATCATGGCGCGCAAGGTTCTGATCTTGTCGGTCATGTCGATGAATTTCTGCCCCCCGAAGCCGGGGTTAACCGTCATCACGCAAACGAGGTCCGCGATATCCAGAACGTGAGCGATCGCTTCTGCCGGTGTGCCGGGGTTGATCGCCACGCCTGCGCGCGCACCGCTGGCGCGGATCGCTTGCAGCGTCCGGTGGATATGCGGTCCTGCTTCGACATGCGCGGTGATGATGTCGGCCCCTGCCTGTGCAAAGGCATCAATGTAAGCGTCCACCGGTGCAATCATCAGATGCACGTCCATGATACCCTTGATATGCGGGCGGATGGCGGCGCAGGTCGCGGGACCAAAGCTGATGTTTGGTACGAAGTGGCCGTCCATGACGTCGACATGCACCCAATCAGCCCCCTGCGCCTCGACGGCGGCACACTCCGCCCCGAAATTGGCGAAATCAGCGGCAAGGATGGATGGTGCGATTTTCAGCGTGCGGTCAAATGTCATGTCAGGATCCAATCGTTGGTTCAGGCTGACTTAATACCCCGTGGCGTGCATGGCAATCGCTCCGCCCTGGTATTTAGGCAACGACGACTGCGAGCTCATTTATCATAATAGCTTCGGTACCAATCGACAAAGCGCTGGAGCCCTTCCGCAATGGGCGTGACCGGACGTGTGCCGGTAAGAGCGCGGAGCAGCGTCGCGTCGGCCCATGTGGCAGGTACATCGCCGGGCTGCATGTCATGGTAGGTCTTGATCGCCTCTGCCCCGCAGGCCGCTTCGATCGCTGCGATGAAATCCATCAGCGCAACAGGGGTGCCGTTGCCGATATTGACCACGCGAAAGGGCGCAACGGGCGAAACGCTGTCGTTTTCCAAGGGATGATCAGGGTCGGGGACCGCCGGGATCAAGGCGAGGATCGCCTCGACCAGATCGTCGATATAGGTGAAATCGCGCCGCATCTGCCCGTGATTGTAGATTTCTATAGGATCGCCGTTCAGGATCGCGCGGGTGAATTTGAAATGCGCCATGTCCGGGCGACCCCAGGGACCATAGACGGTGAAGAACCGAAACATCGTGACCGGCAGCCCATAAAGATGCGCATAGCTGTGAGCCATATTCTCTGTCGCTTTCTTGGTCGCGGCGTAGAATGACATCTGCGCGTCGGCCTTGTCGGTTTCGCGATAGGGCATTTCGGTGTTGGCACCGTAGGCAGAGGATGTGGAGGCCAGAAGCATATGGGTGGGCGGATGCGCGCGCGCGGCTTCCAGCAGTTCAAACGTGCCGATCAGGTTTGCCTCGACATAAGAGCGCGGATTGTCGATGGAATACCTCACGCCGGCTTGCGCGGCGAGATGGACCACAATTTCCGGTTCATGCCGCGCAAACAGGTCAAGAAGCAGGCCAGGTGCTTCGATCCCCTCATTCACCACGCTGAAGTTCTCATGCCGGGTCAGCATTTCCTGACGACGTTTCTTTAGGTCTACGTCATAATAATCCGACAAGCTGTCCACCCCGATCACGCGCCATCCTGCTCGAAGAAGCGCGGTCGCGGTGAAATAGCCGATAAAACCTGACGAACCTGTGACAAGGGCGGTTTTCATGCCGTTCTACTCCGCTGAATAGGTCTGACGCGTGGGGCCGACGTATTTTTCCAGCAACTCTTTTGGGACTTCACTGCCATCGGCAAGGAACGGCAGGATGCCCAGACGGATGCTTTTGCCACGCGCGGCAAGGATCTGGTCATCTGATCTGGTCAACCGTTGGGACATGCGCCGCGCCCATTGGGCGAGGTGATCATAAAGACGGTCCAACACATGGTCATGGTCGTTGCTGTCACCCAGATCGTGCAATTCGGCCGGGTCGGTGTCCAGATCAAACAGCATCGGGCGAAATCCGCCTTCGGCGTGCATCATCTTGTGGCGGCCATCAAACACCATGAAAAGCCGCGCGTCTCTTGGCGTCACGCCTAAGGACGCTGCGGCGGGGGTCGCAGAATAATCGTATTCGGAGATGACATACCGCCGCCAGTCAGCAGGCGTTTCGCCATGCAACAAGGGCAAAAGGCTTTGTCCCTCCAGGATGTTGCCTGCCACCTTGCCGCCTGCGGCCTCGACGAAAGTGGGGGCGAGATCAATGGATTCCACCAATGCGTTCGAAACTGTGCCGCGTGTCGCATCCGCCTGCGGACGCGGGTCGTAGACGATCATTGGCACCTTGACGGAACAGTCATGAAAAAGCTCTTTTTCACCCAGCCAGTGGTCGCCCAGATAATCGCCGTGATCGGATGTGAGCACGATCATCGTATCCTTGATCACGCCGGTTTCCTCCAGATGATCCAGGATGCGGCCCAACTGATCGTCGCATTGTTTGACGAGGCCCATATAGGCCGGAATCACCTTTTCCCGCACGGCGTCCTGCTGGAAGGCGGCGGCGATCCGGTTCTTCATGTAAGCGCCAAAAACCGGATGCGGATCGTCTTGTTCGGATGCGGCGCGGTTGGGCACCGGGACGTGGTTGGCACCATACATCGCGTGATAGGGGGCGGGGACGATGTAGGGCCAATGCGGCTTGATATAGCTGACATGCGCACACCAGGGGGATTTTGCCTCGGCCATGAATTTCAGCGTCTCAGTCGTAAGCCAAGGCGTTTCACTGTCTTCTTCGCGGATGTTTGCGGGTTTGTCCGCGTTGGCAAAGATCCAGCCAGACGCGATCGACCCCGCGTCATCGGCGGCATTCGCGTAATCATGCCAAGGATTTTCACCATCATATCCCTTGGACGCCAGATACGCATTATAGGGCGAGCGTTTGCTGTCATAGGGCCCGTCCGGCCCTTGTGCCCACAACCCGTCGTCACGTTGCCAGACGTCAAATCCGCATTCGGCCTGCCGCGCGCCGATCACGCTATCGGGCGATAGGCCCAGTCGCGCCATACCCTCCGCGTCGGCAGCCATATGCGTCTTGCCGATCAGCCAGCAGTCCATTCCGGCCTTGCGCAGATGATCCCCCATTGTCCATTCGCCCACACGCAATGGCGAATTGTTGGTCGCGGCACCGTGGGAATGGACGTAGCGGCCAGTATAGGTGCTCATCCGGCTGGCACCGCAGATCGTGGATTGCACATAGGCGTTGCTGAAACGCACACCCATTGCTGCCACGCGGTCAAAATTCGGCGTGTCCAGGGTGGGATGGCCCGCACATCCCAGGTAATCCCAGCGCAACTGATCGTACATGATAAAGAGGATATTCATTGGCGCGGCTCCGGCTTGATGGCGGGATAGTCACCGCATTGCGCGCGAATTAAAAGGGTCAGCGCTCGGACGTGTCGTCTTTCGGGGAGTCGTCGTCCAGCAGGATGCGCCAGGCATCGCCGTCAAGATCTTCGTACTGGCGGCTCCGCAGGCTCCAGAGAAAGGCAACGAGGCCAAGGGCCGCAAGGATCAGCGACACCGGCATAAGTATGAGCAACACATTCATGAGGTCACCTTAGCCGCAAAGCGTTGAAAAGAACAGTCAGCGAAGACACCGACATCGCGATTGCCGCCGCCAGCGGTGTGGCGTGGCCTGACAGCGCGACAGGAATGGCGATCATGTTGTAACAAGCGGCGATCGCAAAGTTCTCAATGACCCGCGCGCGCGTGCTCCGTGCGGTGGCAATGGCGTATGGGATTGCTGTAAGCGACGTGCCCAGCAGGACGATGTCAGAGGCCGCGCGCGAGGCATCAAGCGCCGATGCGGGCGAGATCGAGGCATGCGCCTGCGCCAGTGCGCCGGTATCGTTCAGGCCATCGCCGACCATCAGCACTTTGGCCCCTGCAGAACTGAGGCGTGCGATCTGCGCCTGTTTGTCCTCGGGACGCATCTGCGCGGTCTGATGGGTGATGCCCAACGCCTTTGCAATCTGTGCAACCGGAGTAGGGGCGTCGCCTGACATCAAGTGCATCGCAAAACCTTGATCCCTCAACGCCTGTGCAGCTTCGACGGCACCGCTGCGCAGGGTCTCGTCAAAAGCGATCTCATGCGCCGGGTCTTCGCCGATCCGCAGGGCAGGCGAAACCGATGTCCCGCCGACCCAATCGGCACGGCCAAGACGGACCAGCGTTCCGTTCCAGTAGGCTTCGACCCCCTTTCCGGGAAGTTCGCGGATGTCGGCCAATGCAACGGGGGCGATGCCGTCTGGCAAGGCGTCCACGATCGCGCGCGAGACAGGGTGCGCGGATTGGGCCGCGAGCGCGGCGAGCACGGACAACGTCTGAGCGTCAAACTTGGTAAGGTCGGCCACCGCGCGGCCTTGGGTCAGCGTGCCGGTCTTGTCGAAGATCACCGTGTCAACTTCGGCCAGCCGCTCCAGCGCGGTGGCGTTCTTGACCAGCATTCCGGCGCGAAACATCCGACCCGAGGCCGCAGCCGTCACCGCAGGTACTGCCAGCCCCAGCGCGCAAGGGCAGGTGATGATAAGCACCGCAATGGCGATATTGAGCGACCGCGCAACTTCGCCGGTGGCCCACCACCAGCCTGCGAAAGCCACCAGCGCCAGCAAATGGACAACAGGCGCGTAAACCGCTGCTGCGCGGTCTGCTAGAGCTGTATACCGGTTGCGCGCATGCTCTGCCGTCTCGACGAGTGCCGCCATGCGCCGCAGCGTCGTATCCTCACCGACCGCTGTGGCCTCGATCACCAGCGGCGCGTCAAGATTGACCTCACCCGCAGACAGGGTGTCACCTTGCGTTGCCCGCGCAGGCAGGCTTTCGCCAGTCAGCAGGGAACGATCTGTTTGCGAAGCCCCCTCGATCACGCGCCCGTCAACCGGCAAGCGCATGCCGGCAGCAATACGAATGAGGTCACCAACGCGCAACGCGGCCAAAGGGACCGTTTCGGCAACGCCGTCGCGCAGGCGCACGGCACGCGGCACTTCAAGTGCCGCAAGTTCCTGCGCCGCGGAACGCGCCGCGACGCGCATCCGGTGGTCCAGATAGCGGGCCAGCAGCAAAAAGAAGGTCAGTGAAAGTGCCGCGTCGAAATAGACATGCGTAGACCCTTGCGCCGTCTCGTAAGTGGACATCGCGCAGGCAAGAATGATGGCCACAGAAATCGGCACATCCATGTTGAGGCGCGCAACCCTGAGCGCGCGCCAGGCAGAGCCAAAGAAAACCTGGGCCGAGTACAAAAGCGCAGGCACGGCGATAGCGGCGGAAATCCAGTTAAACAGGATGCGCGTCGATTCCGCGGCTCCCGACCAGACGGCGACGGAAAACAGCATCACATTCATCATCGCAAAGCCCGCAACGGCGATGCGCGTCAGAAGCGCGCGGCCTGTGGCATCCGTCTCGACGGCCAACATGGTGGCTGCATCAAGCTCTTGCGCCATGTGGCCTGCACGGCTCAGCGCGTCGATCAGAACCTCCGGTGCGATGCCTGGCGCATCTACCCTGACGCGTTTTCGGCTCAGGTTGACGCGTGCGGCCCTGACGCCGGGCAGGGCGCACAGCGCGCGCTCGACCTGCGAAATACACCCAGCGCAGTGGATGGCAGGCAACGACAGGATCGTCCCGCCGGAGCCAAGCGGCGTGTCGTCCATCACCGGCGACGTAGCGCAGCCGGGGCATGCCATGGCGGTTGGTGCGTTCATTTTACGACCCTGACAATCACGCGCTGGCGGAACATGGTGCCGTCTTCCGCCTCCGCCTCTAACCTCAGGTTCCAGTTGCCCGATCCAAGGGCCACATCTGCCACATAAGCGGCACCGTCCCATTCAAATGCAGGTGACTGGTCTTGAGAAACATTGGTCGCGCGGCCCAGTGTGGCCTTGACGATGCGCGGGGCGACGGGTGTGCCCGCGTGGTCAAAACTCAGACGAAGCTTCCCGGACTCCAGCTTTGCCGCCACATTCCAGTCCAAAGCCTCCTGTGCTGCACGGTCGGCATTGAAATGTTGGCTGGCCACATAGGAATTCTTGACCTCAAGGCCGGGGAACGTCGCCACAGCCTTATATGCCAGTGTCAGATTGACCGTGATGATGACCGCAAAGGCGGAACACACGATAAGCAGCACCTTTCGCCCTGTCAGCGGCTTTCCTATTGCGTCTGTCATGGTCAATCCCTTCCGTTGAAGACTGTGTTGCGATACGCCCGCTCGCCATTCTTAACGTCCTCGACCCAGAAACGAAGGTCAAGGCGGTCTTGAGTCGCCGCCGGGTCGCCGGGCCGTGCAATCACGTAAACCCGTTGTTGCAAAGATTTATCCGCTGGTACCCTCACGACATTACCCTCTGCTCCTTCCAGATCAAGGCGCAGGATCTCCTCGGCCCCTATCGAGACACGAAAGTCGCGCGGTTCTCCATGCTTGTTTCGCAGGCGTAACAGGTAAGTGTTGCGGATCGACCCATCTGACAGAACCGTGAATGTGGGATTCCGGATCGCTTCGACCGTCAGGTCGATGTCCGAACGAATGAACAGTGCGAAAAGCAGACCTACACCGACCAGCGCCCAAAGCACTGTGTAGAGAATGGTCCGTGGCCTCAGAACATGTTGCCAGATCGCGCGCGGCGGCTTTCCCGACCGCTCTGCCGGTTCGTCAGACAGCGCCAGGTAGTCGATCAATCCGCGCGGTTTGCCGATCTTTTCCATGACATCGTCGCAGGCGTCGATGCACAGCGCACAGGTGATGCACTCCATCTGCTGGCCGTCCCGAATGTCGATTCCCATCGGGCAGACGTTGACGCAAGCCATGCAGTCGATGCAATCGCCAAGCAAATCAGGCTCTGGTACATCGGGGCGGGGGGACATGTTGGGATAGGGGGTGGGACCATAAACAGCATGCTGTCCCGGCCCGGCCGCCTCCGACATGCTGGCGGCTTCCTCGGCTTGCTTGGCGGTGCGCCTTTTGACATTGCCCTTGCCGCGCGGTTCCCCGCGCCAGCCGCGATAACCGACGGTCAGGGTGTCGTCGTCCATCATCGCGCCCTGGATACGCGGCCAGGGGCACATGTAGATGCAGACCTGTTCACGCATGAAGCCCCCGAAAACGAAGGTCGTCGCGGTGAGGATTGCGATGGTGATATAAGCGACCGAAGGGGCCTGGAACCGCACCAGGTCGACAGCCAGTGTCGGCGCGTCAGTGAAATAGAACACCCAGGCACCGCCGGTCGCAATCGCGATCACCATCCAGACGGCCCACTTGGTCAGGCGCAGCCGCCATTTGCGGGCATCCCATTTCGCGGTCCAAAGGCGCACCCGCGCGTTGCGGTCGCCTTCGATCCAGCGCTCCACGAGGATGAAAAGGTCCGTCCAAACAGTTTGCGGGCAGGTATACCCGCACCAGACTCGCCCCAGCGCAGAGGTGAACAGAAACAACCCCAACCCCGCCATGATAAGCAGACCCGCGACAAAGTAGAATTCATGAGGCCAGATCTCGATCCAGAAGAAATAGAAGCGACGGTTGGCCAGATCGACCAGCACGGCCTGATCGGGCAAAGACGGACCCCGATCCCAGCGAATCCACGGCGTCAGATAATAGATGCCCAGCGTCACAGCCATGATCCACCACTTGAACGTGCGGAAAAAGCCGGTGACACGGCGCGGGAATATTGGCTCCTGCGCCTTGTACAGCTTAGGGGGAAGCGTTTCGCTCATGTAGATCTCCGGTCCTGTTCGCAAGCATGTAGATAGGAGGATTCGGGCCGTTCCGCTTTGATCTGAGTCAAGAAGCCGCAGCTTGGTAGGTAAGATGTAGTGACCTAACGGCCCTGTCTGTGATCAGATCACGAAAATCTCGGAGAAGTGGATGGACTGGACAGAGATTTTCGCCACCTGCTCGCAGCGGGTGAAGGCTAGCGAGATTCACGAATTTTCCAAGCTGCTGGTTCGACCGGATATCACCTCTTTTGCAGGGACATTTCCGATCAATCTCTTTCCTGAAAAAACATCCTGCGCCTGAGTTGTTTGCACGCGGACGAGGCGGCGATAGACGAAAGCATCACGGGGCTCGGGACGGTGATCGTGGACAGGTTGACGAGACTGCGGAGCGTTGTGGGATGATGTCCTGTTTTGAGCCCCTATTTGTCGTTTGCGGTGCCACACACCAACATCTGCTTTCGCGAAGATGTTGCGTGGCAAAGAACGGACACGCCGCGACTTGGCAGTTCGATAAGATGACCGTGTAGATGCTTGGATCGCTTGAATTTTAGGCGTTTTCGCGGATCTGTTCCGTTCTGGACACTTCGATCTTAACCTTCCGCCGCTAGATTTCCTTGAGACGTAAGGAGCGAAGCATGTCAGGATACATTTCGGAGATTCGCTATGCCGACAACCACGTTAGGGATTTCATTGAAGTTGCTGCCCCCACGGGTACCGACACAACTGGTTGGTCAGTTGCTTTCTACAATCAAGAAGGCACGTTAAACACGGCTTTCGACCTAGGCGGAGTTGTCAGCACCACTGCTGGAAAAGACGTTTACGTCATCGATAATAACACCAGCGGATTTGAAAACTTGGGCGCTACTAAAGGCTATGCCTTGGTGGACGGAACCGGGACTGTCGTCCAATTCATCAGCTTTTCTAGCACGATCACGGCGGTGGACGGACCTGCCGCGGGTCTGACAGCCACTCAATATGGTGACCTGACTGATGCTGGTTCTGGCGCGTCGATGGAAACAACCGATCGCGGTGCGACCTATTCGGCTCAATACGCGCCAAACCCCGGCACCATTTCTTGCTATGCACCCGGCACATGGATCGACACACCGTACGGCCCGCGCGCGGTGGAGACGCTGGCACCCGGCGATCTGGTGCTGACGTGCGATCACCGACCGCAGCCGATCCGCTGGACCTGCAGCGGCGACCATCCGCTGGAAGGGGTCGAAAACGAGGCCAAGCCGGTGCAGATAAAGGCCGGTGCATTGGGCAGGGGACTGCCCTCGCAGGACCTGATCGTCTCGCCGCAGCACCGCATCTTTGTCGGCGGGGCCGGGCAGCTGGACGCGATCTTCACCAGCGAGGCGTTCGTGCCCGCAAAATCCCTCACGGCGCTACCGGGCATCCGCCACATGAACGACAGGAAGAAAATCGTCTGGATACACTTCGCCTGTGACCGGCACGAAGTAATCACCGCCAACGGCTGCCTGTCGGAATCGCTGCTGCTTGGGCCGATGGTCGTAAACGGGTTGAATGCCACCGAACGCCACGCGGCAATCGATATTTTCGGACCGGCACCGTCACCCGGTGCGGCCCTGAACGGCTCGCCCGCGCGGGCCTGCCTGACTGTCGGCGCGGCCAAACGCCGGATCGCCGGGTACTTCAAGGAAAACGGCGCGCCGATCGCCAAGGAAATCCGGAAATGGGATCGCGATCTTGCGATGGAGGAATACGAGGCCGAGCGGATGCGTGAAGCAAGAGAGTGGGATCAGACCGGCGAGAAAGCATTCCGCGTCGCATAGGCCAGGTTTTGGTGCGGCAAAAGCGGTCAGTCCGGACGGACATATTTGTCCAAATTGTGAACATCCGATTGAGGCAATTTTTGCCGACACGGCAAAGCGCGGTTTAAGCCGCACGGAGAATCTTCCATACTCCGACCCCGAAAACAAAAAAACCCGACCGGAGAGAGTGCGAACAGGCTCCGGTCGGGGCGATACCCGGCACTTTCGCGCCGGGTCTCCTCCCTTATTGCTAAGGGATCTCGTGGATCACTCGCCTCCGCCCAACTGGTGGACATAGGCCGCGACCGCGTTGACTTCGGCGTCGCTGAGGCGCGGGCCCCAAGGCGGCATCACGCCGAAACGCGAATACGTGATCGTGTCATGCAGGGACTCCGCATCACCGCCATAAAGCCAGATCGCATCCGTCAGGTTCGGTGCGCCCAGTTCGCGGTCACCCAAGCCGGCTTCGCCATGGCAGCTTGAGCAGTTGTCCGCATAAAGCGCGTCGCCCGCACCGGCCATCTGCGCGTCATGCTCCGCGCCCGAGAGGGCCAGAACCTTGTGCACCAGCTGGTCGATCTCCTCCGGCTCCAGCATGTCGCCAAAAGCGGGCATCTGCGAATAGCGGGCGTTGTCGTCGGTTTCGTTGCGGATACCGTGGCGGATCGTATAGGCGATCTCCGTCAGTTCGCCCCCCCAGAGCCAGTCGTCGTCCAGCAGGTTGGGATAGCCCTTGGCCCCCGCCGCACCGGAGCCGTGGCACTGGGAACAATGCGCGCGAAACACGGCACCACCCCCGGCGACAGCAAAGCGGTTCAATTCGTCATTGTCTGCCAGCGAAGCCAGATCAACCGTCGCCAGTGCCTCGGTCAGTTCGGCGTTCTGCGTTGCATAGGCGTCAATTTCACGCTGCACTTCGCCCCGTGTGGAATACCCCAGCAAGCCTTTCGTCGCACCGTTGACGACCGGCCAGGCAGGGTAGGCGATGACATAGCCGATGCCCCAGATGATCGTCAGATAGAAGCACCACAACCACCAGCGCGGCAGCGGGTTGTTCAGCTCCTTGATGCCGTCCCATTCATGACCGGTGGTTTCAATGCCGGTCTCGGTGTCGATATCTTTATCTTTGTCGCTCATGTCAGACGCTCCACGTCAGATCCTGGTTTGCAGGTGCAATCGGGGCATCCCCTGTCGCGGCTTTCCAGTGTTTCATTGCGAAATGGAATATTTGCTGCCTCGTCATGTGTTGCCCGGGATCCGGGCCGGAAGGCCCAGACGATGACACCAAGGAAGAACAGCGTGAGCGCCAGTAGCACCCAGCTGTCCGCCAGCTGGCGCAGGAAGGTATAGGTTTCCATATTTCAGGCTCCTCTTAGCGGCTTGCATCAGGCGTGAAGGTCGAGAAATCGACCAGCGTGCCCAGCATCTGCAGATACGAGATCAGCGCGTCCATCTCGGTCAGTTCCGGCTGTCCGTCGAAATTGGACACCACGGCACCGGGATAGCGTTCGAGCAGGCCGTCATAATCGCTGTCGGGGTCGGCTTGCGCGGTGAAGTCCGCACGCGCCTCTGCCAGCATCTCGTCGGTATAGGGGACGCCCACGAAACGGTGCGTTGCCAACAGATCCTGGACATGCTCGCCATCTATGACCGTGTCGGACAGAAACGCGTATTTTGGCATGATGGATTCCGGCACGACCGATTGCGGATCGCGCATGTGGTCCACGTGCCAGGCGTCTGAATACCGGCCGCCAACCCGTGCAAGGTCGGGCCCGGTCCGTTTCGATCCCCACTGGAATGGATGGTCAAACATTGATTCAGCCGCCAGCGAGTAGTGACCGTAGCGTTCCACCTCGTCGCGCATGGGCCGGATCATCTGGCTGTGACAACTGTAGCAACCCTCTCGGACATAAATGTCCCGTCCCGCCAGTTCCAGCGGAGAGTAGGGGCGCATGCCATCCACTTCCTCGATCGTGTTCTCCAGATAGAACAGCGGCGCGATTTCCACGATGCCGCCGATGGTGACGACAAGGAAGGAAAAGACCAGAAGCAACATCGGGCTGCGCTCCAGGATCTGGTGCCGGTTGAGAAACGAGGTGTGATGTGGCAACTCGTTGGGGATCTCGTCTGGCAGGTCGCTGAGCGTGCTGACCTTCGGGTCGTTTTCCGGTTGCGTGATTTTTGGATTCTTGGCCATGTCTGGACCCCTTACTCTGCTGGGACGCCGACGGGCGCGTGCACACGTACGCCACCCCGGATCGTCATCCACATATTCCACGCCATGATCAGCGCACCGATGAGGTAGAGAACCCCGCCAAGACCGCGGACCACATACATCGGGAACTTAGCGCTCACAGTGTCGGCAAAGCTGTTCACGAGGAACCCTTGCGCATCGACTTCGCGCCACATCAGGCCTTCCATGATGCCCGACACCCACATCGACGACGCGTAAAGAACGATGCCGATGGTCGCGAGCCAGAAGTGCCAGTTGATGGCGGACATGGAATACATCTGTGCGCGCCCCCAGAGTTTCGGCGTGAGGAAGTAAATAGCGCCGAAGGTGATCATCCCATTCCAGCCAAGCGCGCCGGAGTGGACGTGACCAATGGTCCAGTCGGTGTAATGCGACAGTGAGTTCACCGCACGGATCGACATCATCGGACCCTCGAAAGTGGACATGCCGTAAAAAGCCAGCGAAACGACCATCATGCGGATGATCGGATCGGTCCGCAGCTTGTCCCACGCCCCTTGCAGCGTCATCAGACCGTTGATCATCCCACCCCACGAAGGCATCCACAGGATGATCGAGAACACCATGCCCAGCGTACCGGCCCAGTCAGGCAGTGCCGTGTAGTGCAGGTGGTGCGGGCCGGCCCAGATATACAAGAAGATCAACGCCCAGAAGTGGATGATGGACAGCTTGTAGGAATACACCGGACGACCGGCCTGTTTCGGCACGAAATAGTACATCATCCCCAGAAATCCGGCGGTGAGAAAGAAGCCGACGGCGTTGTGTCCGTACCACCACTGCACCATGGCATCCTGAACGCCGCTGAATACCTGGACGGATTTGCTGCCCCAGATCGAAACGGGAATGGACAGGTTGTTGACGACATGCAGCATCGCCACGGTGATGATGAAGCTAAGCAGGAACCAGTTGGCAACATAGATGTGCCTTTCGCGCCGGCGGAACAACGTGCCCATGAAAACGGCAAGTAACGCGAGCCAAACGATGGTCAGCCAGATGTCGACGTACCATTCAGGTTCGGCGTATTCCTTGGATTGCGTAGAGCCCAGCACATACCCTGTCGCTGCCAGCACGATAAAAAGCTGATAGCCCCAGAAAACGAACCATGCGAGGTTGCCACCCCAAAGCCGCGCGCCGCTGGTGCGTTGCACGATGTAAAAGCAAGACATGATCAGGGCATTGCCGCCAAAGGCAAAAATTACCGCTGAGGTATGCAGAGGTCTGAGTCGCCCGAAATTGGTAAAAGGTTGCCCCCAGTCGAAATTCAACACCGGAAACGCCAGCTGGAACGCGATGACCACGCCCACCAGGAACCCTATGCAGCCCCAAAAGCCTGTAGCGATCACCCCGGCACGGACGACACCGTCCATGTAGCCCGAGCTATCGACTGCGACCTTCGGCTCGTCTGTCTGGCGCAAGACCCAGATAAACATTCCGGCCCCAATCAACATGATCAGCACAGCATGCACCTGATAGGCCAGATCCCGTCCCCAGCTTGCTGCCATTGCAGCAAACAACGTGATCAAGGCAAGCGCAATCAGCTTGACATAATTCAACATGAAGTAACCCCTCGTTCTCCCGCACGTCATTCTTGCGCACGGACCTGTTCAAAGATGGTGTATGGTAAGATTCGGCAGCGCGCTCCTTGATCTGGGTCAAGTGCAGCGTATTACTGCCGTATCTGCGCAGCACCGATTGCGGTGGCACCTGGTAGCCGATAGATTGCGCGTCATGAAATCTCTCATCTCCCTGTTTTGCCTGCTTTGCACGCCTCTGAGCGCGCATCCGCATATCTTTGTTAGCACCGGCATCGAAGTAATGATAGACGCTCAAGACCGTCTGACCCACCTGCGGATCACCTGGGAGTACGACGAGCTTTACTCGCTTCTCGTGACCGAAGATCTCGAGATTGACGATGACTATGATGAAATCCTGACGCAGTCGGATCTGGCCAGGCTCAAGGGCTTTGACATGAAATGGATCGACGGGTTCAATGGCGATCTGGTGGTGTCCGTGGGCGGTGCGCCGGTAACGCTGTCGTCGCCGATGGAACCGACGGCGACGATGAAGGACGGCAAGATCACCACGACCCATCTGCGCGCCGTGGTGTCGGGATCCGATGTGGCGGGCGGCGAAACGGTTTCAATCAAACCCTTTGATGCAACCTATTACACTGCGTATGACGTGACGCTGCCCGTCGTCGTCAAGGGGCGCGAGGATTGCAAGGTGACTCGCAAACTGCCCGATCTCGACGACGGCCTGAGACGAGCGCAAGCGGAGCTGGCAGAGCTGCCGCCCGAAGTCGAAGCCTCAGAAGCCGGTTTTCCCGACATCGGCGAACGTTTCGCCACAGAGATCGTGGTCGCATGCGGCGCGCCCTGATCCTTGCGCTGGGCGGTATCGTCCTGATGTCGCTGGCGCTTTGGGCCGGGGGTGTCTGGGATCAGATCGGCTCCTATGCAGCCGAAAGGCAACGCGGTTTCCAGAATTCCATCGCCCGCACCCTGCGCGCGCTGCGCGGCGGCGATCCGGGTGCGCTGATGCTGCTGATGTCGGCATGCTTCGCTTACGGATTTTTCCATGCGGTCGGGCCGGGACATGGCAAGATCCTCGTGGGCGGCTATGGCCTTGCCCGACGGGTGCCGGTGCTTCGCTTGTCGGCCATCGCGCTGGCGTCAAGCCTTGGACAAGCGGTAACAGCGATTGCATTGGCCTATGCCGGTCTTTGGCTGCTGGCGCTGACCCGTGACCAGATGATCGGCGTGGCCGAACGCACAATGGCCCCGCTGAGCTATGCGGCCATAGCGGCGGTGGGACTCTGGCTGGTCCTGCGTGGCTGGCGGCGACTGGTCCGTCGGAACGCCGTGCAGGATCATGTCTATGCAGGAGATGAAGATACCTGTGCAAGCTGCGGTCACAGTCACGGCCCGTCTCTTCGCGATGCAGAACAGGCAGGCACGCTGCGCGAGGCGCTGGTTCTGATCGGCGGGATTGCGATCCGGCCCTGCACGGGCGCGCTGTTCGTGCTCATCATCACGTGGCAGATGGGGATCGGGCTGGCCGGTGTCGCGGGCGCTTTTGCGATGGCGCTCGGCACCGCGTCCGTTACCATCGCCGTCGGGTTGGCCGCATCCGGTCTCCGGGGCGGCGTGCTGCGAGGGTTTGCCGGTGCCACGGCACTCGCATGGGCAGTGCCGGTTTTCGAGATCGCAGCGGGTGGTTTGGTTGTCGTTCTCGCGGCGGGTCTTTTGATGCGGACCTTCTAGTCGTCCTGTCCCGCTTCGGCGCGCAGGGCATCCAGATCCGCAATAATGACCCCGCGCTTGCCATCAAGCTCGATCAGGCCGTCCTTGCGCAGCTTGGTGAACTGGCGGCTCACGGTTTCGATTGTCAGGCCAAGATAGTCCGCCATCGCTTCACGCGTCAGTGGCAGCGTTATATGCTTCTCTTTGGTGTCATTGGCGTCTTCGATGCTGCTGCGCGCCGAGATCAGCGCCAGGAATGTCGCGATTTTCTCGCGCGCCGTCTTGCGGCCCAATAGCAACATCCAGTCGCGGGCTGCATCCAGTTCGTCCAGCGTCATTTCCAGCATGCGCGATGCAATATGAGGAGTTTCGACCAGCAGTGCTTCGAATTTTGCGCGGTTAAAGCAGCACAGCACCACCTTCGTCTCGGCGGTAATGTCGTACACTGCCACTGCACGACCTGGTCTTCCGATGAAGTCGGACGGCAACAACAGACCCAGCGTCTGCCGGCGGCCATCCTCAAGCGTCTGCGACATGGTCGCCACACCCGAAACGACGGATGCCACAACCGGCATATCGTCACCACGCCACAAGATCGGCTCTCCGGCGGCGAATTCGCGGTAATGCTTGATATGCTCCAGCCGCGACAGTTCGTCATCGTCGCAGCGCGCGCAAATAGCGCGGTGGCGGATCGGACAGCCGATACAGCCGTCAGCCTTCAGGGTCAGAGCAATGGTCATTAAAAGAGCCTTTCGCGTTCAGGTAAAAGTAAACAAAACCCGCAACCGTCGCAACCTGTTGAATGGTCGCAACCGGAAGTTCCGGTTTCTCACGCTGGTGGGGTTGGGCATCCGTATCCCGCTGGTGTAAGAAGTGCCAAATCTTGGCAAGGACCATCCGCTACGTGACCACACCCTCATCCCAGACCGCTGGCCGGCTCGTTGCCGTGGTGGTGACACATAACCGCCTGTCGCAGCTAAAAATAACGCTTGCGCGCCTTCTGGTGGCGACCAGCGATCACCTCGCCGCGGTCCTGGTCGTAAACAACGCGTCGGACGACGGCACGGCCGAGTGGCTGGCCACCCAGACTGCGCCGCGCCTCAGCGTCGTGACAAGCCACGACAACCTCGGCGGAGCAGGGGGCTTCGAAATCGGAATGCGCCACGCGATGGAGCGTCTGGCACCCGACTGGATCGTCGTCATGGACGATGATGCGCGGCCCGACGACGACTGTCTGCCCGCGTTCCATGCACATCCGCGAAACGATCACTGGGGTTGGGCCGCGGCAGTCTTCCACCCCGATGGCCGAGTTTGCGATATCAACCGGCCCTCGATCAACCCGTTCTGGCATCGCCGCATTTTCCTGCGCACACTGATGGGAGGCGGCCGCGATGGGTTTCACCTTTCCGAATCCGACTTTCATGGCACCGCACGGCGCGAGATCGACGGATCGTCCTTTGTCGGGCTGTTCGTTTCGTCCGACGCAGTGCGCAAGGTCGGATACCCCGACGGCAGCCTCTTCATCTACGGGGACGATGTCCTCTACACCCTCGGTCTGCGCGTCGCGGGCGGGCGCATCGCCTTTGATCCCGGATTGCGGTTCGAACATGATTTCTCGACTATCGCATCGGGCGAGCGACGGTTCAGGCCGATCTGGAAATGCTATTATCACCATCGCAACCTTCTGATGGTCTACCGGCGCGCTGCGGGGGTGTTCTTTTGGCCCGCGCTGCTGGTGGTGGTGCCGAAATGGGTCATCAAGATTCGCGGCCATGCGGGCGAACGCCGCGCCTTCGCCCGCCTGATGTCGCGCGCGATCTGGCACGGCCTCCGGCGCAAGACCGACGTGCCGCATGGACAGGTCGTTGAATGGGGCCTTACCGCTCCAAAAGCTCGCGATGATACCGCCTGAGCAGTAACAGCCCCATCGCGAGAAGGGCAAAGCTGAGGACCAGAACGTAGATCTTGCTGACATAAGACGCGGTGTAGGTCGTATAGAACCCTTCGCGCATCAGCCCGGTGATGTGGATCAGCGGATTGTACCAAAGGACATTCTGACCCCCCTGAGGTAGATCCTCATAGAGAAAAAGCACCCCCGACGCGATCATCAGCGGGCGGGTCGCAATACCCCAGATCGTCTGCCAGACCGGCCACATGCCGAAGATCACGCAATTGAGGGTGCCGACTCCAAGCCCCAGCAGCATCGCGAGCACCATCGACCACACGATCGGCTCGAAACTGATGACCGACCGCGTGTTGCTGAAGTGCAGGATAGAGGCGAGCAGGATGTAACTGACCAATATTGTCGTGAGGCTGTTGAGGATGAACCGCGCGAGCACCGTATCTATCCACGAGACCGCCGGATAGTACAGCAGAGCGCGGGAAAAGTTGATAGACCGCGCAATATTGTCCGCCAGCGTGCTGTAAAGCGAAAAGGGCAGATACCCGGTAGCATAGAACAACAGGAAACTGTTCCCCAGAGACGGCGTGCGCAACAGCAGCGAGAAACCGACCGCCAGCACGACGATCGCCCCCAACGGTTCGAGAATCGCCCAGACATAGCCACCAGGAGACCGGCCATACCGCGTCGACATCTCGCGCAGGATAAGTGCCATGATGCAGCGGATCGAAGAATACGACGTGTTCCGGCCCGAACCGGGCGGCGGCAGGGCGGGGGCTATGTCTGGTTCGGAAGCGCTCATCGGAAAAACCGTGTCCCTGCTGGCATTGGCTGCTGTGTTTATGTATCAAGCGTACAAGATAATTCAAACGGCGAACGCCGTATAGACAGGTAAGCATGAGCAACGACGCGACCGCCCCGAAACCGACGCCGCCGTCTTCGCAGGACGCAGCCGGCGAGGCCGCGCGCGCGCCGCAGGCTCCCAAACAGGGTGCTGCCGGACTGCCCAGGTTTCTCAGGCCGCAAGAGCCTGCCGCGCCACAGCCTCAACCGCAGGCTCCGGCGCGGCCTTCGCTAAAGCCCAAACCCAAACCCAAACCAAAGCAACAGCAACAACCGCCAGCCCCAGTCATTGCCGTCCGCCCAATTGCTGAACCGGCCAAGATGCGTAGCCGTCATTGGCGGCTGATGGCGAGCTTTGGCATTGTCGTGTTGATTCCGTTGCTGCTCATTGTCGCGTATATGACGATTTTCGCGCAAGACCAGTACGGTTCAACGACCGGTTTCACGGTTCGGCAAGAAGAAGGGGGCGCTGCGTCCGAGATTCTTGGTGGACTGACCCAGATCGTCGGCGGTGGCGGCGGCGGATCTGATAGCGAGATTCTCTACGAGTTTGTGCAAAGCCAGGCGTTGGTCAACACCGTTCAGGAGCGGCTCGATATTCGCAGCCATTATGCCCAGAACTGGCCGTATGACTGGGTGTTTTCAATATGGCCGGATGCCAGCGCAGAAGACATGCTGTGGTTCTGGCGCCGCATCGTGCGCATTTCGCTCGATTCCGGCTCCGGCCTGATCGAATTGCGGGTGCTGGCATATGAACCGGAGATGGCGCAGCAAATCGCGCAGCAAATCGTGCGCGAAAGTCAGGACAAGATCAACCAGTTGAACGCGCAGGCGCGCGACGATGCGATGCGTTACGCGGTGGATGATCTCAATCTTGCCGTCGACCGGTTGAAATCCGCGCGTGAGGCGCTGACCCGCTTTCGCAGCCGCACCCAGATCGTTGATCCCGCCGCCGACATTCAGGGCCGCATGGGCGTGATGAGCGGCCTTCAGGAACAGCTTGCAGCGGCGCTGATCGAATACGGCCTGTTGCAGGAAACCACCAACCCGAATGACCCGCGCGTGCAGCAGGCTGTCCGCCGCATCGAGGTCATCCGCGACCAGATCAACACAGAGCGCAACAGCCTGAACGACAACAGCGCCACCGGCGACGGAGAGGATTACCCGGCCCTCATTGCCGAATACGAAAGCCTTTCGGTAGATCGTGAATTCGCGGAACAGACTTATCGCGCAGCGCTGGCGGCGCTGGATCTGGCGCGCAACAATGCCCAACGCCAAAGCCGCTATCTGGCGACCTACATCGAACCGACGCGGGCCGAGACATCCGAATACCCGCAGCGCATCGGCATTATAGCAATGGCGGCATTTTTCCTGCTCGTCAGTTGGTCGATCATGGCGCTGGTCTATTATTCCCTCCGCGACCGAAACTAGACGCAGCCGTGATCCGTTTCGAAAACCTTTCCAAGACCTATTGGGTGCGCGGTGAGCCCAAGACGGTCATCGACAATCTCAACCTCACGCTGCCTACGGGGAAATCTCTGGCGCTGCTGGGGCGAAACGGTGCCGGCAAATCGACACTGCTGTCGATGATCGCGGGCAATCTGCGGCCAACGGCAGGTCGCATCATCTCGGACGGATCGATCAGTTGGCCGGTAGGATTTGGCGGATCGTTCCACCCCGATCTGACAGGGGCGCAGAACATCCGTTTCATCGCACGCATTTATGGCGTGGATACCGATAGCCTGATCGTGTTCGTCCGCCATTTCGCGGAACTGGGGCAACATTTTTACATGCCGGTGCGCAGCTATTCGTCCGGCATGCGTTCGCGACTGGTGTTCGGCGCGTCCATGGGCATCCGGTTCGACACCTATCTGGTGGACGAGGTGACCGCGGTCGGGGATGCGTCCTTCAAACGCAAGAGCCGCGCGGTTTTCGTTGACCGGATGAAAAAATCCTCCGCCATTCTGGTAAGTCACGAGATGGGGCAGGTGCGCCAGTTCTGTGATGCCGGACTGGTACTGGAAAACGGGCGCATTCAGTACTTCGACGACCTTGAAGAAGCGATCGCCCTGCATCAGGAGTTGATGGCGTGAGGCTGCGTATTCTCTATTATAACTGGGTCGATTACCTCGATGACGAAGGGCGCGGTGGCGGGGTCAGCGTCTATCAACGCAACCTCATGCGCGCCTGGGAATCGCAGCGGCAGGTCGAGGTGACATTCCTGTCGGCCGGCCTGTCCCATGACCTGCGTGGCGGTGCACCGCGTTGGGAGCAGATCAGCCATGGCCCTGACGAAAACCGCGCGCGCCGCTACGAGATCGTCAATTCGGCTGTTCTTGCCCCCGCGCACCATGCCTTTGGCCAGGCCGCGCAAATCACCGACCCCGCGACAGAAATCGCGGTCGAAGAATTCATCCACGAAACCGGCCCCTACGACGTTATCCATTTCAATAATCTCGAAGGACTGCCAGCAGGCGTCCTGCGTTTGCGCGAGGCGTTTCCGCAGACCAAGTTCATTTTGTCGCTGCACAACTACTACCCGATCTGCCCCCAGGTGAACCTGTGGCAGCGCGAGGCGCAATCCTGTGTGGATTTTGACGGGGGCCGCGCCTGCGTCAATTGTCTGCCGCGCCGCCATGATACGCGGCATCTCCGGCTGGCAAATGCCTTGGCGTATCGACTGAAGCGGGCGGGGATCCGGCCGGGAACGCGCAGTTTCGATCTGCTGTTTCGGAATTCCATGCGGGTGGGTGGCCGTGCCGCGCGGTTGGTATCCAGGCTGCGCAGGCGGCGGGCACCGGTGGGGCTGGTCACGGACGAAGCCACCCATTTCGCCGGACGTCGCCCCGCGATGATCGAAATGATCAACGCCAGCTGCGACGCCGTGCTGTGCGTATCGGACCGCGTGCGCAGCATTGCGCAAAGCTATGGAATAAAACCGGAAATCTTGCATACCAGCTATATCGGCACCGCTCACGCGGCGCATTATGCCGCCACCGAACCGGCGCAAGACGTTCTTTCGCCGGACGGCACACTGCATGCAGCCTATCTGGGATACATGCGTGCGGACAAGGGTTTTCCCTTTCTGTTGAGCGCGCTGGAGGCGATGCCCGATGAAGATGCCAAACGCCTGCACCTGACCGTCGCCGCGCTGACCGGTGCTCCGGAGATGATGTCACGGATGAACGCGCTGAAGAAAAGATTGGCGGGCCTGACCCATGTGGACGGCTATTCGGCCAGTGGCATCGAAGATCTGCTGACTGGTGTGGACCTCGGACTGATCCCGGTCATGTGGGAAGATAACCTGCCGCAAGTCGCCATAGAGATGCACGCACGGCACATCCCCCTGCTGACCTCCGATATAGGCGGCGCGTCCGAACTGGGTGGCACCGATGCCCTGACCCATCGCGCAGGCGATGCGCGCGATTTTGCGGCAAAGATCGCGGATGTCTTGAACGGTCGCGTGGATATGGCGGCCTATTGGGCCGGTGCGCTGGCACCTGTGTCAATGGACGATCACCTGACCGATCTCAAGACGCACTATCACGGCTGACGCCCGAGAATCCGCCGCGCAAATTCGCTGTCTGTCCACGGCACGGAGACACCGTCCTGATAGATGACGTCGCGGCCTTCGCTGACCAATGCAAGGTATTTGCGGTATTCTTCAGCATCGTTGAAATGCTGGCCGCGCGCGACTTCGGCCTGCGCTTTGCGGCGGAAATCGGCGTTGTATTTGAAATGGGAAAAGATCAGATCGCGCTTTGCCGGGATCGCTCCGCCGACATAATGCAACCCAGCCGTAAGCCTCATCCACGGTTTGTAGCGCAGCAGCGCAAACTTTTGTGCGACAAACAATTCTGGCCGCGAGCCCGGTATCAGGCGATGGCGCAAAGCGCTGGTAAACGTCCCGGCATTCGAAAACGGACCGGCACCGGGTGCCTCGCTGTGAAAGGGGTCGATGTCTGTAAATCCAGCCTCGTCAAAGGGATCGCCGCTGGCAAAATCCGCGGCCGCAAGTGGCCCCTTGGGGTACATGTCGAGCATGAATATCCGCGCGGCATCAGCATCGGCAAAATCGGGACCGGCCAGCAACGCGGACAGGCTTTGTGCCTGCGGATGCTCCCAGACGAGCAATTCGTCGGCATCCGCCATGAGCGACCATTTGCCGACACGGAAGGACGACACCAGCGCCTGTTGCCACGCCACCCCGTAATTTGACCGACCATAATCCGTATCCACGGAAAACAGGGCGACGTCGGGCTGATCGGCCAGGAACTCCAACGTGCCATCGTCAGAACAATTATCCGCAATGAGAAAACTTTCTGCCCCCAGACCGCGATAATGATCCAGGAAATGCGGCAGCATGAACATTTCGTTTCGCATGCAGGCGACGACGGATACATCCGCGTTCTGCGCCGCATCCAGTCGTGCAGGGTCGCTTATCAATTCCAACGCGTTGGAATGCGGGCCAAGTGCGGCTTGCTGAAAGCTCGGCCATATTTTGGCGGGTCGCAATGTCGGCGCTTGCAACCGGGCATAGGCTGCGTCCTGTGCGTCCGGATCGTCAAGATGGACAAGCGACACCGGGGCAATGCGGCTGGCGTCAAACCCGTTCACCCAACGCGGCACCGGGATGCCGCCGGGGAATTGGCGGCGGCGGACGGTGATCAGGTAATCCTCGCCGCTGACCCTGATGCCTTCAAGGCTCAGCAGATCACCGAGCAGCTTGTCCTCCATGAAAGAGCTTTGCACCAGCATGCGCCCCTTTGGCGTCTCAAGCGCGCGCAGCGTGGCGGCCATTGCGCGCCGGCTCAATGCGTAACCGGACCCGCCATCGGCATAGAACGAAGGCTCAGGCGATTTGTCGAGCTCCAGCCGCCCACGCGCACTGGTGGATTTGCCGACATGCCATCCCCGGTCCATCTGGCCCGGAATGCGGGTCAGCGGGCGCCCATAATAATCGTGGCACATGACCCCCAGCCCGTGGAAAAGCGCATCCACATTCAGCAGGCAATCGTCATCGACCTTGAACATATGCGCAAAAGGCGTCTGGTCGTGTACCCAGCGGACGGTCGCCAGCGTCTTGTCGGGGAGGCCTTCATAATCATCCGCGGCGGCGAGGGTCAGAACATCGCCATCCAGCACCCCTGCGGGGTCACTGCCGCCACCTATGACGATAACATAGCGCAGTCCGATCGCCTCCAGATCACGCAACCAACCCCGCCGCATCTGCGGAATACGGGTCTCAAGATGCGCCTTGCAGGAAAAGACCGTGACCACCGTGTCGTGGAGCGGGGAGGCGCCCTTGTGCAACACATGTGACGCAGAACTTTCGACAGCCTTCGAGAAATGTCCGAGCGCGGCGTCGGCCAGTGGCTGACCGGTATGGCGGTGTAGCTGCAATTGGGTATGGGCGGCCCAGGGGGTGTCGGGCATCAGGTGC
>JAGXFI010000055.1 GCA_024637305.1 Sulfitobacter sp.
ATCGGGCAGTTGGGTGATGGTAGTCTCTGACATGTGGCATATCCCTTTCTCAGCAGAGAATTGACGGCGACTCGACACCGCCATGATATGCCGCCCCTCAGGGCATCACCAACTTTCGCGCGTTTCTCTGCTCGCCCCTTGAGGGCGCTGTAAAAGCGCAATGACCTGTGCCTGTTTGGTCCCCGCGCGCGGTGTCGGCGGTTGGGGCGCAGGCGGTTGGGCGGCATGCGTGCGGATCGCGGCCATGCTCTTGATCACCACCGGCTCAACCCCGATGGCCAGCAGGCCCGCGTCGGTGGCGACCAGCGTAGTGCCGTGACTATCGCCGGTTTCGCGCCAGAGCGGCTCTCCCTTGCGCAGGTCGGCGTCGACCTCCTCGAGCCAGCCGCGCCCGATCATCATGGTGATGACCTTTTTCGCGGCGGCACCATGCAGCCCCTTGGGCAGCGGCATTGCGAGATTGTCTGCGCGCTGGGCGGCAGCGCTGAGAATGATGGTTTGCGTGTCGGTAAGTCTGGGCATCTGGGCTTCCGGCCTGATCGGGCGACGCGAGATTGCGCGACCTTCTACCGGGGCAAGCCCGCCGCATTGGGGGGCTGCGTCATGGCGCGTGGTCAGTTTATGCGGCGTGCTCACCCTCGCCAAAGGCGCTGTCGGTGATGCGCTTGAGCAGCCCGGCGTAATACTAAAGGGTGCCGACATTGCCCCAGCCGACCTCGTCGGGAGAACAGTTGAAATGATCGTCGCTGAGCGCCTGCAGACGGGCGAGCATCTCGTCGATTTCGGCTTTCTTGCCGATGAACGCGTTTAGGGCCGCTTCCTTGTTGCGACGGGCCTTCTCGGCGCGCAGCTGGTGGCGGGGTGTGGTGATTGGGTTGAGGCGTGTCATGGCGTGGCTCCGTTGGGTGAGTTGCATCGTTTTCATGTCATCACAATCGCTCTGCTGCGCCGATTGTCGTAGGCAATTCCAAGCAATATCAGTGCTTTCTGATTATACTGGGGGCTTCAAATGAGCTGCAGATCGGCCAGCACGGCGCTGGCAGCGGCCAGATGTGTGGTCGGCACTTCGATCTTGATGTGCGAGATCACGTCCGAGGCTTCGGCGGTGATTCCGTCCTCGCGCAGCGCGGCCTCGATGGCAGATGCGACGGCGTCGGGGCGCGAGCGGTCAAACTGGTGGGGCAACGCGTCATGATCGATGCGGATTGTGGTGATGGCGGTCATGTCCTTGTCCTCATTCCTGCTTTTCGATCATCGCGAGGATCGCGCAGGCCATCCCGCCGAGGAATTCGCTTCGGCGAAAGATGATCTCGTCAATTTCACCCGCAGTGGTGATCGCGGGATCGACCTCCAGGTCTGTCGCCATGTGCGGTAGCAGGCGGGCGGCCTCGGCGTTGAAGCGTTGGGCGATGGTCATGGGCGTGTCTCCGATACGGGGGTGATTTCCTGATCCGAGAATCGCTCGACGGGCGAGTGTAATCAACTGAATAAGATCACTATTGTCGTTTAATCCCAATATCTTGAGGTTAAACCAATCGCCATGGAGGGGATGAGCGAGCGCGAATATTCCGCCCATTCCGGTCTTTCGCGCGGGGCGATCCAGAAGGCCCGAAAAACCGGACGGTTGGTGGTTTACGGTGACGGGTCGATCAATGCGGCGGCGTCCGATGTGCGACGCGGCGAGATGACCTACCCGGATCAGCAGCGGCGCAGCAGCGGCGGCGATACAGGATTTTCGGGCCCGGCTGACAGCTCGTCATACCTGAAGGCCCGCACGGCGCTGACCGTCTACCAGGCGCAGGAACGCCAGCTGGCAATCCAGAAGAAGAAGGGCACGCTGGTCGATCGCGCCCGGGCGGAAACCCTCGTGTTCCGGCTGGCGCGGCAAGAGCGCGACGCTTGGGTCACATGGCCATCCCGCGTCGCAGCATTGATGGCGGCAGAAGTGGCTTTGGGTGTGGAAAAGCAATCCGGCACACCGGTGATCATCGAGGCCGCGATCCTGCAGAGGGTGCTGGAAACCCATGTCAGAGCGCAACTCGACGCCCTTGCCGATCTCCGGGTCAGCCTCGGATAGTGACGACACGGCACACGATGACCTGACGGCAGACCTCGACCTGGCCTTTGACGGGGCCGAGGATATCCTGCGCGCCTGGCGTCGCGGCATGCGACCCGACCCGGACCTGACGGTGTCGGAATGGGCGGATGCGCATCGCAAGCTGTCCTCGGGGGCGAGCGCGGAACCCGGCCAATACCGCACCGCCCGCACGCCATACCTGCGCGAGATCATGGATGCGCTGTCACCGCGCAACGCGGCGCAACGGATCAGCTTTATGAAAACGGCGCAGGTAGGGGCGACGGAAGCTGGCAACAACTGGATCGGCTTTGTCATCCACCACGCGCCGGGCCCGATGCTGGCTGTGCTGCCGACAGTGGAGATGGCCAAACGCACCTCGCGCGGGCGAATCGACCCGCTGATCGAGGACAGTTCGGCGCTGAAGGAACGGGTGCAGCCGGCCCGGTCGCGCGATGCAGGCAACTCTATGCTGACGAAAGAGTTCCCCGCTCAGGTGGGTGTTTATCGCCGTGGTGCTTGGTGGGATCGGGGTGACGATCTACGCACGCCTCGACGACTGATGGGGTGGACGGCCCCTGTTCCCGGCACCGGCGTGTCATATGGTGGTCGTTGCTGCAAACCACATTGAGAGGAGTCGTCAAAAATGGAGATTACCACCGTCGGCCTTGATCTGGCCAAGAACGTCTTTCAGCTGCACGCGATCGATTCATCAGGCAGCGTCGTGCTGCGCAAGCGCCTGCGCCGACCGCAGGTGCTGACCTTCTTCGCGGACCTGCCAGGCTGCATCGTTGGGCTCGAGGCCTGCGGCAGCGCCCACTTCTGGGCGCGGGAGTTGATCGCGCTCGGTCACGATGTCCGGATCATTCCGCCGTCATACGTGAAGCGCTATGTCCGTCGCGGCAAGAACGATGCGGCGGATGCGGAGGCGATCTGCGAGGCTGTCCAGCGTCCGAACATGCGCTTCGTACCGGTGAAGAGCGAAGACCAGCAATCGGCACTGATGCTGCACAAGGCCCGCAACCTGATCCAGCGTCAGCGCACCATGCTCATCAACGCGCTGCGAGCCCACATGGCGGAGCTTGGCGTCGTGGCGGCGCAGGGACCAAGCCGCGTCGCCGACCTGATCGCGATCATCGAGGATGACGACGACGAGACGATCCCGCACCTCGCCAAGACGGCGCTGCGCCCGATGGTGACGCAGCTTCGCGCCTGCGAGACCTCAGCCAAGGAACTCGAGAGCGAGATCCGCGCATGGCATCGAGACCACGAGGCCAGCCGGCGCCTCGCCACCATCCCGGGTCTGGGAGAGATCACCGCCAGCGCGATCGCAGCGACCGTGCCGGATGCCTCGTTCTTCCGTTCGGGCCGCGAATTCGCGGCCTGGCTCGGGCTCACACCGCGGCAGAACTCCAGCGGCGGCAAGGACCGGCTCGGACGGACGACGAAACAGGGCAATCGTCACATCCGAAGCCTGCTAGTGATCGGGGCAACCAGCCTATTGCGCTACTGGCGAGGCAAGCTGGGCACCGAGGCGGCCTGGGTCAACAAGCTGCTCGAGCGTCGGCCACCGCGTCTGGTCACCGTCGCACTCGCCAACAAGCTCGCCCGGATCGTCTGGGCGGTGCTCGTGCGAGGAGAGACATACCGCCAACCAAGCGCGGCAGCGGCATAGGCGTCTCCGCAACCGGTGACGCCCACCGAATGCAAGGGGCAGACTGACATGATGCAAACCGGTCGAACCGGGGGCCAGGGACACCTCGACCGCTTCCAGGCGGCAGAGACCGCGCATGACTGATTGAGACCCGGGTCCGCGAATTCCATCAGGGCCAGCGGCCAGGTGCCGCGTCAACAGGCCGGACACATGACCGCACCCGACCGAAATGCAAAAATGTCAGAAAACCGCTTGCACCGCAGGGGCGTCCACACATGGAAGCGGGGGCGGCGGTGTTTGGCGTTTTTTGGGCTGGGATCCTCGCTCGGTCCTGGGTGCGGCGGGCGCTGCGCTACGGTGCCATCGTCCTCGCCGTGCTCCTGTTTCTGCTCTCAATCCGCCGCTCCGACGTGCGCGTCGGTCGCTTGGCGTAAAACCTTGCGTAATCGCCTTGGGTAATTGTTGCGAACAAGCAGATTGTCTCGATGGGGCGGTACATGACCGATCTCGACCTGACTCCGATGCCCTGCCCAAGCTTGGGCCTGCATGACGCGGGCGTTCAGCATGATGCGGTCAGGCAGGTGTGTACATGGTCGAAAGCAGTAGCCGAAGCTCAAAAGAACCTCAGCATCAGCACAAGGGTGCTGCAGATCAACACCGCGCACAGACGTCTGCGGCGGCTGCGCATGACCCGCGAGGGTGGTTGGTCCAGGACAATGTCGGGCGAACGCAGATTATGTGGCCAGACAGACGAAGGTGCCGCAGAATTGTACATGTGTCTGTTGTGAGCGCTCATCGAACCGGGTTCCTTGCTTGCAGTATCGACGCTGTCCTAGTTTCAGGATTGGGGCAGAACTTGGCGCAAAGGCGGTGGAAACAGATTGTTGCCGCCACATTCCGGAGAAAGGTAATGATCTTTCCGCATATCAGGGCGGCTCCATGACAGACCGGACGCACAAACTGCTCGCCTACGAGCGGGTCTCCACGGTGCGGCAGGGTCGGCCCGGGTTGGGGCTTGAAGCGCAGCCGAGGCCATCGACGACTACGCCCGCGCCAGGCATGCCACCGTGCTGGGGCGCTTCACCGAGATCGAAAGTGGCGGCCGGAACGACCGTACCGTGCTCGACAAGGCCCCGACCCTCGCGCGGCTCACCGGGGAGATTCTGATGATCGCCAAGCTCGACCGGCTGTGGCGCGACGCGGCGTTCCTGTTGACCCTGCAGGCCAGAGGTGCCCGGTTTCTGGCCTGCGACATGCCCGAAGCGAATGATCTGACCGTCGGCATCATGGCGCTGGTGGCCCAGCAGAAACGCGAGGCGATCTCCCGCCGCACGAAAGAGGCGCTGGCAGCGGCAAAGGCACGCGGTGTGAAGCTCGGCAACCCCAACGGAGCCGCGGCGCTCAGACGCGCAGGGCAGGGCGGTGCGGCGCTGCGGAGCGCTGTGAGCCACAACGCCGACGTCTTCGCCGCCGGGCTTGCCCCCGTTATCGCGGCGATCCAGGCGGAAGGACACACCACCCTGCGCGCCATCGCCGACAAGCTCAACGCCCAAGCCATCCTCACGCGACGAGGACGGCGCTGGCATGTGTCAAACGTGCGGAACCTGCTGAAAAGGGTGGAGCGGCTGGATCCAACAGATTGAACCTCAGCTCGCAAAGGCCGGTCGGGCGCTACCTTAGTCTCGATCAGATGTCAGGAGCGCCAGAACGCAGGAACAATGAGGACGTAGACCGACAATACTTCGAGCCGTCCTATGATCATGCCTGCTATCATCAACCACTTTGCAGAGGTCGGAAATGGGTTTATCGCGCCGGTGGGGCCAACCGGTGCACCCCAGGCCGATCCCACGTTGGCGATCGCTGTCCATGCACCTGTCAGCGCTGTCAGGAAGGACAGGGCCGATCGACGTTCAGGCTGTACTACCTTTTTCAGCCAGATTAGCACGATTGCCCGCTGACCGGATTGCTGGTATCATTTATAATCAATAGGCGGGTTTTTGTGATGGCCCTGCCAAGCCGTCTGGCTCGTCGGAGGAGATGGATCGTGATTTTAAAGTTCATTTTGCCAGCTTTCCTGGCGACCTGCTGCGTGAGTCAGGTGTCGGCCGCGACTTACTGGAACCTCTTCAACTTCGAGGGTGAGGATGAGCTGGATTCCATCTTCGTCACGTACAATGCGCTGACCGACATGCTCAACGACAGCAACCGAACCGGGACCTTCGTCGCTGACCAGACGGGGGATGCCGCGCGCAATATCGTCGGGTCGGGAAGCGACGGGTTGAGCTACTGGAACCTCTTCAACTTTGAGGGTGAGGATGAGCTGGACTCCATCTTCGTCACGTACAGTGCGCTGACCGACATGCTCAACGACAGCAACCGAACCGGGACCTTCGTCGCTGACCAGACGGGAAATGCTGCACGGAATATTGTCGGCACCGGCGCATTTGCAATGCGGGAAGACCCTGGTGATCCCGTGTCACCAGTCCCAGTTCCCGCCAGCATGCCGCTGCTCGCGGCCGCCTTCGGCTTATTGTTCTTGGCGCAACGAGGACGGCTGGGCCGGGTTATGGCCTGACCCCTTCCCGATCCGCGCCGGATTTGCATTCTGTCGCGCGATATAAAGCATGCGGCGGCTTATCACGGTGAACTTTGCGGCTCAAAGGCTTCAGGCATTCGACCCACGGAATCTTGCCCCCTGAAGAGGCCTATGCCAGCAAAACAGAACCAATGAGATTAGCAGCCTGACATGAAAACCTGATCCACCTTAACAGGGCTGCAAACTGGTCGAATAACTAGGACCACCTCTCCTGAACCAGACCAACCAAAACCGTTGCAATAAGGTGGGGTCCATATACGTCCACAAATGTCACCACCTTTCTGACAATTTCGGAACATCTCGCAGAGCAAGTGGGCAGAACCTCGTCGGATGAACCGGTCCGGCTTTGTGTTGGGTTTTAATTTAGGTTAGATGGTGAGTTGCATAAGCGTGCCGGATGCATCGAAACCTTATTTACGCCCCATTCGTTCTTCAGTGTCATGGAACATCGGTGATGTTCGTCCCGACATGTCAACGATTTGAAGATCAGCACAGTCTGTTTGATCCGCCACACTGATATTAAGGTCCAATGATGAGACACACCCCCCTCGCACTCGCAACGTTCCTTGCCTGCGTAACCACACCCGGCTTTGCGACCAGCATTCCAGTTTCTGGACTTTCCGTTGTGACCGTAACAACATTCCAAGACGATCAGATCTTTAGAATCAAGAATGACACGGATAAGGGCCAAAAGAAGGCTAACAAGAACAAACCGAAAAAGGCCAGAAAAGACAACAAGGAAGAAAAAAGAAACAAGCCAAGCAATAAACAAGCCAAGAAATCCGATATGGCCGACAAGAATAAGCCCGACAAGATCGAAGTTAAAGCCAGACGATCAGAAAAAGACCGTGTCCGCATTTCAAATGAAGTCCTTCAGGTGCCTGCACCCCACGGGCGTGACATGAGCGTGCTGCTTGGTGCTGCGCCGCTCGCGTTGTTGGGTTCCCGGAACGGTTTCCCCGATGTCTCTGACGCGCAACTCCTGACATATCGCAATTGCCCTCCGGGACTAGGCAGCACACCCATTAATTCTTGTTTACGGGCATAGGTTTGTGATTCATTTCGTCCAAACAACGGGCGGGAGGATGCAAGTGGCACGATCAGACATGAGCGATCTGGAATGGGAATTCATCAAAGCTGTCTTGCCTAA
>JAGXFI010000056.1 GCA_024637305.1 Sulfitobacter sp.
CAGCGACACGAACAGCACATCCGAGCGGTCGTAAAATATGTCCTGTGTGCCGTTGCCGTGATGAAAATCGATGTCCAGTATCGCCACGCGCTTGCAACCGTCATCCAGAAACATCTGCGCCACCACGGCAGCGTTGTTGATAAAGCAGTAACCCCCGTGTTGATAAAGCAGTAACCCCCGTACTGGTCCGCCGTCGCGTGGTGTCCCGGTGGACGGCACAGCGCAAACGCCGCCCCGCCCTTGGCCGCGACATGGCGCTGTGCCGATTGCGCGGATGCAGCGGACGATAGGGCGGCTTTCCAGGTGCCTCGCGTCATCGACGTTTCGGACGCATGGCAATAATAGCCGACCTTGCCGTCGATGAATTCCGGTATCCGGTCCATATGCATGCCCCGCGCCGGCACGTTCGCCGCAATGATTTCGCCCGCCATCCCGGCCGCCTTCCAGTCGTCCCATGCGGTTTCGAGAAAGCTCAGATATCCCGGATCAAGCAGCGCCTTTATCGGGCGCATATCGACGGATTCCGGTGCAACGATGTCCGCAAGCCCCTGTTCCTTGAGCCGGTTCAGCACGTATTCAACCCGCGAAGGCCGCTCGAACGGGGTGACGAATTCGCCCCCCGACAATTCCGCCTGCGGAAAATGGAGCCGGTGGTCTTCGCTGAAAAAGGTGCGCATGTGGGATTCTCCGTCGCTTATCCGCTGCCGATCTTACAGCGCGGCGCGGCCAAAGGTAGTCGCTATGAAGGGGAGATTATCAAGAATAGCCGAAGACTTTTGCAAATTTATACGGGATAGCATTATAATCGCGCTGCCCTAATATTATCCGCGGTGCGCTCATCAGGATAGGAATATTCATGTCTGCCAAATACTTCGCCCCGAAAGGTGGCCATCCGGGTCAAGAGCAACTGTTGACGGACAGAGCTATCTTCACAGACGCATATGCCGTGATCCCAAAGGGCACCATGCGCGATATCGTAACCAGCTTTCTGCCATTCTGGGACAAGACACGGCTTTGGGTCATCGCGCGCCCCTTGAGCGGATTTGCCGAGACCTTCTCGCAATACATCATGGAAGTCAGTCCCGGTGGCGGCTCTGACCGCGCGGAAACCGATCCTGAGGCGCAGGGGGTCCTTTTTGTCGTGGAAGGCACCGCGACCCTTACAGTAGAGGGCAAGACCCACAAATTGACACCCGGTGGCTATGCCTACCTGCCACCGAATTGCGGTTGGACCTTGCATAACAACACGGACGAGACGCTGTGCTTTCACTGGATCCGCAAAGCGTACGAAGCCGTTGAGGGGCTCGATCATCCCGAGGTCATCATCGCCAACGAACAGGACATCGCACCGACGATCATGCCGGGCACAGATGGCAAATGGGGCACGACACGCTTTGTCGATCCTGCCGATATGCGCCATGACATGCATGTCACGGTCGTCACGTTTCAGCCAGGCGCGGTGATCCCGTTTCTGGAAACCCATGTGATGGAGCATGGGCTTTATGTCCTTGAAGGAAAGGCCGCTTACCGCCTCAACGCGGATTGGGTAGAGGTCGAGGCGGGCGATTACATGTGGCTGCGCGCCTTTTGCCCGCAAGCCTGCTATGCGGGGGGGCCGGGGCGATTCCGCTATCTGCTCTACAAGGATGTGAACCGGCATATGACATTGCGGCCCACCGGTAGGCTGTCGCGCTAGAAGTGAAAACAGATATGAACCAGCCTACAAACCTTGACGATTACGAAGTTGGTTATGACATTCCCGCAAAGCCGGGAATGGATGAGGCGGACATCCAGACGCCTTGTCTCATGATCGATCTGGACGCGCTTGAGCGCAATGTGAAGAAGATGGGCGCATTTGCCAAAGCCGCAGGCATCCGCCATCGCAGCCACGGCAAGATGCACAAGTCCGTTGACGTGCAAAGGCTTCAGGAAACGCTTGGCGGTGCCTGCGGTGTCTGCTGCCAGAAGGTCTCGGAGGCCGAAGTCTTTGCCCGCGGCGGCATAAAGGACGTTCTGGTGTCCAATCAGGTGACCGACCTTCCGAAAATAGACCGCCTCGCCCGCATCCCGAAACTTGGCGCGCGTACGATCTGTTGCGTCGATGACCTGACCAACGTGGCCAATCTGTCGGCGGCGGCCGTCAGGCATGGCACCCAGATCGAATGTCTGGTCGACATCGACTGCGGTGCCAACCGCTGCGGTGTGACGACGACACACGCTGTCGTCGAACTGGCCAAGGCAATTGACGCGGCCGAAGGACTAAAGTTTTCCGGTATCCAGGCCTATCAGGGCACGATGCAGCATCTCGAAACCTATCAAGAGCGCGAAGGCAAGGCGCGGGTGGCCATCGACATGGCGCGCGATGCCGTGGACGCGCTGAAGGCCGCCGGGCTGGAATGTGACATTGTCGGCGGCGGTGGTACCGGCAGCTATCCATTCGAAAGCGGTTCGGGCGTGTTCAACGAGCTGCAATGCGGCTCTTACGCCTTCATGGATGCCGACTATGGTCGCATTCTGGACGAGAACGGAAACCGCATGGACGCGGGCACATGGGAGAACGCATTGTTCGTCCTGACGACCGTCATGTCGCATGTGAAAGCAGATCAGGCTATCGTTGACGCAGGGCTGAAGGCCCAATCCGTCGACAGCGGCCTGCCCGTTGTCTTTGGTCGGCAGGATCTGGACTATGTCAAATGTTCGGACGAGCACGGCGTTGTCATCGACGAAGGCGGCGCGCTCAGGATCAACGACAAGCTGAAGCTGGTGCCCGGTCATTGCGATCCGACCTGTAACCTGCACGACTGGTACGTCGGAGTGCGCGGCGGCAAGGTCGAAGTCCTGTGGCCCGTGTCCGCGCGGGGCAAAGGCTACTGATCGCGGAAACTCCGGCTACGCTGCGCTAAATTCCACAAAGCTGAAAAAGCCCCGCCGCGGGTCAATCCGGCGGGGCTTTGTTCATAGGCTATCTTTTGTTCAGTGAGCCCGAACCGTGACCAGAAAGCCCGCCGCGGACTTCTTCGGTCGCCTCGTCTGACAGCTCTTCGGGGAGGATCAGGTTCAGCACAATGGCGATCAAAGCTGCGGGCAGAAGGCCGGACGTCATCAGGATGCGCAGCGTTTCCGGCAGATATTGAACCGCCTTGGGATCGAGTTGCAGACCAAGCCCGACCGACAGGGATATCGCGAAGATCACCATGTTACGACGGTTCCAGTTCACGTCCGACAACATCGAGATACCCGCCGCGACAACCATGCCGAACATGACGATCACACCGCCGCCCAGGACTTCGATCGGGATGGTACGGATGATCGCGCCCACCTTGGGGATCAGACCGCAAATGATCAGGAAAATCGCCCCGATGGTCACGACATGCCTGCTCATGACACCGGTCATGGCGATCAAGCCAACATTCTGGCTGAACGATGTGTTGGGGAAGCCGCCGAAGACACCGGCGATTGTCGTGCCCAGACCGTCTGCATAGGTTGCGCCGGTAATTTCTGCTTCGGTCGCTTCGCGGTTTGCACCGCCTTTGGTAATGCCCGACACGTCGCCCACGGTTTCGACAGCCGAGACGAAAGCCATCAGACAAAACCCGATGATCGCGGCAAAGCTCAACTCGAACCCGTATTTGAAGGGCATCGGGAAATAGAAAGGTGCTGCGCGGCCCCAGCTTGTCGCGATGCCTTCAAGCGTGACCATGCCCATTGCCATCGCATAGAAGTAGCCGACGAAAATACCGATCACGACGGCAGAAACAGCCAGCATGCCCCGCGCAAAAAACTTCAGCGCCAATGTCACGAAAATCACCACCAGAGCGGCGGACCAGTTCAGCAAGGAGCCGTATTCGGGCTGGTCCTGTACCTTGGCAGGAACACCGCCCGCGGCGTATTCGATGCCGACCTTCACAAGCGCCAGACCGATCATCGTGACCACGAGACCCGTAACCAATGGCGGCAGCGCAAAACGTATCTTGCCGATGAAGGTTGCGATGAGCGTATGAAACAAACCGCCGATAACGACGCCGCCAAAAAGCGCCGGCAGCGCCTCGACGCCCTTGCCGGCGACCAGTGGGATCATGATCGGAATGAAGGCAAATGATGTCCCCTGAACGATCGGCAGGCGGGCACCCACCGGTCCGAAACCGATGGTCTGGAACAGGGTTGCAACCCCGGCAAACAGCATCGCCATCTGGATCAGGTATGTCATGTCAGGAAAACCCTGCGCCCCGGCATCAGAGCCAAAGCCGAAACCGGCAGCACCCGCGATGATAATCGCCGGTGTGACGTTGGAGACGAACATCGCCAGAACATGCTGGATCCCCAATGGGATCGCGCGGTGCAGCGCCGGGGTGTAATTCGGATCGCGCAGCTGTTCCGGCGTACCGATGGAGTGATCTTTCATAAGTCTTGTCCCTGGTTGTTGATTGCCATGCGCCGGCTTTTATCCCTGCCGATCTGGTTTGCCGTTCAGTTATTTTTCAACGATGTAGGCGTCCTTGAACCAATGCTCCTCCAGGTTTGCCCCGTCACCGATGCGGTCGATGACGGCAAACAACCCCGGTTCCGAAAGCGGAGCCAGAACGCCATGCCAAGTGCCACGGTGAAAGTTGATCGCCTGACCGGGTGCCGTGATGAAGGCGCGCGGGGCTGTGGGGATGCCGCCTTTGTCTGCGGCGACAATGACCAGAAACGGATCGGCGGACATCGGAATGAACGCCTGACTGCCCATCGGATGCCGCTCCACCATATCCAGTTTGAACGGCAGTGCTTCGGTCTGTGCCTTGAAGATACTGATCCCCGCCCTGCCATCAGTGAAATCCAGGGACGCTCGATCATGAAACCGGCAACATCTCCCCTGATTGATCATTTTATCCGCTGTGCCGGTCGCCTCGATCAGGTCGCCATAGGGGCTCAGCGCCTTTGCTGTCAGCGGCTCGATCCTGATGCGTTCACTCATGCTGAAAACTTCTCGATCAACCGCAATTGCGCAATCCGTTCGACCTGTCTGCAGGCTTCGGCAAACTCGGCGTCGCGATCCTGATCCTTGCGGCGCTGGAACGCCTCCATGATGGACGCTTTGGTATTGTCCCGTACGGCGATGATGAACGGAAAACCGAACTTCGTCGTGTAAGCGTCATTGAGGGCGACAAACGCCGCGCGTTCCTGATCGGTCAGGGCATCAAGCCCGGCGGAGGCTTGCTCGGCGGTGGACTCTGCCGTCAATCTCTTGGCGGCTGCCAGTTTGCCGGCGAGATCAGGGTGCGCCTTCAGGACTGCCAACCGCTTGTCGTCATTCGCGTGCCGGAACACGCGGACCATCATCTGGTGAATGCCGGCGGCGGTGTCATGGGTCAGGCCAAGGTCCAGATCATACGCCCCTTCGGCCACCCACGCGCTATGCTCGAAAATACCACCGAATTCTGCGATGAAACTGTCGCGGTTCATCTGCGATGGCCTGGGGCGCTCCATGAAAGGGTGTTCCTTTGCCCAGTGCTGCGCAATCTGCAGGCGCGTGGCGAACCACACTCCCTCGTGCGATTGGAAATGCCTGATCGCACGGCGCAACGCGGCGGCGCGGCCCGGTCGGCCGATCAGACGGCAGTGCAGACCAATCGACAGGATCTTGGGCGCGCCCGCCTCGCCCTCTTCGTAGAGGTAGTCAAAGCTGTCTTTGAGATAGCTCTCGAACTGATCGCCATTGGTAAAGCCCGCCTGAATGGCAAAGCGCATGTCATTGCAATCCATCGTATACGGCACGATCAACTGTTGCTTGCCGTCGAAATTCATCCAGTAGGGCAGATCATCGGCATAGCTGTCGGCGACATATGCAAACTGCCCTGTCTCCGCCGCCAGACGCACCGTATTGTTCGAACAACGGCCCGTGTACCATCCGCGCGGGGCCTCGCCCGTAACCTCGCGGTGCAACGCGATGGCTTGCGCCATCTGCGCACGCTCTTCCGCCTCGGGCATGTCCTTGTGCTCGACCCATTTCAGGCCGTGGCTGGCGATCTCCCATCCAGACGCCTTCATCGCCGCGACCTGC
>JAGXFI010000057.1 GCA_024637305.1 Sulfitobacter sp.
AGTGGCGGAAAGGAAGCTGCTATTGCGCCACCCCATATTTTGTTGGGTTTTATTGACGTTTTGGTGTTCGGCGGGGCAATTGTCAGCCGTTTACTCCCAGGCCGCCCCCGTCGATTTCGGTCGGAATGACGATCACGCGCAAAGAATCTACGGTGCTGACGGCTCCAAAAATGTAAATCTCCAACAAATTCAATGGGTGGCAGGGTGCCGTGCCGGGTGCCACCCCCTCTTTGCCTGCCAATGCCGTTCAATCACCTGTAAATCCGGGTGTTCGCAGGTGTTTGCAGCTTTGGTCTGCGTTTCACCTCCCTCACCGCCATTCGACGCGCGACACAGCGGCCCCCCAACTGATCCGCAAAACTCATGAAAACCCAATAAAACAAGGGGTGGCACAATAGCCGCCGCCTTTGCGCCACTCTCCGCCTCGCCGCCACCCCTTCGCATCTGCGCTCAGTGGTCTCTGCAAACGCCCCCCGACACGACCAGTCACCGGGCCAGAACAGGGAGACCCCCAATGCCGCATCTCGGATCGATGCCAGACCCAAAGGATAAACCCCGCACACTGCTGGTGGGCTGGATCAGCCGCCTTGATCTTGCGCTTGAACTCGGCCTGTCGGTCGACACCCTGCGCCGCTGGGAGGCCCAGCGCACGGGGCCGACCTGCATACGCGCCGGGCGGAAGGTCTATTACCGGCGCGCCGCCGTCGAAGAGTGGCTGGAAGAGCAGGAGCAAGCCGCCCCGCGTCGCCGTCGTTCAGGAGGGCGTCGGTGATGGTCAGTCAATCCCGCCAGTCCGACTGGCCCGCTGACCGCCTGGCCGAGGCACGCGCCGTCATCGCCGATGTCGCGCATCATTCCGACCACCTGATCCGGCTCGCTTGCAGGGTCCTGGCCGCACATGGCGACACCCCCGCCGAGCGTGAAGACGCGCAGCGGCTGCTGGTGGTGATCGACGCGCGGCGGCCGGTGCGGCATGCCCAGCGCGATGATAACGGGAAGGCCGCAGGATGACGCGCCGCGGTACACCCGAAGCTGATCTGCAGCGCACGATCGTGCAGGCCCTGCGCCTCGCGCTGCCTCGCACGGCGATCATCCATCACTGCGCCAACGAGGTGACTGAGGCTGGCCCCCGCGGCGCAAAACGTCAGGCCATCCTGGTCGGCATGGGCGTCCACGCGGGATTTGCCGATCTGATGGTCCTTTGCGATGGCCGTGTACTGTTCCTCGAGTTGAAAGCCCCGAAAGGACGGCTGCGTCCGACACAGGAGGCCTTCCGCGACGCGGTGCTGGCGCAGGGCTTTAGCTGGGCGCTGGTGCACAGTCTCGACGATGCGCTGGGCGCGCTGGGCGATCACGGCTTTACGACGCGCATTGCGCCCCCTGTGCGGAGGCCTGCGCCATGAGCCACGAGGCTACCAACTGGGCGATCAAGCAGCGCGGGTTGAAGCCCACAGCCAAGATCGTGCTCTGGCATCTCTGCGACCGGTTCAATCCGGACTATGGCTGCTTCCCCTCACAGGCTCGGCTGGCACATGATTGCGAGATCAGCCGCTCCACCCTGAACGATCACCTGCGCCAGTTAGAGGCAGGCGGCCTGTTGTGCCGCGTACCCCGGATAGATCCGGTGACCAAGCGCCAGCAACCCACCCGCTACATTCTGGGGTTCGAGCGCGGCTTCACACCGGCTGGTGTGGTGCCGGGTCCGGAAATCGGACACGGAAATCCAGACGATCTGGAAACCACTGATGACGCGGGCACATGCGGTCTCAATGAGCTTGACGCGGTTGATCCATGTCCGGATTTCGGACACGGGACCCAACCCAAAGCCGTGTCCGGATTTCGCCCCGACCCGTGTCCGGAAATGGGCCAAAGCCGTGTCCGGAATCCGGACACTAACCTTGTAAGAGAACCACTAAGTAAATCAGTAAAGGAGGAGGAGGACGCGGCTGCGCGCGAGGCCAATTTTGATTTGTTCTTCGCAAAGCTGCTTTCGGCGCTGGGCTTCTCCGCAAATGCCAGCCTGCCCGCCTGGTGGCAGGGCGCGCCAGCCCGAACCCATGTGCGCCGCTGGATCGACGACCTCGGGCTGTCCGAGGACCGGATCATCGAGGTCGCCGCCGAAACCCGGCGCGATCATCCTAATCCGCCTGATGGTCCCAAGGCTCTCGATCGGTTCATGGAACGCGCTGCCCAGCGCGATGCGCTGGCGGTTGCCAATTCCGTGAAAGCCAGGCGCCGCAGCAAGGCCCAAAGCAAGCCACGGCCCAGCCCCGATGAAACGGCGGCATTCTATGCGGCCAAGGTGAACTCAGACGAATACCTGCCCCAAAACATGATCAGCGCCGCCATGTGCGGATTGATGCTGGAACGCGGGCTCGTCACCCCAGAACGCCTCCGGATGCGAGGTGTGCTATGACCTTGCAGAGACCTATCCTCAATCGCAGCGGACGCACAAAACGTGCGCTGGGCGTGCAGGCGGCACTGGAATGGGCGTTCCGGATCGAGAAGGCCCAACTGGAGCTGCCGCCTCCCAAGGACGTGCCAGACGAAGGCTTTGGTTTTGGCCTCGAATATGTTCTCCTTCAACGCGCAGCGCTGGGCTGCAAGGTTGACGGCGGCCAGCACAAGATCGGTAGTTACACCCATCCAGATGCCGAGGTAATCGCCGCCACCGTCGCCGGAATGCCAGACAGCCTCGGCGGCATCCGCATGGTGATCCGCGTGGCGGAACTGGCGCGGGCCGGGCTAACGCCCGACTGGATGCCCGGCGTCGTTCCGCGTTGCGTTCCGGTCGAGACAAAACGCAATCAACATGGCGAGCGGGCGACCACGGTGGTCGTCGGCACTGAACGGGTGCTCACCCGCGGCAAATGGCGCACGGTCGATGTGCTGGCCTGCCCGGTCACCTGGCGGCCGCACCCAGAACAGATCGCATCCGCTCGTCGCGGATATTACGATTGGTGGCAGGCACTGGACTGGGTGCGGGATGGGCTGGTGGCGGGGCGCTTGCTGCGGGACATGGAGGTGACAGCGGCGATGCCGAGGGCACAGCCGTGGTTTGCTTCACGTCCCAAATAGCTGGTATTGCAAAGCGTTAATCCGGCGGATTTTCCGCAGCAGACCCAGTAATCATAATAGCTTTAGCTTGATTGCAATGCAATCATTGCATATCTTGCATGCCTGCAACCGGAGGGCATCATGGCTAGCATCACGATTCGCAATCTTGACGACGATGTAAAGCGCCGCCTGCGTGTTCGTGCGGCCGAGCATGGCCGATCGATGGAGGAAGAAGCGCGCGATATTCTTCGGCAGGTTGTCGGCCAGCCCAGCGCACCGCGCAACCTCGGTCAGGCCATCCATGCACGGTTCGCGGCGCTGGGCGGCGTGGACATACCTCCAACGGAGCGCAGCCCCATGCGGCCTTCGCCGGAGTTTGAGTGATCGATGATTCTGCTCGATACCAACGTCATCTCCGAACTGATGCGCGCCGAACCGGACCCGATCGTGCTGGACTGGTTCGGAAAGTACGATGCGGCCGAACTGTTCATCTCAGCCGTCACGGAAGCGGAGCTGCGCACTGGCGTAGCGATCCTGCCAGAAGGCCAGCGCCGTGATCGGCTGCAAGTGGCCATCGACGCGATGATCGATCAGGACTTCCAAGGGCGTATCCTGCCCTTCGATACTCTTGCCGCGCGCCCCTACGCCGAGATCGCAGCCCAGCGCCGCGCGGCAGGCCGCCCCATCGCCGAGGCTGACTGCCAGATTGCCGCCATCGGCCGCGCGACAGATGCCCCCATTGCCACCCGTAACGTCAAGGATTTCGACGGCTGCGGCATCCGTGTGATTAATCCCTGGAACGACCAATGAACGCCGTTGAAATTGAACAAGCCATCTCTGAACTGGCCGAAAAACCCTTCGACCGGCAGGAATTCCCCTTCCAGTTCCTTGAGGCCTTCGGAAACAAGGCTACCACCGTCAAACGCCTGCGCACCGGAGTGTCGAACAAATCTGACCTTGGTGGCGTGCTTCAGACCAACAACATCCACATTGCCACCTGCGAGACGGGGCAGGTTTCGGCTACAATTGCTGAACTGCGCGACAGCCCCGCCACGGCTAAGGGAAAAGCCCGCTTCATCCTGGCCACCGATGGCGAGACACTGGAGGCCGAAGACCTCACCTCTGACGACCCGCCCATCGCCTGCGCCTATCCCGATTTCCACGACCATTTCGGCTTCTTCCTGCCGCTTGCGGGCATCACAACCGTCAAGCAGATCCGCGAAAGCGCCTTTGACATCAAGGCAACCGGCCGTCTGAACCGGCTCTTTGTCGAACTGCTGAAGGACAACCCAGAATGGGGCACCGAAGCGCGCCGCCACGACATGAACCACTTCATGGCGCGGCTGATATTCTGCTTCTTCGCCGAAGATACCGGCATCTTCAACGGTGATGACCTGTTCACCACCACCGTCAGCCATTTCAGCGACCAGAACAGCGCCAATACCAACTGGGTCATCAGCGAAATCTTCCGCGCTATGAACACCGGCCTCACCGCCCGCCCCACCGCCGATCTTCGCAACTGGGCCAACGCCTTTCCCTATGTAAACGGCGGCCTATTCTCGGGCGACACCGACGTCCCGCGCTTTTCCAAGATCGCGCGCAGCTACCTGCTGCACATCGGCAGCCTCGATTGGACCAAGATCAACCCCGACATCTTCGGCTCGATGATCCAGGCCGTCGCGGATGAGGGCGAGCGGTCCGCGCTGGGCATGCATTACACATCCGTACCGAACATCCTGAAGGTGCTGAACCCGCTATTCTTGGACGATCTGCGCGCGCAGCTGGAGGAGGCGGGCGACAACCCCCGCAAGCTGCTGAACCTGCGCGCCCGCATGGCCAAGATTAGGGTGTTTGACCCCGCCTGCGGATCGGGCAATTTTCTGGTCATTGCCTACAAGGAAATGCGGGCTATCGAGGCGGTGATCAACCAGAGGCGGGGCGAGGCGGGTCATAAGACCGATGTGCCCAAGACCAATTTCCGCGGGATCGAGCTGCGCGACTTTGCCGCCGAAATCGCCCGGCTGGCGCTGATCATCGCCGAGTTCCAGTGCGACGTGACCTATCGCGGCGAGGTGCAGGCGCGGGCCGAGTTCCTGCCGCTAAACGCGCAGAACTGGGTCACCCAAGGCAACGCTTTGCGGCTGGACTGGCTGACGATCTGCCCACCCACTGGCACGGGGGTGCGGTTTCAGGCCGAAGACTTGTTCCATACGCCGCTGGATCAGGCACAGATTGATTTCGAGAACGAGGGTGGTGAGACTTATATCTGCGGAAACCCGCCATATTTGGGGTCCACCTGGCAAACGACAGAACAGAAAGAGGATCTGCAGCGCATCTTCGACGGGCGCACGAAAAGCTGGAAGTCGCTCGACTATGTGGCGGGCTGGTTCATGAAGGCGGCGGATTTTGGAATGCATACCAAATCTGTGGCGGCTTTTGTGTCTACAAACTCGATCTGTCAGGGTGATCAAGTTCCAATCCTTTGGCCGTTGATTTTCGGTCAAGGGTTCGAGATCGTTTTTGCTCATACCTCGTTCAAGTGGGCCAATCTTGCCAGCCACAATGCTGGTGTTACGGTTGCAATTGTAGCGATTTCAAATTTCGCAGATGCGCAAAAGCGTGTCTTCACTACGGGCGCTGACGGCCAAACGGTTGTATTGGCCGCTTCTAACATCAACGCATATCTCGTTCCTGCACCAAGTGTCATTGTGGCAAAGGAGTCGAGAACTCCGCCAACTCGGGCGCTAATGGTGTGGGGAAATAAACCGACTGACGGCGGCTTTCTTGTTCTCGATCCCGACGAAAGGCGTTCTCTCCTTCAAGAGAGCCCTGAGGCTAGACAGTTTGTCCGGCCATACTACGGCGCTGCCGAATACATTCGAGGGCTGGAGCGCTACTGCTTGTGGATATCGGATGATAAATTGGAAGCCGCCAACTCAATTCCGGCGATCCCACCCCGACTTGAGAAAGTTCGGCAGTTTCGGGCGACCAGCAAAGCCGCCGAGACGCGACCAGCGTCAGCCTTCCCTCATCGCTTTAGGCAAATTCAGGCTGTCGCCTCGCGTTACTCCTTGATCGTTCCACAAGTTAGTTCTGAGCGGCGCGAATACTTGCCAGTCGGACTTTTGCCAGAGTCATCAATCGTCTCAAACCTCGCCTTCGCCCTCTACGACGCACCGCTCTGGAACATGGCGCTGATCGCTTCGCGCCTGCACCTCGTCTGGATCGGCACCGTCTGCGGCAAGCTGAAAACTGACTTCCGCTACTCCAACACCCTCGGCTGGAACACTTTCCCCGTCCCCACCCTGACCGAAAAGAACAAGGCCGACCTGACCGCCTGTGCCGAAGACATCCTCCTGGCCCGCGAGGCGCATTTCCCCGCCACCATCGCCGACCTCTACGACCCCGAAAAGATGCCCGAAAACCTCAGGCAAGCCCACGACCGCAACGACGAGACCCTCGAACGCATCTACATCGGCCGCCGCTTCAAGAACGACACCGAACGGCTGGAAAAGCTGTTCGAGATGTACACGAAGATGACCGCCAAACCAAAGGCCCGAGCATGACCGACGTTTATATCCCCACGCTCACCCATGCCACTGAACGCGACATAGATCTTTTGTTGGTCGAGGAGCTTTACGCGAACTGGGATTTCGTGGTTTGGCTGGCGGTGCGAGCTGGTTTTGATCAGAAGGTTGTCTCTTGGGACGTGAAGCACAGCAAACGGCGCACCAGATCGCGGCGAGAAATAGATATCTTCGTCGATATTACCCTGAAGGGTGGCCATAGGGCGGCGTTGTTGATTGAAAACAAGATCAACGCAAGCGAACAGCCAGACCAGGCCGAAAGCTACCGCGAAGAGCTGGACGTGCTTGCTGCGGATTATCGCAGCAGGTCAATGGTCATCGTTTGCCCCGTTGGATACCACCAGCAGCAGGTCGTTTTCACGTCGAAGTTCGATTTGGTTTTAACTTATGAAGAAATCCGAGATTGGTTCGCCGAGGCCGAAAGCGAGGCTGGGAATGAGGCAGCATTACGGTTCCGCTTGCGGGCAGAGCTATTTGATCAGGCGATCAACAAGCATCGCAGGGGGTATACCGCGATACCGGATAAGGTGGTGGGCGACTTTAACGCTCAATATGTCCGTTTGCTAGCTGAACTGGCCCCCGAGATTTTTCCCGGCAATAGTATGCTGAAACCTGCTAATCCCCGCGAAAGCACATCGATGATCTACGATCAGGACAAAAGCTTTGCCAGCTTACCTAAGGATGTCCGACCGCGACGGTTCGCTCACGAACTTGGTCGCGGTTTGGAAAGGCGAGCAAATTATGTGGCTGTAACCTTTGCCGGTTGGGGCCATGCGCTGCCACAGCTGAAAGAAAGGTTTAAGCGCGATACTGCTCAGATTGGAGCGGAATTCTTTGCAAAGCCACCAACCAAGACGCGACCCAATCCGGGCCTAGTCATGATGTTTCCAACTGAGCCTGTCGATAATCAGGCGGACTTCAGTGACCAAAGGGACCAGATGATTGATGGCATTCGTGAAGCGCAGGTTCTCAGAAAGTGGCTATGTGCGAACTCTAACATATTGCTTAGTTGGAAGAATCTTGTTGAAAAGGTTGGGCGTTAGTGGCTGACATGAATCTTGTATCTGTCCCTTCCGTCTCCGTCACCTATGCCCGGAACGGTAGTTCGACAACATCCAACGAACTCGGCATGCGCGTCATGCAGGAACGCGCCTATGAGAAGCGGGGCGAGCAGTATCTGCTGATCAAGTCGCCTCCGGCGTCGGGCAAAAGCCGGGCACTGATGTTCATCGCGCTGGACAAGCTGCACAATCAAGGACTGAAACAAGCGATCATCGTGGTGCCGGAAAAATCCATCGGGTCCAGCTTTGCCGACGAGCCGTTGTCGAAGTTCGGCTTCTGGGCCGACTGGACGGTCGAGCCGCGGTGGAACCTGTGCAACTCGCCGGGCACGGATGGTGGCAAGGTGAATTCGGTCGGGGCGTTTCTGGAAAGCAGCGACAAGGTGCTGGTGTGCACCCACGCCACCTTCCGCTTTGCGGTCGAACGGTTCGGGGTCGAGGCATTTGACGATCGCCTGATCGCTATCGACGAATTTCACCATGTCAGCGCCAACCCCGACAACAAGCTGGGCGGCCACCTTGGGTCTTTCATGGCGCGAGATCGGGCCCATATCGTTGCCATGACCGGCAGCTATTTCCGCGGCGACGCCGAGGCGGTTCTGATGCCGACCGACGAAGCCAAGTTCGAGACGGTGACCTATACCTACTATGAACAGCTTAACGGCTATGAGCACTTGAAGAACCTCGACATCGGCTATTTCTTCTATAACGGCCCCTATGTGGACGACATTCTGCGGGTGCTGGACGCGGCCCAGAAAACCATCCTGCACATCCCGAATGTTAACGCGCGCGAAAGCACCAAGGACAAGCATCGGGAAGTGGAGCATATCCTAGATGCACTTGGCGAATGGCAGGGCACCGATCCAGTGACGGGCTTCCAATTGGTCAAGGTTCCGGATGGCAGAGTGCTGAGGATTGCCGATCTGGTCGATGACGAAGGACCACGGCGTGAGAAGGTTTCAGCGGCGCTGAAAGACCCGGCCCAGAAAATGAATCGTGACCACGTGGACATCATCATCGCGCTGGGCATGGCGAAGGAGGGGTTTGATTGGATCTGGTGCGAACACGCCCTGACTGTGGGCTATCGTGCAAGCCTGACAGAGGTCGTCCAGATTATCGGTCGCGCAACCCGAGACGCACCGGGCAAGGAAACCGCGCGATTCACGAACCTGATTGCCGAACCCGATGCGTCGGAAGGGGCGGTGACTGAGGCGGTAAACGATACCCTTAAGGCGATTGCCGCCAGCCTTTTGATGGAACAGGTTCTGGCCCCGCGGTTTGAATTCAAGCCCAAGACTGTGGCGAGCACTGCGGAACCCGGGTTTGACTATGGTGAAGCGGGATATGACCCAACCAAATGCAATGTCGGGTTCAACCCTGCCAGCGGCAAGTTCCAGATTGAGATCAAAGGCCTGGCTGAGCCCAAGAGTGAGTTTGCACACCGCGTCTGCACGCAGGACCTAAACGAGGTGATCACAGCTTTTGTCCAGGACAAGACGTCGATAGAGCGCGGTCTGTTTGATTCCGAAATGGTCCCTGAAGAACTGACGCAAGTTCGAATGGGCAAGATCGTGAAGGACAAATACCCGCAGATGGACGAGCACGATCAGGAAGCCGTGCGCCAGCATGCTGTTGCGGCACTGAACCTGACTCAGAAGGCCAAAGAGCTGGCGCTCGCTGGGGGCGATGCCGAGAAGGCGGGCAACACGGCTCTAATTGATGGTGTCCGAAAGTTCATGAATGTGCGCGATCTGGACATCGACCTGATTGATCGCATCAATCCTTTCGGTGAGGCCTATGCGATCCTTGCCAAAACGATGAGCGAAGAAAGCCTCAAGCGTGTGGCGGAAGTGATCTCCGCCAAGAAGGTGATCCTGACACCTGAAGAGGCGCGGGACCTTGCTAAGCGTGCCCTGAAATTCAAGCAGGAGCGTGGGCGCCTGCCGTCAATTACCTCGATGGACGCTTGGGAGAAGCGTATGGCAGAGGGTGTCGCATTCCTTGCACGCATGAAGGCTGAAGCTGCAAATGGCTGACTTTACTGACGACGATGACGCACTGTTGGCTGAACTTGGGGTGGAAGTCGAACCAAAGCGGGTGGGCGCACGCACACCTCTGCAAGAGCGGATAATTGCAGGTTTTGAAGACATCCAACGCTTCGTGGTCGAGCACGGTCGTGCACCGCAACATTTTGACGGGCATGATATATTCGAACGGCTCTATGCAGTTCGGCTTGACCGAATTTGTCAGCTGCCCGAGTGCCGTGACCTTGTCGAGCCTCTCGATCATCAAGGCTTGTTGAGCGGTCTTGCGATGACGACGAAAGACGACGTGGATGACCTCGACGATGATGCCTTGCTGGCGGAACTGGGGGTTGTTGACGATCTGTCGGACATTACGGAACTCCGCCACGTTCGGTCGAGTTCTGAAAAACGTGCCGCCGAGGAAATCGCCAATCGCGAACGCTGCGAAGACTTCGCCACCTTCAAACCTTTGTTTGAGCAGGTGCAGAAGGACTTGGATCAGGGGGCTCGGTCGGCTCGTCCATTCGAACTGAAAGCGGAGATCAAGGCCGGCCGCTTCTTCATCGTCGGTGGACAGAAGGCTTTTGTCGCCGAGATGGGCGAGATCGAGATCACGGCGCAGGGAAGAACGGATGCGCGGCTTAGGGTAATTTTTGACAATGGGACGGAGAGCAACATGCTCATGCGTTCTCTTCAGCGCGCATTAAACAAGGATGATGCCGGGCGGCGGATTACAGAGCCAGTTGCTGGGCCACTTTTTTCTGACAAGCCGCAAGAGGACGACGAGGCAAGCGGTACGATTTATGTGCTGCGCAGTAAATCCGATCATCCGATGGTGGCCGCGCACCGCGAACTCGTTCACAAGATTGGTGTTACCAACACTGGCGTTAAACAGCGGATCGCGGGCGCGCGGCTGCAGCCAACGTTTTTGTTGGCCGACGTCGAAGTTGTTGCAACCTATGAACTCTTCAACATCAACCGGACCAAACTCGAGAACTTGATTCACAGGATATTCGAGCCTGCTAGGTTTGATGTGGAGATCTTTGATCGCTTCGGTCGACCTGTCGTCCCGCGAGAATGGTTCATGGTGCCGCTCTTTGTGATCGACGAGGCTGTCGAACGTATCAAGGATCGGACGATCGTCAATTTCCGCTACGATCCAGCATCTGCAACCCTGGTCGAACGGGAAACAAAAACCGGGCACGAGAACTGATGCCAAGGCTCGAAGCGACCAGCACGCACTACATCAAACTTGGCCGTGGTGGTGAATGGGAGGCTGAAGCCATCCGCGACGGTGTCCTGCGGTTCGGGTATCGTGAGCTACAACACGATCTATGCATTGCTGAAGATTGGGAAGCTGCTCGAGAGGCATGGCGGGCACACCGTGGTGGCAACGAAGCTGTGCTAACCAGCGATATGAACCAGGTTCGTACTTTCTACACCGCGCCCGAAACCTCTCTGTTCATCACATTCCATGCTGGGAGAATGTACTGGTGTAGACCGAGGGGTCCTGTGGAACTGCTCCAGGACAGAACCAAACGACGCGGAACGGTGGACGGCTGGCACGGGCGGACAGTTGGCGGCGACGATCTGTTTTACGAACGCCTATCGGGGCGCCTTCTGAAGGTCCAAGGTTTTCGCGGGACTGTATGCGCGGTCGAAGCTGAAGATTATCTGCTTCGAAAGTTGGGGGACGAGGTAACACCTCAGGTTCAGGCTGCGATGCAGGCCGAGGCGCAAATGATCACCGCAATCTCTCGCTTGATGGGGCTCCTGACCTGGCAGGATTTCGAATTGCTGGTCGATCTGGTCTTCTCGTCCAGTGGTTGGAAGCGCACGGGTGCAACCGGCGGAGTCCAAAATACCGTCGACATCGAGTTGGTCTTGCCGTCCACCCAAGAGAGAGCGTTCGTGCAAGTCAAGTCGCGTGCGACACCCGCACAGTTCAACGACTACGTGGAACGGATGGCGCAAATGGACGGCGTGCATCGCATGTTCTTCGTTTGGCACACAGGCGACGTCGGCGCAGCACCAGAGCACGGCCGGGTCACACTTGTTGGCCCTAATCATCTCGCCCGAATGGTTCTGGACGCAGGACTTGCGACCTGGCTGCGCCAGAAGGTGAGTTGATCCATCTGCCGCAAGTGCGACGCCCTCCCCCGGCATGGTTCCTCCCGGTCCCTGAACGTATACGGGGGGGCGCAGCGCAGCATTTTGCTAGCGACTGGCTTCTTCACGGGGGAATCCACTTGGAATCCACCTCGGCGACAGATCGAAAT
>JAGXFI010000058.1 GCA_024637305.1 Sulfitobacter sp.
AGGAAGGCGGGGAACCTGTCGCGGATCTGCGTGCGCGGTTCTCGCCGGAACTCAAGGGGATCGAGGTGCCGCCGGAACGGGCGGCGAGCATGATTGACGAATACCCCGTGCTGTCTGTCGTTGCGGCCTTTGCGCAAGGGCAGACCGTGATGCGCGGCGTCAAGGAACTGCGCGTCAAGGAAAGCGACCGGATCGACGCGATGGCCGTGGGCTTGCGTGCCAATGGGATCGAGGTCAAGGACGGACCGGATTGGTTGACCGTCACAGGGCGCGGCCATGGAGAAGTGCCCGGAGGGGCCGTTTGCGTCAGCCATCTGGACCACCGTATTGCGATGTCGTTCCTGATCTTGGGCATGGCATCGCGCGCGCCGGTCAGGGTCGACGACGGCGGACCCATCGCCACATCCTTTCCGATCTTCGAGCCACTGATGACTGGTCTGGGTGCGCTGGTTTCGCGCGAAGAAACATGACACTGCGGAGCATTCTTGCCGCATGTTCGTTAGCGTTCTTTCTGCTGCTGGTGCAGTTTTCTGTCGGCTGGCTCGGGACCGAAGCGGGTGGCGCTTTCGATGGCCGGGTCTTGGGCTATGGTCTGACAGACGCGAGGGCGTATCTGGGTGTTTTGAAAGCAGAGCAGACAGCGTTTTATCTCGGGGCGTTCCGTTTTGCGGATACGCTGTTTCCAGCACTCCTTGCCGTGACGCTGGTGCTTTGGCTCAGGCCGCTCTGGCGCGGCGCATTCCGGTTGGCTGTGCTGGTGCTTGTCGCGATATACCTTGGGGCGGATTATACCGAGAACGCGCTGGTCGCGCGTCTGCTTGAACAGGGGCCGGAGATGATTACCGAACGGGCAGTCACTACGGCCAGCCTGTTTACACTGGTAAAATGGGGCGCGCTGGCGATTTGCCTGCTGGCTTTGATCCCTCTGGCATGGAGGAGACCTGCATGAGTTTTACAGTAGCTGTCGACGGGCCTGCCGCTGCGGGCAAGGGGACGATATCAAAGGCTTTGGCGACGCATTTCGGTTTTGCGCTCCTTGATACCGGCCTTTTGTACCGCGCAGTGGGCGCTCAGGTTCTGCTTGGCGCTGATCCGCAGTATGCGGCGCGCGCATTGGTGCCGGAAGATCTTGAGAGCGAAACATTGCGCACCCCTGCGGTTGCCCAAGCCGCCAGCGAAATTGCGGTCATCCCCACCGTTCGCGCAGCACTGGTGGAATTCCAGCGCGCATTCGCCAAGCGGGCGGAAGGGGCGGTGCTGGACGGGCGCGACATCGGGACAGTCATTTGCCCGGATGCGGCGGTAAAGCTGTTCATAACAGCGACCGCAGAGGTCCGCGCGCAACGTCGTTTTGCCGAGCTTTCTGCCAAGGGGATGGACGACACCTACGACAGCGTTCTGGAGGACGTCAGGTCGCGCGATGCGCGCGACATGGGGCGCGCCGATGCCCCCCTGCGGGCCGCCGATGACGCCGTAGAAATCGACACCTCCACCATGAGCATTGCCGATGCGGTCGCCGCCGCCATCGCCGTTGTCGAGGCTGGAATAGCATCGCGGGGCTGACGGGCGCATTTCGGGCATCACGCCCCGGCAATTGGACAGCAAGGATGCCCGCCACCGTAAAATCGCAAGCCATGACCGGATATCCGCGCATCTGGGGGCGGTTTTCAATCAAGCCTTGCGAAAGGTCGGAATTTGACCTATAGCCAGCGTCGTCTAAGGGGCGGATACAGCTTCGGGCGCGATATCTCAGGCGGGGTCGGGTTTATTCCGGCCCTCTTTCTTTTCCGCACCGGATGCCACGCCCTATAAAGCGCGGCAACGCCACGACGACCAACTCAACCCCAAGACCGGCGGAGACAACCGCACGGCCGGAAACAAATGTAGATTAGGAAAACAGCGCCACATGGCAAATATGATGGACGAGTTTGAAGCACTCTTGAATGAAAGCTTCGAGATGGACACACCCGAAGAAGGGTCTGTCGTCAAAGGCAAGGTGATCGCAATCGAAGCGGGCCAGGCCATTATCGATGTCGGCTACAAGATGGAAGGCCGCGTCGAGTTGAAAGAATTTGCCGATCCCGGCGAGTCCCCCAAAATCCAAGTTGGCGACGAAGTCGAAGTGTTCCTTCGCCAGGTCGAGAACTCCCGCGGTGAGGCCGTTATCTCACGCGAGATGGCGCGCCGCGAAGAAGCGTGGGACCGTCTGGAAAAAGCCTATGCCGCAGAAGAGCGTGTCGAAGGCGCGATCTTTGGCCGTGTCAAAGGTGGTTTTACCGTGGATCTTGGCGGCGCTGTCGCGTTCCTGCCGGGCTCCCAGGTCGACGTGCGTCCCGTGCGCGATGCCGGTCCTTTGATGGGTCTCAAGCAGCCGTTCCAGGTTCTCAAAATGGACCGTCGCCGTGGTAACATCGTTGTATCGCGCCGTGCGATACTCGAAGAATCACGTGCCGAACAGCGCGCCGAAGTCATCGGCAACCTCACCGAAGGTCAGGAAGTCGACGGCGTGGTCAAGAACATCACCGAATATGGTGCGTTCGTCGATCTGGGCGGTGTTGACGGGCTGCTGCACGTCACCGACATGGCATGGCGCCGTGTGAACCACCCATCCGAAATCCTCGCCATTGGTGAGACGATCAAGGTGCAGGTCATCAAGATCAACAAAGAGACGCATCGCATTTCTCTGGGCATGAAGCAGCTTCAGGAAGATCCTTGGGATCTCGTGGCGGCGAAATATCCACTGGAATCCTCGCACACAGGTCGCGTGACCAACATCACCGATTACGGTGCGTTTGTCGAACTCGAGCCCGGCGTCGAAGGTCTGGTTCACGTCTCGGAAATGTCCTGGACCAAGAAGAACGTGCATCCCGGCAAGATCGTGTCGACCTCTCAGGAAGTCGAAGTCATGGTTCTGGAAATCGACGGTGCCAAGCGCCGCGTTTCGCTGGGCCTCAAGCAGACCATGCGCAACCCATGGGAAGTGTTCGCTGAAACGCACCCCGAGGGCACCGAAGTTGAAGGTGAAGTCAAGAACATCACCGAATTCGGTCTGTTCGTGGGCCTGCCCGGCGACATCGACGGTATGGTGCACCTCTCCGACCTCAGCTGGGACCAGCGTGGCGAAGAGGCGATCCAGGATTACCGCAAGGGCGACATCGTGCAAGCGGTCGTGTCCGAAGTGGACGTCGAGAAAGAGCGCATTTCCCTGTCGATCAAAGGCGTGGGCGGCGACAAGTTCGCCGAGGCCGTTGGCGGCGTGAAGCGCGGCTCCATCGTGACCGTGACCGTGACATCCATCGAGGATGGCGGGATCGAAGTGGAATACGAGGGTATGAAATCCTTCATACGCCGCTCCGATCTTTCGCGCGACCGTGCCGAACAGCGCCCCGAGCGTTTCTCGGTCGGTGACAAGGTCGACGTGCGCATCACCAATGTGGACACCAAGGCACATCGTCTGGGCGTTTCCATCAAGGCGCGTGAAATCGCCGAAGAAAAGGAAGCAGTCGAGCAGTACGGGTCGTCGGATTCCGGCGCATCGCTGGGCGACATCCTGGGTGCCGCCCTCAAGGGCGACGACTGAACGCATCCTTACGTTTAGCGTAGAGTGATACAGAACCCCGCAGGAAACTGCGGGGTTTTTTCGTGCGAATCGGGGGTGGCGCGGGGCGTGTGCCGGTTTCGTGTATTCACGTACAAATGGTGATCGCAGCACGAAGCAACCAAAAGTTGCCAAAAAAACAGGGTGTTCTGGCGTCAAAAGGGTTGTCGATGCCGCACAGGTCTATTCCCGAACGCCATATTCTTTCCTATAGTCTCCAAGCTGACAAATAAAAAAATATCTCGGGGGAACAACGCAATGATCCGGTCAGAATTGATCCAGAAGATCGCAGACGACAATCCACATCTCTACCAACGGGACGTGGAGCGGATCGTGAATACCATATTCGATGAGATCACCGGTGCCATGTCCAGTGGCGACCGGGTCGAGTTGCGCGGATTTGGTGCATTCTCGGTCAAGAAACGGGACGCCCGCGTCGGGCGGAACCCGCGTACGGGTGAAACAGTTCACGTTGAAGAGAAACACGTGCCGTTCTTCAAGACAGGCAAGCTGCTCAGAGACCGGCTTAACGGGAAAAGCTAATGCGCTACGTACGTTACTTTTGCATCGCCATCTTCGCGCTGGCGCTGATTTCCATCGCTTTGGCGAACCGTGCCATTGTGCCTTTGAAAGTCCTGCCTGATGAGGTGTCGGGCTGGTTCGCACTGAACCCGCAAATCGAAATGCCGTTGTTCCTGGTGATCCTTGGCAGCATCGTTTCAGGATTGCTGGTCGGTTTCGTGTGGGAGTGGATCCGTGAATACGGCCAGCGCGCCGAGGCGGCGCGTCAGGCCCGAGAGATGCGCCGGCTGGAGCGTGAAGTGGCGCGGCTGAAGGCCGAGAAGCACGAAGGCAAGGACGAGGTTCTCGCCCTTCTAGATCAGCCAAGCTGAGATGGCCGGAAAAATTGCTGTAAAGATATGCGGATTGACCGATGCTGTTGGCGTGAAGGCCGCAGTGGACGCGGGCGCGCGTTATGTCGGCTTTGTCTGTTTTCCTAAATCGCCACGCCATGTGGAACTGTCGCAGGCAGCGACAATGGCGGCTGAGGTGCCTGTCGGAATTTGCAAGGTCGCGCTGACGGTCAATGCAGATGACGCCATGCTTGACGCGCTGCTCGCGCAGGTGCCGATCGACATGCTTCAGCTTCATGGCAACGAAAGCGTCGAGCGTGTGGCCGCAGTGCAGGCGCGCTATGGGTTGCCGGTGATGAAAGCCGTCGGCGTGGCGGGACCGGATGATCTGGCCGCCCTGGATGCCTACAGCAAGGTTGCGGATCAGTTGCTTGTGGATGCCAAACCTCCCGAGGGCGCGGACTTGCCGGGCGGGAACGGCCTGATCTTTGACTGGCGGCTGATCGCGGGTCGTCGCTGGGCGTGCCCGTGGATGCTTGCAGGCGGGCTGACTGCGGCGAATGTGGCCGAAGCCGTCGCGCGCACCGGTGCTCGGCAGGTTGACGTATCTTCCGGGGTGGAGAGTGCCCCGGGCTTCAAGGATCCAGCGTTGATTGCGTCATTTGTCGCTGCTGCGGTCGGATAGGGTCGCACGTGTGCGACCAATAGCCATCTGGGCCAAAAATGGAACCGCTCGGGCTTGCGTTCGGTTGGTTTTTTCGTGACACAGAGGCCTAACGTGTCAAGGGGATCCAGCATGGCGAATGATCTTTTCAACAGCTTTATGACCGGTCCGGACGAGAACGGGCGCTTTGGCGATTTCGGAGGGCGCTTTGTCTCCGAGACGCTGATGCCACTGATCCTCGAACTGGAAGGGCAGTACGAGAAGGCCAAGACGGATGACAGCTTCTGGGCGGAGATGCATCACCTGTGGACCCATTATGTGGGTCGCCCCAGCCCTTTGTACTTCGCGGAGCGGATGACCGATCATCTGGGCGGTGCCAAGGTTTACATGAAGCGTGACGAGCTGAACCACACCGGCGCGCACAAGATCAACAATGTGCTGGGACAGATCATCCTGGCCCGTCGCATGGGCAAGAAACGCATCATTGCTGAGACCGGTGCAGGCCAGCACGGCGTGGCGACAGCGACCGTTTGCGCCAAATTCGGCCTGCAATGCGTTGTCTACATGGGCGCGCATGACGTGGAACGTCAGGCCCCCAACGTATTTCGCATGCGCCTTTTAGGTGCCGAAGTCATTCCGGTGACAAGCGGTCGAGGTACGTTGAAGGACGCCATGAATGACGCGCTGCGCGATTGGGTCACCAATGTGCGCGACACTTTCTATTGCATCGGGACAGTTGCCGGCCCGCACCCCTATCCGGCGATGGTGCGCGATTTTCAAAGCATCATCGGCAAGGAAGTTCGCGAACAGATGACTGCTGCGGAGGGGCGTCTGCCCGATACCCTGATCGCCGCAATTGGCGGCGGGTCGAACGCGATGGGCCTCTTCTATCCATTCCTTGATGATAAGGAAGTAAACATCATCGGCGTCGAGGCCGGTGGCAAAGGCGTCAACGCCAAGATGGAACATTGCGCCTCGCTGACCGGCGGTCGCCCCGGCGTGCTGCATGGCAACCGCACCTATCTCTTGCAGGATGACGACGGCCAGATCCTCGAAGGGTTCAGCATCTCGGCCGGTCTCGATTATCCGGGCATCGGACCTGAACATGCGTGGTTGCATGATATCGGGCGCGCGCAATATGTGTCCATCACCGACCGCGAGGCGCTTGAGGCGTTCCAGCTTTGTTGCGAGCTTGAAGGAATTATCCCCGCGCTGGAGCCTTCACACGCATTGGCGCATGTGATGAAGATCGCGCCGGATATGCCGAAGGATCACATTCTGTGCATGAACATGTGCGGGCGCGGGGACAAGGACATCTTTACCGTTGCAAAGGCACTTGGCTTTGAGATGGGCCAGTTCGGCTGAAGCCGCAGGACGGTTCTCTCTTTGCCGACAGCCATGTTAACCCTTCAGCCTCCGTTTCATTTTGAACGGAGGCTTTTTCGTCGATTGCTAACCGTCGCCTTTGTCGATGGCATGCGCGTGCAATATCTCCACCGAGACGATATCGAGCGCTCGCCGATGTGTCGCCGCAAGGCGCACTTTCGGCGCACAGCCTTCATCGGCGGCCTGTAGAAAGCGACTGGCGCAAAGGCACCAGGGATCGCCGGGTTTCAGACCGGCAAAGCCGAATTCGGGGCGGGGAGTGCTGAGGTCGTTTCCGACATATTTGGAATAGGCCAGAAACTCAGCTGTCATGATTGCACAGACCGTGTGGCTGCCTTGATCTTGCGCGCAGGTGTTGCAGTGGCCGTCGCGGAAAAAGCCGGTAAGCGGGTCGGTGCCGCAGATGGCCAAGGGGTCACCGTCCACGTTGATGCTGTCTTCCGGTTCCATGGTCACCTCACAATGCGTTTGATATCAAACGGAATATTTCCACATTCCGGTCCGCCACGCCAGCCTCGCGGAATTTTCGGTCGGCAGCAGTGGTAACGATAACCACGCCGTTCTGCTGGTCGATGTAGATGTATTGGCCATAGATCCCCCGCGCCATGAACTGACCATCCTCAGATCCCTGCGGGATCCACCAATGATAGCCGTATAGCGTTTCGTCCGCTCCGGTCGGGGCGGTTGGCTTGGTCGATGCGGCGACCCAATCTGCGGGCACGATCTGTTTGCCGTTCCAGCGACCTTCTTGCAGATACATCTGGCCAAAGCGGGCGTAATCGCGCGTGGTTATGTTCAATCCACCAAGGACAAAGGCGGTGCCGGTGCCATCGACCAGATAATAGGGTTCGTGTTCCAGACCCATGGGGGATATCACCTTTTCGCTCAGCAGATCGGGTATGCTGCGACCTGTCGCTCCGCGCACGACCATCGACAAGACATGCGTGTCGATCGAGACATATTGCCAATCGGTGCCGGGCTCGACGAAAGTCTCGGTCAGGTTGGCGGTGAAATCATCCATCTTGCCACCCAGTGCCAGAATGCGGCCCATCCGATTGATGTCGGAATCGTAGTCAAGATATTCCTCGTTGAAGGTGACGCCGCTTGCCATATTGAGAACATTGCGGATCGTCGCGCCTTCGTAGGCCCCGTCGCGCAGTGCGGTAGCATATTGCGTGACCGGATCGTCGATCGAGGTGATCTTGCCTTCTTCCAAAAGGATCCCGATGAGCGCGGACAGATAGCTTTTGGCGACAGACCAGCTGATCCGTTTGTCTGCGGCGGTGGTCCCGAGAAAATAGTTTTCGTAGACGATCTGACCGTCTTTCAGGACGATCAGCGACGTCACGTCCCGCATTTCGATCCAGTCTTCGACAGTGGCGGGCAAGGTGAATTCCGTACCGTAGGGCAGGGGTGACGTGGCCCCATTGCCGCGCGACACCGGTGTCGTCAGGAAAGCCGCGTCCATGTGGCTGAAGTTGCCGACGATCTTCTCTTCGGAGAACAGCGAGTTAACAGCGAGCAGACGGACAATTTCTTCGCGCTTCCACAGCCCCACCGCGATGGCGGCCAGTACCAGCACAAGAACAATCCGGGCCCCCCATTTCAGTATCTTACGCACGCTATTTCCCCCCATTCGTTAATTAAACACAAGCCGCTCGAGATTACCGCAGGCAATGGACAGGCTTTGAAAGACTGTTTTGATAGTCACTTGAAACGGTCCATCAGCCTTTGCAGGGACGTGCGGTTGTCAGGTGCAGGTGTTTGCGCGACTGCGGGTGAGGAAGGGCCTTTGGTCCCTGTGCTGGGCCGGGGCGGCGCAATCCGCAGGGAGACAGCGTTCATGAATTTGGCCCCATCGCCCTGTGCCAGATCGGGCGCACCGTCAGAAACGCCGCGCAGAACTTCATCCAACCATGCGTCGTCCGCTTTGGCAAAGTCGTGCAGAACATAGCTTGGCACGCGGTCCTTGTGACCGGGGTGTCCGACGCCAAGACGGACGCGGGCAAACTCCGGCCCGATGTGCTGATGGATGGAACGAAGCCCATTATGGCCGGCATGGCCACCACCGATCTTGAACTTGACCTTGCCGGGGGCGAGGTCGATTTCGTCATGCAGCACGATCACGTCTTCCGGCTCCAGCTTGTAGAACCGCATGGCCGACTGGACCGACTGGCCCGAGTTGTTCATGAAAGTTTCCGGCTTGAGCAGCACCGCCCGAACTGAGCCAAAGCGGCCTTCGTTCACGCTTCCCTGATGCTTGCCCTTCCACGCGTCGAACCCGTGGTCCGCAGCGATGCGGTCCAGCGCCATGAAACCGATATTGTGACGATTATGGGCGTATTTGGCCCCGGGATTGCCGAGTCCGACGATGAGTTTCATGGGCGTCTCCGCTGGTTGCGCTTCATACTAGAGCGCGCGCGTCCAAGGGTCCAGCAAAGCAGATGGGCTGCATGGAACGAAAACGGGGCCGCCATTGGCGACCCCGTAACGTGATCTTGACACCATGGAACGGTATCAATTGTCAGCTTGCTCGCCATCCGGGGGACCCATTTCGGATGTGGGCACATCGTCGGCTGCGGTATCCTCGCCGTCGTCAGCGTCATCCGCACTTTTCAGTGCCGATGGGGCAGAGATCTGTGCGATCACGAAGTCGCGGTCGATCACGGGCTTGGCACCCGCTGGCAGTTTGACGCTCGAAATCGTCGCGTTGTCACCGATTTCCAGTTCGGACACGTCAACCGTAATGCTCTCCGGGATGTCGGCGGCTGTGACGACCAGTTCGACTTCGGGACGGACCAGGTTCAGGGTGCCGCCCTTCTTGAGGCCGGGGCTTTCTTCTTCGCCAGTGACTTCAACGTTGATGAACAGGTTGATTTTGGTCGTGCGCTTGAGGCGCATCAGGTCGAGGTGGACCGGCAGATCCTTGACCACATGGCGCTGAACGTCGCGGCAAATGACGCGCACGTCATCGTGGCCTTCAACCTTGAGGTTGAACAGGGTCGATCTGAATCGGCCAGCGCGCAGCATTGTCAGCAGTTTGTTGAAAGGGATGTTGATCGGCAGCGGGTCGTTATCGCCCCCGAAAACGATCCCCGGTACCATGCCGTCGCGGCGTGCCTGACGAGCGGCGCCCTTGCCTGTCCCCGTCCGTACCTGGGCTTCAAGATCTGGAATCTCTCCGGCCATGTTATTCTCCAATGTGTTAGGGCGGGAATCCTCCAAGGCTGTATCCCCGCGTGAAGTCGCGCGTATAGACGGGAATAGCCTTGGTGAAAAGAGCCAAAGTGCGGCTTGCCTATCTGGCAGCGCAGTCCATCGTGGTCGTTCCGGCAATGGCGCGCGCACCGGAGGTCAGATCAAGTCCGGTGCAGACCGGCATCTGGGATCAAGCCTGCCAGCGTCCCTCAAAATCCTGCGGGATCAGCAGATTGTGTTTACCCAAACGCTCGATGGAGGTCTCGCCGCAGAGCGCCATAGTGGTGTCCAGCTCTTTGTGGATCACCTCAAGCGATTTTGTGACCCCTTCCTGACCCATCGCCCCCAACCCGTAGATGAAGGCGCGCCCGATATAGGTTCCTTTGGCACCCATCGCCATGGCTTTGAGCACGTCCTGACCGGACCTTATACCGCTATCAAGGTGCACTTCCACCTGGTCGCCGACGGCATCGAGGATCGACGGCAAAACGCGGATGGAACTGAGTGCACCGTCGAGTTGCCGCCCGCCATGGTTGGACACGATGATTGCATCCGCACCAACCTTGAGCGCCATTTTCGCGTCTTCTGCGTCCAGGATCCCTTTGAGGATCACCTTGCCGCCCCATTGCTCCTTGAGCTTGGCGATCTTGTTCCAATCGAGCGTCGGATCGAACTGTTCCGCCGTCCATGCGCTGAGGTTGGAAGCATCGCTGATGTTGCTAACGTGGCCCACGATATTGCCGAAGGTGCGGCGTTTGGCCCCCAGCATGCCGATACCCCAGCGCCATTTGGTGGCAAGGTTCGCGATGGATCTCGGCGTCAGTTTTGGCGGGGCGGACAGACCGTTCTTGATGTCCTTGTGCCGTTGTCCGAGAATTTGCAGGTCCAGCGTGATGACCAGTGCCGAACATTTCGCTGCACGCGCGCGTTCGATCAGCCGGGCCACATAGTCTCCGTCTCGCATCGTGTAGAGCTGAAACCAGAAGGGTTTCATCGTCGCCTCCGCCACGTCCTCGATGGAGTTGATGGACATGGTCGACAATGTGAAAGGCACCCCAAAGGCTTCGGCGGCGCGGGCTGCCTTTATCTCGCCGTCGGCGTGCTGCATCCCGGTCAGCCCGACCGGGGCGAGGGCCACGGGCATCGCGACATCCTGCCCGATCATCTGCGTCTTGGTGGAGCGTCCCGACATATCGACCGCTACGCGCTGGCGCAGGCGGATCTGGTCGAAATCCGACGTATTCTCGCGAAATGTCTGTTCGGTCCAGCTGCCGCTTTCGGTGTAGTCAAAGAACATACGCGGCACGCGCCGTTCATAGATCCGTTTGAGATCCCCGATATTGGTGATGGCGGGCATGGCGTGCGCTCCTGCTATTGGTCATGTTTGTTTACCAATCTTTGGCCGAGTTTCACGTTGAGCAGGCTGGCGGTCAAGGCCCTAATGCGCACCATTCAGCGTTTCGCGCACTCACGGCGAAAATGGAGATGAACGCTTACCGAAGGACCTAGCAGGCTGCGGAAATAGTCCAAAAGCGGGAATGGTTTCCCGCTGCAGTCAATGACTGCATTTCGCGTCCTGCCAGTTGGCGCGAGGGTATTTCCGCCTGCTTTGGGTTATTTGCCTTCATGCGGCCAGCAACCGAGGCAGTCGGGCGAGGTTGTTGGCAGCCATCGTCAATATGAAGCGGGACCGCACCC